>JAXDMK010000012.1:0-19767 GCA_034666105.1 Actinomycetota bacterium | reverse complement strand
GGCATCCCCGCCCCGCAGGTGGCGGCCCAGACGTTGAAGAACGCCGCCTACGGACCCATCACCATCGCCAGCTTCCTGGCGTCCGGCTTCGGACAGTCGGCCACCCAAGCGGCGGGCGTGCTGCAGGCGGTGGGCTTCGGGGCCACGGAGGTCGCGTCCGCCCTCCTCGGCGTCTTCCACCTTGCGGCCACCGAGGCCGCGTCCCTGCTCAAGAGCCTGGCCTACACGATCACCCAGATCGCAGCCGCCCTGCAGTCGGCGTACGCGCTGGCGGCACAGGCGGCGGCGACCGTGCTCAAGGCCGTCGGCTTCCTGGTGAACGAGATCGCAGCTGCGCTGCAGTCCGTCTACGCCCTCGCCGCGGAGGGGACGGCGGCCGTCCTCCGAGCCATCGGAGTCGCCACCAACGAGATCGCGGGCGCCCTGCAGACGGTGTTCGGGCTCGGCGCTCAGGCCGCGGCCGGCATCCTCAAGGCCATCGGCGTCGCGGTCAACGAGATCGCAGGAGCCCTCCAGACGGTGTTCGGGCTCGGGGCCCAGTTGGCCGCGGGCGTCCTGAACGCGATCGGCGTCGCGGTGAACGAGATCGCGGGCGCTCTGCAGACCGTGTTCGGTCTCGGGGCTCAGCTGGCGGCCGGTGTGCTCAACAACATCGGTATCGCCGGCACCGTGATCGCAGACGCCCTGAAGACGGTGTTCGGCCTGGCCGCCCAGGCCACGGCCGCCGTGCTCAACAACATCGGGATCGCCGCCACCGTCATCGCCGACGCCCTGAAGACCGTGTTCGGCCTGGCCGCCGGCGCGGTGGCCGACGTCCTCAACTTCCTCGGTCTCCCCGGAACCACCATCGCCGCCGCCCTGGTGGCCGTGTTCTCCCTGCCCGCCGAGGCCGTCGCCACCATCCTGAAGGGCCTCGGCATGGCCGTGACGGTCGTGGCCGACGCCCTCAAGGTCGTGTTCGGCCTGGCCGCCGACGTGGCCGCCGGGATCCTCAAGGGCGTCGGGTTCGTCGTCACCGAGGTGGCCGAGGGCCTCAAGGTGATCTTCGGGCTGGGGGCCGACGTGGCCGCCGGGATCCTGAAGGGGATCGGCTTCCTGGCCAGCGAAGTGGCAAACGCCCTCAAGTTCTCCTTCGGACTGGCAGCCGACGTGGCTGCCGGGATCTTGAAGGGGATCGGCTTCCTGGCCAGCGAAGTGGCGAATGCCCTCCGGTTCTCTTTCGGACTGGCAGCCGACGTGGCCGCCGGGATCCTGAAGGGGATCGGCTTCCTGGCCAATGAGGTGGCCGACGCCCTCAAGTTCTCCTTCGGACTGGCAGCCGACGTGGCCGCCGGGATCCTGAAGGGGATCGGCTTCCTGGCCAACGAGGTGGCCGACGCCCTCCGGTTCTCCTTCGGACTGGCGGCCGACGTGGCCGCCGGGATCCTCCAGGGCATCGGCTTCACCCTGAACGCGATCGCCGACGCCTTGAAGACGGTCTTCGGGTTGGGCGCGGACGTGGTGGCCGGGATCTTCAAGGGTCTGGGCATCGCCGCCGACGTGGTCGCCAGTGTCGTCGGAGCGCTCTACAACCTCGGCGCCGACGCCCTGGAAGGGGTGCTCACCGCGGCCGGGTATGCGGCCGACGTCATCGGCAGCATCATCGACGCCTTCGAGGACCTGTGCTTCTGGTGCTGAGCGTGCCCGCCGGCGGCCGCTAGCCGCCGATCGCTCCGACGAAGCCTCCGCGCCTCCTCACGGGTCGGCGCGGAGGCTTCGTCGCGTCGCCTGGCGGGTGACGGGCCGGGGGACGACGGGCCGGCCCCGACCGCAGCACCGACCGGCCCCGCCGTAGGATCCGACCTGATGCCCGCCCCCCCGTTCACCATGCCCGACGGCATGCAGATCGCCAAGGCGGTGGCCATCTTCGTGGTCGTCACCATCGTGGCGCCCCTCGTCACCGCGGGTACGGCCCTGGCCGCCATGTTCTACCTGCCCTTTCCCGCCCCCGAACTCCCCGATCCCAAGCCGAGCGTGGAGTCCCGGGTCACCCACGTCTTCGACGCCACCGGGGCCGAGATCGGCGTCTTCCGCCGCTTCGACACCAGCATCCCGGTCGAGCAGAAGGACATTCCCGAGATCCTGAAGCAGGCGGTGGTGGCGGCGGAGGACAAGCGCTTCTACTCCCACGGCGGCTTCGACCTCATCGGCGCCATGCGGGCGGCGTGGGCCGACTTCCGGGGCAAGACCGTCGTCCAGGGCGGGTCGACCATCACCCAGCAGTACGTCAAGAAGGTCTACACGGGCGACGAGCGCACCCTGGCCCGCAAGATCCGGGAGGCGGTGCTGGCCGGCCAGCTCGACCGCAAGGTCACCAAGGACGAGATCCTCTACCGCTACCTCAACACCATCTACTTCGGAGGCGGGGCCTACGGCGTGGGCGCGGCGGCCGAGTCCTACTTCAACAAGCCGGTCAACGAGCTCACCCTCTCGGAGTCGGCCCTCCTCGCCGGGCTCATCTCGGCCCCGTCGGACTTCGACCCCCGGGCCAACCCGAAGGCGGCCGAGTCCAACCGCAAGGACGTCCTCGACGAGATGCTCCAACAGAAGCGGATCAACCAGTCCCAGTACGCCGACGCCCGGTCGAAGGAGCTGTTCCTGGTCGGCCCCGGGGGCAAGGCGGCCGACGGCGAGGGCGACCCGCCGGCCAACGCCACCCTGGTGCAGCCGCTCGAGCTCCAGTCGTCGACCCAGCCCTATTTCGTCGACTACGTGCGCCGGTACCTGGTGGCCAAGTACGGCGACGACCTCATCTACCGGGGCGGGCTGAAGGTGGAGACCACCCTCGACCCCCGCCTCCAAGGCTTGGCCGAGGCCAGCGTGAGCGACTCGCTCGACGGCACCGACCCGCCCCTCGAGATGGCCATGGTGTCGGTGGAGCCGGCCACCGGCTACGTGAAGGCCCTGGTAGGGGGACGGGACTTCAACGCCTCCCAGGTCAATCTGGCCCTGGGCGCCTGTCCCGAGGGCTACCAGGTGCCGGCGGAGGGCCCCATCTGCCTGGCCGGCGGGGGCACCGGCCGTCAGCCGGGCTCGGCGTTCAAGCCCTTCACCCTGGCCAAGGCGTTCGAGGAGGGGATCGGGCCCAGTCGGGTCTACTCCGGCCCCGGCAGCTACACCGTCCCCAACTGCACCGGCACCGACTGCACGGTGGGCAACGTCGAGAGCGGGAGCTACGGCAGCATCACCCTGCGGGAGGCCACCGTCCACTCGGTGAACACCGTCTTCGCCCAGCTCATCGGCGACGTCGGCGTGCCGGAGACGGCGGAGATGGCCCACCGGCTCGGGATCACGATGGTGCCGGCCGACGGCATCCAGGCCAACGGCGACCCCTACGGGATCAGCCTCACCCTGGGCGCGGCCGAGGTGTCACCCCTCGACATGGCCGCCGCCTACTCCGTCTTCGCCAACCGGGGCAACCAACTGCCGGCCACTCCCATCCTCAAGATCACCGACGCCAAGGGGCAGGTGATCGAGGACAACACCACGCGCACGCCCAAGCGGGTGCTGTCGGAGGTGGTGGCCGACAACGTCACCGACGTCCTCAAGGGCGTGGTCGCCAGCGGCACCGGCACCGGGGCCGCCATCGGCCGGCCCGACGGCACCGCGGGCAAGACCGGCAGCGCCGACGAGAACCGCGACGCGTGGTTCGTGGGCTTCACCCCGACCCTGTCGACGTCGGTGTGGATGGGCTACAGCGACACCAACACCCGGTCCCTCTTCAACATCAAGGGGGTGTCGAAGGTGTACGGCGGCACCATCCCCGCGTCCACGTGGAAGGCCTACATGTCGGCCGCGCTCAAGGACACGCCCAAGGTCGACTTCCCAAAGCCGGCCCCCTTGGCGGGCGACGTCACCGCCGGCGCCCGCCGGGCCCCCGTCGACATCACGCCCAAGCCCACCGAGCAGCTGGTGTCGGTGGCGCCGCCGGTGACGCTCTTCCCCAATCCCACCACCACCGTGCCCACCACCACGTTCACCCTCCCGCCGATCTTCTCCACCACCACTGTGCCCAAGCCGACGACGTCGACGTCGCTCAACCTGTTTCCCAACGGGGTCATCCCGAACAAGCCTTAGGGCTTCCCGGCGTCAGTCAGGGGCGGTCGTGGTGGTGCTGGCCCCCACCGTGGCGTTCCCCCCGCCGCACGACAGGATCTGCCCGCAGCTGGACCGCATCGGTACGGCGACGAAGATGCGGTCGGTGCCGACGCCGCCCGGGTTGTACTCCTTGGACACCATCCCCAGCACCTCGCCCTTCTCGTTGATGAGGGCCCCGCCCTGGCGGCGCTCGTCCACGGAGATGTTGTGCTGGATGGCCGTCGCCGACGAGGCCAGGATCTTGCCCGGCGCGAGGGCGGCCCCCTCCGCGGCCACGAAGACCCGGTCGTCGGGCTTGCCCTCGGGGTTCTCGGTGGCCCACAGCAGGGGCGGAGCCGCCCGGGGGATCACCAGCAGGGCCAGGTCCTTGTCCTCCTGCCACGTCCACAGGGTGGCGGGCGACTCCGACCCGCCGTTGCGCACCACCAGCGGGGGCCCGGGCACCCGCGTCGACGCCCGCACCGCGGCGAAGCTGGTGAGGAGGTAGCTCTGGCCGCCGAACGACCCGGCCACGATGGCCGACGCCTCGATCGGCTTGCCCTCCTCGTCGAGGGTGCTCACCCGCCAGATGGAGGGTGCCACCCGGACCCCCAGGGCCTCCACCGACAACGTCTGGACCTTCGTGGACGTGGTCTCTTCGGACGGACCGACGGTGCTCACGGTGACCTCGGCCACCGGCTCGGGGCCCGTCGGGTCCTGGAGGGTGACCTTGCCGCTCGACGACTGGGTGTAGAGGTAGCCGGCGATCAGCCCGATCGTCACCGACAGCACGAGGACGATAACCATGAACCCGGGCACGCTGGGCGGCCAGAGGTGACGTTGGATGAGGCCGTTCCGACGGGGGCGCTGGGTCGGGGTGGTCGCCGGACTCGTCCACCGGTCGTAGTCCAGCGGCATCGGTAGGACAGTACCGGGCGTACCATGGAGGTCGTGGTCGCGTTGCTCGCCGTCTTCTTCATCATCCTGCCGATCGTCGAACTGGCAGTGATCATCCAGGTCGGACAGGCGATCGGCGTTTTCAACACCATCGGCATTCTGCTGCTGGTGAGCTTCGTCGGCGCCTGGCTGGTGAAGCGGGAAGGCTTGAGCGTGTGGCGCCGCTTTCAGGAACAGATGCAGCGGGGCGTGGTCCCCGGCCGGGAGATCGGTGACGGGGTGCTGATCATGGTCGCCGGCGCCCTCCTCATCTCCCCCGGCTTCGTCACCGACATCTTCGGAGTCCTCCTGCTGCTCCCCCCGGTGCGGGCCGCGGTCCGCCGCGCCGCGCTCTACCGGGTCGGCCGCAAGTTCATCCCGGTGGAACGTGGCTGACCTTTCCCCGGGCGTGCCCAACGCCCTGCGGCCCCTCATCCGTCGCATCGTGTCCCCCACCGGGACGAACACCTACCTGGTCGGCATCGACGAGATCGCGGTGATCGATCCGGGTTCCGCCGACCCCGACCACGTCGACGCCATCGTCGGCTGCGGCGGCGACCGCATCCGGTGGGTGCTGGTGACGTCGACCGCTCGCGGCCACGCCGAGGGGGCGGCCGCGGTGGCCGCCCGCACCGGCGCCGAGGTCCTCGGCTTCGGGGCGGCCGACGGGTTCACGCCCGACGTCGAGATCGGCGAGGGCTACGAGTTGGAGGCCACCGAGTTCCGCCTGCTGGCCCTGCACACGCCGGGCATGGCCGCCGACCACCTCTGCTACCTACTGGAGGACGACCGCATCCTCGTCGCCGGCGACATGGTGCGGGGCGACGACTGCGGCGACGACCTGGCCATGCCCGCCGACCTCGACGCCGCCGCCTGGCTGGCGTCGATCGAGCGCCTGTCGAAGCTGCGCCCACCCCTGCGCGGCATCGCCCCCGGCCACGGCCACTTCATCGACGACGCCAAGGCCGCCCTGGCCCAGGAGCTACGGGCCGCCTGAGTCGGGAGAGAACGAGGGCGGCCGGCCGAGCCGACCGCCCACGTCCTCTCTAGGTAGTCCCCGCGGCTGGTGTCAGACGCGGGAGCGGCGGTTGAAGACCGACCACCCGCCGGGGCCCACCGCGGCGGCCGCGATGAGCAGGATGATGCCAAAGATGATCTGACCCTGGAGCAACTGCACGATGCCCACGATGGCCAGGATGACGGCGATGACCCATAACACGGTTGCGTTCATGGCCGGAACGTACCGATTGGTGACGGGGTTGAAACTAGGCCCCGCGAGCTGGCCTTTGGGGGGGTCTCAGCCCAGGGCCTGCTCGACCGCGGCGAGCATCCGGGCGGTGCAGCCGGCCATGTCGACGGGGGGGAGCAGCTCGTCGGCGATGCGGTCGGCGATGGCCGCGAACACCGAGCCGGCGGCACTGTCGGGCGACGCCACCGACAGCGGCGTGCCGGCGTCGTTGGCCAGGCTGACGGCGGGTTCCAGGGGGATACGCCCCAGGAGCGGCGCTCCGATGTCGGTGGCCAGGGTCTGGCCGCCGCCCACGCCGAACAGCGGGTAGGTCTCGCCGTGGTCGCAGGTGAACGAACTCATGTTCTCGATCACGCCCAGCACCTTGAGGTAGGACCGGCGGGCCATGTCGGCCACCCGCACCGCCACCTTCTGGGCCGCCACCGCGGGGGTGGTGACGACCACCATCTCCGTGCGGGGCAGCAGACGACCGAGCGCCATCTGCACGTCGCCCGTCCCCGGGGGCATGTCGACCAGGAGGTAGTCCATCGGTCCCCACGCCACCTTGACCAGGAACTCCTCCAGCGCCTTGGCCAGCATCAGGCCCCGCCACATGATGGCCATGTCCTCGTCGTCGACGAGGAACCCCATGCTCACGACCTTGATCCGGCCCGCGCCCACCGGCACCTCGAGAGGGCTGATCTGGCCCTTGTCGGTGGCCTCCAGCCGGCCACTCAGGCCCAGCATGCGGGGGACGGAGAAGCCCCAGATGTCGGCGTCGAGGACGCCCACCGAGAAGCCCCGGGCGGCCAGGGCCGACGCCAGGTTGACGGTGACGCTGCTCTTGCCCACCCCGCCCTTGCCGCTGGCGATGGCGATGATGCGGGTGGTGAGGGGGACCTCGGTCTCGGGGGCGTGGTCGGCCGCGTGGCGGCGGGCCCGTTGCATCACCGCGCTGCGCTGGGCCTGGTCCATCTCCCCGAACTTCACCGTCACCCCGGTGACGCCGGGCAGGCCCCGCACCTTCGACTCCACGTCGTCGCGGATCTGCACCCGCAGGGGGCAGCCGGAGATGGTGAGGGCGACGGTGACCAGGACGAACCCGTCGGGGTCGACGTCGATGGCGTTGACCATGCCCAGGTCGACGATGTTGGCGCCCAACTCGGGGTCGACGACGCCCCGCAGCGTGCCCCGTACGTCCTCTTCGGTGGGAGCGGTCGACGTGCCCGGGGCCATGCCCTGGATTTTACCGGTCTGGCCCGGTAATATCCACCCGATGGCTGTCATCAGCGGAGGTTCCCGGCTCGACGTCCTCAAGGCGCTGGGCGACAACACCCGCTACGCCATCTACCTGGAGCTGGCCCGGGCCGGGTCGCCCCGCTCCACCGCCGACATCGCCGAGTCGCTCGCCCTGCACCCCAACACCGTGCGGCCCCACCTCGAGCGCATGCGCGACGTGGGATTGCTGCAGGTGGAGGCCGACGGGCGGGGCAGCGTGGGCCGCCCCCAGCATCGCTACGCCCTCGCTCCCGACGCCCCCTCGCTGGGCCTCGAGCCCCCCGCCTTCCCCCTGCTGGCCCGCATGCTCGCCCCCTTGGCCGCGGCTTCCGAACTCGAGCCCGACGATGTGGCCCTGGTGGGCGCGGAGGCGGGGCGGGCGATGGCCGCGGCCGGCGGCACTGTCCCCCGCAAGGCGTGCGTCGAGGCCGTCACCACCATGCTCTCCGAGCTCGGGTTCGACCCGGCGGTGGTCGCCAACGACGACATGGCCACCATCGCCTTCACCCACTGCCCCTTCGCCGCCCTGGCCGCGGCCCACCCCGAAGTCGTCTGCCATCTGCACCGGGGCCTCATCCAGGGATACGTGGAACAGATCGGGGGCGGGAGCGTTGAAAGGTTCGGCACGCTCGCCGACCGCGATCCCTGCCAGGTAGAGCTCTCTGTCCGTTAGACTTATGAACAGCCGGATTGTCTTAGGAGGAGTAGGGATGATCACCCTCACCGATAGCGCCACCACCAAGGTCCAGGAGCTCATCAAGGCCGAGGGCAACGACGATCTGGCCCTGCGGGTTGCCGTACGTCCCGGCGGTTGCTCGGGCTACAGCTACGAGATGTTCTTCGACACCGAGTTCACCGCCGACGACAGCGTCGTCGAGCTCGGTGGCGTGAAGGTCGTCGTCGACGCTGCCAGCGCCCCGCTGCTCACCGGCGCCCAGCTCGACTACAAGGACGGCCTCCAGGGCGCCGGGTTCGCCATCAACAACCCCAACGCCACCCGTAGCTGCGGCTGCGGCTCCTCCTTCAGCTAGGTCTTCAGCTGACAACGCCGATCGGGCCTTACCGCCCGGTCGTCCGGGCCGGACAGTGGCTGGCCGTCTCCGGTCAGATCCCGATATCGGCCGGCAGCATCGTCGACGGTGGCGTCCCCTCCCAGACCCGTCAGGTCCTGGCCAACCTGGCCGCCGTCCTGGCCACGGAGGGTGCGTCGCTGGCCCAGGTGGTCAAGACCACCGTCTATCTGCGCCACATCGACGACTTCGCGGCCATGAACGAGGTGTACGCCGAGGTCTTCGGCGAACACCGTCCGGCGCGGGCCACGGTGGGCGTCTCCGGCCTCCCCCTGGGGGCCCTGGTGGAGATCGACGCCTGGGCTTTCGTGGGTTGAGCGGGGCCATCCCCCGTTTTCCACAGGCTCGGGGGTAGGATTGCGGGGCGCGAACTGAGGGGGACGGCATGACCCGCCGCCAGGCTGCCCCGCCTGCTCAACGCTGGATGTTGGTGATCGTCGCCCTGCTCGCGGGCCCATGGCTCGGACAGGGCGTTGCCTTCGCGTACTCCATGTCGGTCAACCCCCAGAGCGGGCCCGCGGGCACACACGTGACGGTGACCCTCTCCGCCTTCGGCGCCGGCTGCATCGTCTCCTTCGACGGCGAGCCGGTGGCGGGCGTCAAGGGATGTGAGGGCGAGACCACGCTCGTCTTCGACGTTCCGGACTCGGCGTCGGTCGGGAACCACGAGGTGAAGGCGGACGGGATCGTCGTGGAAGGGGCGGGGCCGAGTCAGAGCCTGACGTTCCGGGTGACAGCCACGCCGGCGACGGCCGCCCCCATCACCTCGCCGCCGGTTTCCGTCACCACCGCCGACGTGGTGGTGGGCGAGGTGGGGAGTCCCACCGAGGCGGGGCCGGTCACCACCCGCGCCGGCGCGTCCGCCCCGTCGCCCTCGTCACCCACCACCGCCGCGCCCGTCAGCGCGCCCGCCAGTCCCGGCCAGGTGAAGCCGGCGGTGAGGCCGGTCGGGTTCGCCGCCGGCTGCCAGCCGGGCCAGGTCGCCCTCATGCGCTTCGCCGTGGCGCCCACCGAGGCCCGACCGGGAGCGGCCGTCACCGGCTCGACGTCGTGGGGATCGGTGGGCACGTGCAGCGACGTCCAGACCCTGCGCGTGATCCTCGACGGCAAGACCGTCCCCGGGGCTCCGCCCGCGGCCGGAACGTCGGGGAAGTTCGAGATGAGCATTCCCCGGGACGCCCAGCCGGGGCCCCACACCCTCACGCTGGTGGCCGACGACAACCCGTCGGTTGCCCTGGCCACGGTGGCCTTCCAGGTGAAGAAGGGCACCGGGTCGACCACGGCCATCTTCGCCGCGGCCGGGGCCGGGGCGGTGGTGCTGCTGGCCCTGCTCCTGCTGGCCCGGCGGCGTCGTCGGCGGCGGCGGGGGGCGGCGGCGGGCGACGACGCCTGGGCCGACGACGACGACGGGCGCGGCGGCTGGGGCGGGGTCCTGGAGGTGCCCGATATCGCCGGCGAGTCCGAGCCCGAGCCCGGGTTGGCGGGGGCGCTCACCGCGGTCATGGCCGTGGAAGATCACCCCACCATGCCCGTCGTACCCCTGGTGGTCTCCAGCGGACGCCACGGGTCGTACTACCTCCTCGAGCGCCAGAACCCCCACGCCCCCCGTCAGGCCAACGGCAAGCGGGGGTGGTACCGCGACCAGCGCACCCAGCCGATCCGGGGGATCGTCGTCGACACCGTCGAGCCCCACACCGCGGGCGCGGCTGCGTCGGAGATGGCGATGAGCGAGACACCGGCCTCCGCTCACGTGGTGGTCGACGTCGACGGGGTCCTCGACCTGCTCCCCGACGACGTCGTCGCCGTCCACCTCCCGGAGCAGGACGAGTCCACCCTGGTCATGCTCCTCGCCGGCGTGGGCAACGACCCCGTCACCGACGAGGTCGTCCTCCGCCAGGCGGCGGCGTGGGCGGCGGCCAAGATGCGGGAGCACGCCATTCCCGTCCGACTCGTCACCGCCGACGAGTTCGAAGGGGGCCAGGCCGGCCTCCTGGCGGGCGACGCCCCGTTCCTGTGGCCGCGGATCGTCGACCTGGTCGACGAAGCCCCGTTCGTCGCGGCCGCGGCGCCTCCGGCGGCGGACGAGATGCAGCCATTGGACGCGGTGGACGCGGCCGAGGCCGTCGTCGAAGCCGCGGTCGAAGCCGCGGTCGAAGCCGCGGTCGCATTCGTCGACGACCGTGACGCCCCGTCCCTGATCCCGCCGGCGCCCGAAGCCCCCGTGGGGGCCGGCGCCGACGCCGCCTCTCCCGTCGCCGAGCCGCCTCCGACCGTCGAGGCTGAACCGGCGGCACCCGTCCCCCCCGCCGCGGCCGCGGCGACGCTGGGCCCACCGGCGGCCGAGCCGCTCCCACCCCTGCCCCCCGCCTTCGCCCGGCCGACGCCGCCGGCCCCACCCGAGCCGGCGCCGCCCGTCGCCCCCCGCCTGGCCGAGCCCGTCCCGCCCGTGCCTCCTGCGGTTGCCGCACCCACCCCGCCCATTCCTCCCTGGGCCGCACCGCCGGCCCCGTCCGTGCCCCCCGCCTTCGTCGACCCTGCGCCGCCGGCCCCGTCGATCGCCGCGCCGGCCCCGGCCCCGTCCGTGGCCGAGTCGATCGTCCGTGCTCCCGCGCCGCCCCGACCCCGGCGGCCGCTGCCGACACCGGACGAGCTGATCGCCCAGGTGTCGGCCGAGCCGACGTACTTCCTCGTCGAGAACGAGAACCCGCACGCCACCCTCCGGGCCAACGGCAAGCACGGGTGGTACTACCCGACCCGGTACGGCGGAATCCGGGCCGTCGTCCTCCACACCGTTCCCGGCGCCTACCGCGCCGACGACGTGGCCGCCCACCTGGCCGCTGTCGACCAGCCCGAGGCGGCCCACGCCGTCGTCGATCCCGACCTCATCATCGAGCTCCTCCCCGACGACGCCACGGCCCTCCACGGGGTGCGCTCCAGCTCGGCCGCCATCGACCTGGCCCTGGCCTACGACCCGTCGGCGTGGGGCCGCGACCCGGCCCGGGAGGAGGCCCTCCTCGTGCGGGCCGCGACGTGGGTGGGGGTGAGGGCCGTCCGCCACGGCATCCCCGTCCGGCGTATCACCGTCGACCAGTGGCACACCGGCCAGGGCGGCATCGCGGCCAACGCCGACATCGATCCCGGGCCCGACTTCCCGTGGGAGCGCTTCCTCCAGCTCACCGCCTGGGTCGCGGGCCGGGTGGCCGCCAACCAGCCCGCCCCGACGACGACAACCCCTACAAGCCCCAGCGAGACTGTCCGAAGCGGTATCCGACCGACCTGACGGTGTGGATCAACCCGGCGTGCTCCTCGGTGAGCTTGGCCCGCAGTCGCCGGATGTGGACGTCGACCGTGCGGGCGCCGCCGTAGTACTCGTAGCCCCACACCCGTGACAGCAGCATCTCCCGGGTGAAGACCTTGCCCGGGTGGGTGGCCAGAAACTTGAGCAGCTCGTACTCCATGTAGGTGAGATCGAGAGGCCGACCGCCGATGGCCGCCTGGTACGTCTCCAGGTTGAGGATCAGCTGCCCGTACTCGATGAGCTCGGGCCGGGTGCCCCGCCCGGTGCGCCAGAACAGGTGGCGGAGGCGGGCCTCCAGCTCACCCGCCCGCAGGGGCAGCACGCAGATGTCGTCGAACAGGTCCTCCCGCAGCTCCAGCTCGTCGAGTTGGGTCGCGACCACCAGCAGCAGCAACGGCTCGAGGGGGATGTCGCGCTTGCGCAGGCTGCGGCACATGGCCAGCGCGCCCTCGGCGTCCTCGTCGGCGCAGATGACGGCGCCCGACCAACCGTCCTCCGGCTCCCGCTTGGTGGCGTCGTCGGACGTGGTGGCCGGTTTCCACGGATAGCCGGCGGTGTCGAGCACGGCCACCACCAGAGGCGGCGGCGGCTCGGGAAAGAGCAGCAGCGATTCCATCGGTTGTTCGGTCCCCTCGCCTTAGAGGATCGGCAGGTATCGGTCGATCTCGAACGGGGTGACCTGCGACTTGTACGCCTCCCACTCGACCCGCTTGTTGCGGATGAACCACTCGAAGACGTGCTCACCCAGCACCTCCGGGAGCAGCTCCGACTTCTCCATGCAGGCCACCGCCTCCTCCAGCGAGCCGGGGAGGGCCTCCACCCCCTCCGCCAGCCGCTCCTCGGGCGTCATCTCGTAGAGGTTGGCGGTGAGCTCCGTCGGCAGGTCGTAGCCGTGCTCGATGCCCCGCAGGCCGGCGCCGAGGATGACCGCGAAGGCCAGGTAGGGGTTGCAGGCGGGGTCGGGCGAGCGGAACTCGATGCGGGTCGACGCCTGCTTGCCCTTCTTGGACCCAGGGATGCGGACCAGGGCGGAGCGGTTGTTGCGGGCCCAGGCCACGTAGACCGGGGCCTCGAAGCCCACCACCAAACGCTTGTAGGAGTTGACCCACTGGTTGGTGACGGCGGTGATCTCCCGGGCGTGATGGAGCAGCCCGGCCACGAAGCCCTTGCCCACCTTCGACAGGTGGGTCTCGTCGCCCGGGTCGCTGAAGGCGTTGACGTCGCCCTCGAACAGGGAGATGTGGGTGTGCATCCCCGATCCCTGGACGCCGGCGAGGGGCTTGGGCATGAACGAGGCGTAGACCCCCCGCTCGAGGGCGATCTCCTTCACCACCAGCTTGAAGGTCATGACGTTGTCGGCCATGGTCAGGGCGTCGGTGTAGCGGAGGTCGATCTCGTGCTGGCCGGGGGCGTCCTCGTGGTGGCTGTAGCGCACGGGGATGCCGATCGACTCCAGGGCCAGGATGGTGCGCCGGCGGAGGTCGGTGGCGACGTCGACGGTGGTGAGGTCGAAGTAGCCGCCGTAGTCGATGGGCACCGCCTGGGGGGGGCCGTCGGCCACGCCCTTGAAGTAGAAGAACTCCATGTCGGGGCCGACGTAGAAGGAAAAGCCCAGGTTGCGGGCCCGGTCGAGCGCCCGCCGCAGGACATGGCGGGGATCGCCCTCGAAGGGCGAGCCGTCGAGATTGGTGACGTCGCAGAACATCCGGGCGACGGGTGCGTCCTCGCCCCGCCAGGGGAGGAGCTCGAAGGTGTTGGGGTCGGGGTGGAGGAGCATGTCGCTCTCCTGGACCCGGCTGAAGCCGTCGATGGCCGAGCCGTCGAACGTCATCCCTTCCTCGAACGCGTTCTCCAACTCGCCGGGGACGATGGCGATCGACTTGAGCTGGCCGAGGACGTCGGTGAACCACAGGCGGATGAAACGGATGCCCCGCTCCTCGACCGACCGGAGCACATAGTCCTGCTGACGTTCCATGGGCGGTATCTTCGCAGCCCTGCCCGGTCCCTGAACTTCCTGCCCTGCGTGTTCACACCCCGTTCATCAAGACGCAACTGGCGGGAAACTGGTGGCCGCGATGGTGACTCGTCCGCTCCGCAGTGGCCCATGAAGGGGGAAACCCGTGCAGCAACGCAGCCCGGCCGACGTCTTGGCGATGTTGAAGGATCAAGACGTCGAGTACGTCGACTACCGCTTCTGTGACCTGCCCGGGCTGGTGCAGCACGTGAGCGTCCCCGCGACCCAGATGACGGAGGACGTCTTCACCGACGGCCACGGCTTCGACGGTTCGTCGATCCGGGGGTTCCAGCAGATCCAGGAGTCGGACATGATCCTGATCCCGGACCCCAACACCGCCTACATCGACCCCTTCCGCACCCGCAAGACGCTCAACATCCACTGCTTCGTGCACGACCCGGTGACGGGCGAGGCCTACAGCCGTGACCCCCGCTACGTGGCCAAGAAGGCGGAGGCCTACCTGGCGTCGACGGGCGTGGCGGACCGGGCCTACTTCGGCCCCGAGCCCGAGTTCTTCATCTTCGACGACGTCCGCTTCTACTATCGGGGCAACACGTCGTTCCACATGGTCGACTCGGTGGAAGGCACGTGGAACACCGGCCGGGACGAGGGGCCGAACCTCGGCTACAAGCCCCGCACCAAGGAGGGCTACTTCCCGGTCCCGCCCATGGACCACTACCAGGACCTGCGCTCGGAGATCTCGTCCACCCTCATCTCGTTGGGGATCCCGGTCGAGTTGCACCACCACGAGGTCGCCTCCGGAGGTCAGGGCGAGATCGGCATGCGCTTCGACACCCTGCTGAACATGGCCGACAAGCTGGTGACCTTCAAGTACGTGGTGAAGAACGTGGGCAAGGCCTTCGGCAAGACGATCACGTTCATGCCCAAGCCCCTGTTCGAGGACAACGGGTCGGGCATGCACACCCACCAGTCGCTGTGGAACGGCGACGAGCCGTTGTTCTACTCGGAGACGGGGTACGCGGGGTTGTCCGACATCGGGCGCTGGTACATCGGCGGGCTGCTCTCCCACGCGGCCGCCATCTGCGCCTTCTCCAACCCGACGACCAACTCGTACAAGCGGCTGGTGCCCGGCTACGAGGCGCCGGTGAACCTGGTTTACTCCCAGAGGAACCGGTCGGCTTCCTGCCGCATCCCGCTGGCCCAGAAGTCGCCCAAGGCGAAGCGGGTCGAGTTCCGCTGCCCCGACTCGTCGTCGAACGCCTACCTGGCCTTCGCGGCGATGATGATGGCGGGGCTCGACGGGGTCCTGAACCGCATCGAGCCGCCCGACCCGGTCGACAAGGACCTCTACGACCTCCCGCCGGAGGAGCTGGCCATGGTGCCGCAGGTGCCGTCGTCGCTGGACGAGGCCCTGCTGGCCTTGGAGGCCGACGGCGACTTCCTCCGGGCCGGCGGCGTCTTCACCGACGACGTCATCGAGACCCACATCGCCTACAAGCGGGAGCACGAGATCGACGCCTTGCGCCTTCGTCCCCACCCCTACGAGTTCCACCTCTACTACGACATCTGAGGTGTTGGGCCGCTGACCTGCGAAAACGCGGGTCGGCGGCCTGCTCGAGCCGTCTTTGGGGCGTTGGTGAGAGTGGCTGACCGGAACCATCCGGTCCCCTTGCCCTCACTGATGGGCCGGGTGTGGTGCTGGCACCCTCTCCGCGACACCGGGTGACAACCTTGTCCGCCGGCCCTGATCCGCCACACTGATTCCGGCGGGCCCCCGGCTCGCGGTCCGAGGTGTGGAGGACGTATCCATCGATGTTCGTAACCCCATCTCCGTGAAGCGGCCGGTGCTGTTCGTCGCCCGGTACCGCCTCCGGGCCACCTTCGGCCGTCGGTGGAGGGGCTACCTCACGATCGTGCTGCTGGTCGGGCTGGTGGGGGGTTTGGCCATGGGCGCGTTGGCCGGCGCCCGGCGTACGCAGTCGTCGTTCCCGTCGTTCCTCGCCGGCACCGATCCATCCGACTTGGGCGGCATCACCGCGGTGCTGAACCCAGCTCGCGGTGCCGACGTCGGCTACGACCCGGATCTCCTCGCCCGGATCGCCCACCTACCGGAGGTGAAGAGACTCGAGAGCTACGCCGGGCTCAACATCCTCCCCCTGGCACCGGACGGCGCTCCGGCCGATCCCGCCTCGGCTGCGCCCGGGAACGGAAGGGGCAGCATCGACGGCTTGAACTTCGACCTGGACCGAGTGACGGTCATCCAGGGTCGGATGGCCGACCCCGAGCGGGCCGATGAGTTCGTCACCGACGCCATGGACGCCCAGCTCGGCGGCGTGCATGTCGGTGATCTCGTCCCGTTCGGGGTGTACACCAACGAGCAGACGAGCTCGCCGGGCTTCGGTACCGCCAGCGTCCCGGCCCACCTGCGGATCGACGCTCGGCTAGTCGGGATCGTGGTGCTGAACCGGACGCTGGTGCAGGACGACGTCGATGCCGGTTTCTCGTTGGTCAACGGGCTCTTCACGCCGGCCCTGACCCGGCCGCTGCTGGGCTGCTGTGTCAACTACACGTTCACCGCGGTCCAGGTCGACCGGGCCCAGGACGCGGCGGCAGTGCAGTCTTCGGTCAATCGGATCCTGCCGAGAGGCCTGCCCGCCTTTCAGGACATGTCGCCCGCTTCGGCTCAGGCCGAGCGCGCCATCAAGCCTGAAGCCGTCGCCCTCGGCGTGTTCGGCGGGATCGCGGCATTGGCCGCGCTCGTCATCGGCGCCCAGGTCATCAGCCGACAGTTGCTCGTGTCGGCCGACGAGCGCGTCGTCCTGCGAGCCCTGGGCGCCGGCCCGACCATGACCGCATGCGACGGGCTTCTCGGTTCACTGGGCGCAGTCGTCGTCGGGTCACTGGTGGCTGTCGGGGTGGCCGCCGGTCTGTCGCCGCTGGCACCCATCGGGCCGGTGGGTCGAGTTTTCCCCGGGGCCCGGCTCACCTTCGATTGGACGGTGCTTGGTCTGGGTGCCGTCGTTCTGATCGTCGGATTGGGCGCCGTCGGGGTGGCTCTGGCCTACCGGGAGGGACGCCAACGGGCGGGGCGGTCCGAGCCCGGGCGGTCCGGGCCGGCGCGGGATCGGAGATCGAAGGTGGCCGGCGCAGCGGCCGCGTCGGGCCTGCCGCCCTCGGCCGTGGTCGGGATCCGATTCGCCCTTGAGCCCGCCGCCGACCGGGCCGCCGTGCCCACAAGATCGGCCGTGGTCGGCGCGATCCTGGGGATGGTCGTCGTGGTCGCCACTCTCACGTTTGGCTCAAGCCTGCGCCAGCTGGTCTCGCATCCTGCCCTCTACGGGTGGAAGTGGGACTACGAGCTCACCGCGGGCGGAGGGGGCGGCGACATCCCCCAACAACTGGCCGCCGACGCCCTCGACCAGGACCCCGACGTGGCCGCCTGGTCCGGGGTCTATTTCAGTACCTTGCCGATCGACGGGCAGACCATCCCCGTCCTCGGGGCCGGCCCCGATGCGGCGGTCCAGCCCCCGGTGCTGTCCGGCCACGGCTTTGCCGCGCCCGACCAGGTCGTGCTCGGTGAGACGACGCTGGCCCAGCTGCACAAGCACGTGGGCGACACCGTCGAGGTCGGGGGCGGGGACGGCGCACCGGCGGTGCTTCGAGTCGTGGGCACCGCCACCATGCCTGCCGTCGGCACCGCCAGCCTCGCCCACCTGGAGATGGGGATCGGCGCATTGTTGTCCGACCAGCTCATCCCGGCTGAGGCCAAGAACACGTTCGCCAACCCCGTCCTCGGACCCAATGCCATCCTCGTTCGCCTGCGAGCCGGAGCGGACGGCAACCGGGCGCGCGACTCGTTGCACCGGATCGCCGGCCTGCTCAGCAACCGCGCCAACTTCGGCGTGTCCGTCGAGTCGGTGCAGCGTCCTGCCGAGATCGTGAACTACCGCTCGATGGGGGGCACCCCGACGCTCCTCGGCGCCGGCCTCGCCGCCGGCGCCGTTTGTGCGCTGGGCCTGACCCTCGTCGCATCGGTCCGGCACCGTCGCCGCGACCTGGCGGTGTTGAAGACGCTCGGCCTTACCCGTCGCCAGCTGGCTGCGGTCGTCGCCTGGCAGTCAACCGTCGCCATCGTCATCGGGACCGTGGCCGGTGTGCCGCTGGGGATCGCCCTCGGTCGCCAGCTGTGGGTGCGGTTCGCCCAGGAAGTGCATGCCGTGCCCGCACCGCACGTCCCCGCTTGGTCGGTGGTTCTGGTCGTCGTCGGCGCGCTCGTGCTGGCCAACATCGTCGCCGCCCTGCCCGGGCGCATCGCGGCCGCCACGCCGGCAGCTCTGGTGCTCCGGGCCGACCGATAGTGGGTTTCCCACCGGTGACCGCGGCCCCGGAGTCGACCAGTTTGATCCCATCCCGTAGTGGACGCGGCCGGGCCGCTGACCTGCGAGAACGTGCGCCGGCAGGCCGCCCGGTGTCGCGGCGGACAGCGCAACCGAGGCCCGGCGGGCCCGCACGGGTCCTGACCTTCGCACCTCGCGCCGGCAGGCCATAGTCGGTCCGGTCCGACATCCTCGCGGCGCGACGCTGGTCGCGTGGCGCGCCCGGCGCGGTCGGGACTGGCCGGGGCAGGAGGGACGCGGCCGGCCGCCCGGCCGAACGGCCGGGCCTCACGCCGGCGCCGGCCCGTTCACCCTGGGATCGACGGCGTTCCGGGGATGGCGGCGATCCTCGGGTGGGACGAGGGCCCGTTTACCCCGGCCCTCGACCAGGGACCAGTTCTGTCTCGTCTTGAGGGCGTGGCAGTGGGGACAGAGCCGGTCGAGCAGGTCCAACACGGTGAAGTGGGTGCGGGACCAGTCGCGGCGGTGGTCGTAGTCGAGCCGGGCCCGGGCGCTGCAGGCCTGGTTGGCGCAGCTCGGGTAGAGCCACTGCAGGGCCGTCTGCTGCACGGCGTTGGGCCGTCGCCCGAGATGGGCCACCCCCACCAGTTTCTGGCCCTTGGTGACCACCGCGGTCAGGAAGGGGTCGTCGCGGTCGATCATGTCCCGCACCGCGGAGACCGCCACCGGCCCGAACCCGGCGATCTCGCACACCTCCCCCTCCGTCGCATAGCCCCGCAGCAGCGTCTCGAAGTCGACCCGCACGATGATCTTGGGCCTGCCCCCCGTCCGGGCCGGCGCCGATGCGCGAATGGGGCTGGCCGGGCGGTCGGCGGCTTCGCCGGCGGCCGTGGCCCCGGTCTCGCCGGCTTCGGCGCGGGGCTCGACCGGACCGACGGCGTTGTCCCTGGCGCCGTCGAGCGTGCCGGTGGAATGGCGGGCCATCTCGGTCAAGGCGTCGGCGGCGTAGGCCTCGGGGGGTTCGTGGCGGCCCTCGGTGCGGGCCTGGCGGAAGATGGCCTCCCGGAAGGAGTCGAGGGTGGCCATGATGCGGGCGCCGACCTCGGGGTTGTTGCGGCAGTGGAGGTGCCACATGCCCTCGGCGTCGGTGAAGGACCGGAGCGAGCGCCGTTGGTGGATGCGCCGGCGGCGGGCCTCGGCGTCGACCTGAGCCGCGGCCTTGGTGCGGGCGCAATGCTGGCGCAGCTCGGCCAGCGGCACCCGACGGGCCGTTTCCAACAGGTCGTGCTCGGCCCCGCCGTCGGCCGCGGGGGCGTCGACGATGGCCGTGGCCTGTTCGGCCGAAAGCTCACCCCGGCGGGCGGCGGCCGCCGTCGCCGGCAACGAACCCAGACCACGGGCGGTGTCGATGGCGGCCGCCGCCTGCACGACGGTGCTGCCTGTGCGCCGGGCCAACTGGTGGGCCGCCGAGCGGTCGCCCTCCGCCCGCCACGAGTCGGTCTCGGCCAGGCGGGCCGCGGCCAGTGCCG
>JAXDMK010000011.1:0-37094 GCA_034666105.1 Actinomycetota bacterium | reverse complement strand
GGGCGGTGTCGGCGTCGTCGAGGTCGCCGGTGAGACCCTCGACGATGCCCAAGGTGCGGACGAAGTCCATGGCGTCGTCGGCGTCGGTGCCGAAGTGCACGGGCGCGTCGATGGCGGCCAGGTCGATATCGTCGAACCCGGCTGCGCCCAGCACCCGGCGCACGTGGTCGGGCTCGGCCAGGGCGAAGGGGCCGGGGGCCCCGTTGGGGGGCGCACCCAGCGTCCGTCCGAGGGCGAGCGCGCCCCGCAGTTCGACCAACCACTCGTTCCGGGCCAGCTCCTGCCACGCCAGCAGCGCCAGCCGTCCCCCGGGCCGCAACGCCCGGCCGATGTTGGTGAAGGCCGCCACCGGGTCGTTGAAGAACATGGCACCGAAGACGCTCACGGCCACGTCGAAGGCGCCCTCTTCGAAGGGGTGGACCTGGGCGTCCGCCTGGAGGAACTCGATGTTGGAGAGCCCCTCCTCCTCGGCCCGGGCCCGGGCCCGGCCCAGCATGCGGCGGGAGAGGTCGACGGCCAGGACGTGGCCGGCCGACGCCAACCGGGCCAGGTCGAGGGTCGGCTTCCCGGTACCGCAGCCGACCTCGAGGACGCGGTCGCCGGCGGAGACGAGGCCCCGGTCGACGAACGCCCGCCAGGTGCGGACGTCGGTGCTCTCGTAGCGCTCGGCGTGGGTGGTCCACATGTCGCCCTCGTGGCCGTCCCAGGCGGCGGCCATCTCGACGTTGGCGATCTTTCCGGTTTCGGCAGTCATCGACATCTCCGACCTCGCCTTCTATACTCCGTTTTGGAGGAAAGTATCCTCCATATCGGAGTATGTCAATGGCTGAAGGGCTGACCACCACCTCGTACGCCATCCTCGGGCTGCTGGCGGTGAAGCAGTGGACCACCTACGAGCTGGCCCAGCAGATGAAGCGGGCGGTGGGCCAATTCTGGCCCCGCGCCGAGAGCAACCTCTACGCCGAGCCCAAGAAGCTGGTGGCCCTGGGTCTGGCCCGTTCGTCGCAGGAGAAGGTGGGAAACCGGCCCCGCACGCTCTACACCATCACCCCCGAAGGTCGGCAGGCACTGGCCGAGTGGATACCGACGCCGGCCGCGGGCCCGGTGCTCGAGTTCGAGCTGTTGCTCAAGGTCTTCTTCGCCGAGCACGGCTCGAAGGACGACCTCCTGGCCGCCATCGAGGGCGCCCGAGCGTGGGCCGAGGACAGGATGGCGGCCAGCATCGCCATCCCCCGGGGGTACCTGCAGGGCCAGGGACCGTTCCCCGAGCGCCTGCCGTGGCTGCTGCTCTCGGGGCAGTTCCTCAAGGAGTTCACCCTGATGGTCGGCCGGTGGGCGGAGTGGGCGGCCGACGTGGTGGACGACTGGCCCGACGACATCCGGGACGCGGAGCCCGACTGGCCCACCCTCGAGGCCATGGCCGTCGACGCCGACGACTACCTGCGCCGGTCGGCCGAGCGCCGCCGGCCGCCGGCGCCGGCGCCGGCGGAGGGCTAGCTGTGGGTCACAGCTGTGGGTCACAGGCGCGACGCCTCAGGCGGGGCCGGGACGGGGAATCGCCACGCCCAGTCGGGTGGCCTCGGCCTCGATGAAGCGCTCGGCCGCCTCCTGCAGGGCGTGGCGGAGCGACATGCCGACGACCCCCTCGGCGAGGGGACCGAGCTTCTCCAGGGCCCCGACCAGCCGGGCGACCTCCGCCGCCGGCAGGCCCCGGTTCACGAACGGCTCCCACAGGTGGACGCGGAAGACCTCGGTGAAGCGGGCCGCGATCTCCGCCGTCTCGGTGGCCAGCGCCTCGTACTCGTCGAGGATGACGTTCGGAGGCAGGCCCAGGGCGGCCAGCTCGCTCCCGATCCGAAGGAACGACGGGCTGTGGACGACGACCTCGGTTCCGTCGGCCGAGAACTCGAGCAGGCCCAGGGCGATGGTGCGGCGGACCAGACCGGCGTCGAACTCCATCCCGGGAAGGTGGACGGCCAGTTCCGCCACCGTCATCGTGACCGCCTGCTCCCGGACCCAGGTGGACGGTCCCCCGCCGTCGCTGGCGCCGTCGTCGCCGGCGCCGCCACCCCCGGCGATGCCGAGAACGGCCTGCAGGCTCTGCCCCCGGTCCATCCCGTCGAGGAGCGCCTTGATGCCGGCGAGGGAGAAGCCCCGGTCCTGGAGCTCGCCGATCAGACGCAGCCGGCCGAGGTGGGCGGCGCCGTAGTACCCCACCCGGCCCCGCTTGACGGGAGGCGGCAGCAGACCCCGGTTCTGGTAGAGGCGCACGGTCGACACCACGACCCCCGCCGTCTGGGCCAGCTCGTCGATCGTCAGATCACTTACCTTGCTAGTAGTCACTAGCGAAGTGTACCGTAGCGCCATGGTCGATGCATCGAACGCCACCGCCCGCAAGCGCCTGATCGGTTTCATCGTCGTCCTGGCCGTCGTCAGCATCGCCTACCGGCTGGTCTACGCCTCCGGCCTGGCCAACACCGCCGCCCTCTACGTGGGCGTTCCCGCCCTGCTCGCCATCGGCCTGGCCATGGCCCCCCGCAGCGGCACGGCCACCGGCATGCTCATCAAGGGCTCGCTCCTGGCGGTGCTCATCGCGGCCGTGATCCTGCCCGAGGGGATCCTCTGCCTGCTGTTCGTGGTCCCCCTGGTCACGGGCATCGCCGCGGTGGTGGGCACGGCGATCGACTACTCCCGCCGCCATCGCGACGGCCAGGGCCCGGCCCTGATGGCCCTCGCGCTCCCCCTGCTCCTGATGAGCCTGGAGGGTGTGGCCGGGTCGCCCTTCGACGCCCACGACTCCGCCACCGCGTCGATCACGGTGGCCGCCACGCCGGCGGAGGTGGCCGCCGCTCTGGCCGGTCCGCCCCGCTTCGACACCCCCCTGCCGGCGTTCCTCAGGGTGGGTTTCAACCGGCCGGTGGGGTCGACCGGGTCGGGGCTGGCCGTGGGCGACACCCGGGCCATCGAGTTCACCGGCGGCAACCACGACGACCATCCCCTGCGCCTGTTCGGCCTCACCGGTCACCGCGGCGTCGACCACCACGCCGAGATGCACCTGCGGGTGGAGGAGTCGGGGCCGGGGCGGGTGGTCTTCCGCATCGAACACGACGGGACGATGCTCTCGCGCTGGCTCCGCCTCGACCGGGCCGTGGTCACGTGGGAGCCGGTGCCGGGCGACACCACCCGGACCCGGGTCCAGTGGACGCTCGAGTACGAGCGGTTGCTGTACCCGACCGCCTATTTCGCCCCCCTGCAGCGCTTCGGCATGGACCGGGCCGCCGGCTACCTCCTCCAGGCCTCGGTCGCGGCGCCGTTGCGATGATCCGGCCCGGCCCGTCGTCGGAGCTGGTGGTGCGGGCGGCGGCGCTGTACCTGCCGATCCTCCTGGCGGTGGCGCTGGCCCTCCACCGGCCCCCGCCCGACCGCCGCCGGTGGGCGGCCGTCCTGCTGGCGACGGCGTGGAACCTGCCCGCCCTGCTGGCGCTGAACGTGGTCGCCGGCCGAGCCGGTTGGTGGACGATCGCCGCCTCCCGGGCGTCGGTGGCAGGCGTGCCCGCCGACCTCTGGGTGGGCTGGGCCCTGCTGTGGGGTGCGGTCCCCATCCTGGCGACGGTCGACCGGCTGGCCGTCGCCGGCGCCGTCCTGGTGGCGGCCGACCTCGTGCTCATGCCCCTGGGCGAGCCGGTGGTGACCCTCGGGTCGTGGTGGCTGGTGGGTGAGGCGGTGGCCGTCGCCACCTGCCTCGTGCCCGGACTCCTCCTCGGTCGGTGGACGGCCCGGGGCCACCGCCTGGCGGAGCGGGCCGCACTGCAGGTGGCGGCCTTCACCGGTCTGCTCCTCTACGTCCTCCCCTCCCTCGTCTTCGGGGTGACGGGTGAGGGGTGGAACGTGCTCCTGGCCCGGCCCCGGTGGCAGCTGGTGGCGGCGGGGCTGGTGCTGGCCCCCGCCGCGGCCATGGCCCTGCAGGCGGTGCGGGAGTTCGTCGCCGCCGGTGGTACGCCCGTCCCCCTCGATCCCCCGCTGCGGCTGGTCAGCACCGGTCCCTACGCCTACGTGGCCAATCCCATGCAGTTGGGGGCGACGGTCGTCCTCGGCGGGTGGGGCGTGCTCCTGGGCAGCCCGTACCTGGTCGCGGCCGCGGGCATGGCCGCCGGCTTCTCCGCCGGCCTGGCCGCCTGGAGCGAGAACATCGAGTTGGCCGCCCGCTTCGACGACGCCTGGGCCGGCTACCGGCGCCACGTCCGGGTGTGGGTACCGCGGTGGCGCCCGGCGGTGATCCCGCCTGCCGTCGTCTACGTCGCCCGCCGCTGCGAGCCGTGCGACGAGGTGGGCGGGTTCCTCGAGCGCCGCCGGTCGGTCGGGCTCACCGTCGCCGCCGCCGAGCAAAGCCGCGACCCCTTGCGCCGGATCACCTACCAGGGAGGGGACGGCCGACGGGAGTCCGGGGTCGGCGCCATCGGGCGGAGCCTGGAACACGTCAACCTGGCCTGGGCCACCGCCAGCTGGATCGCCCGCCTGCCCGTCCTCCAGCCTTTCCTGCAGCTGGTGACCGACGCGGTGGGCGGCGGACCCCGTGACGTACAGGTTTCGTTCAGCACCGGTGGGCTAGCTTCGCCACCGTCCGGGGCGAACGAGGGAGGACACCGTGGAGGAACGCAGTCCGGCTGACGTCGTTCGGCTCATGCAGGACGAAGGGGTGGAGATCGTCGACTTCCGGTTCTGCGACCTGCCGGGGCTCATGCAGCACTTCTCGACTCCCGCCCACCAGCTCACCGAGGACGGGTTCGAGGAGGGCTACGGCTTCGACGGCTCGTCGATCCGGGGGTTCCAGGAGATCCAGGAATCGGACATGATCCTGGTCCCCGACTGCAACACGGCCGTGATCGACCCCTTCCGGGAGGCCAAGACCCTCAACCTCAACTGCTTCGTGCGCGACCCGGTCACCGGCGACTCCTACACCCGCGACCCCCGCTACGTGGCCAAGAAGGCGGAGGACTACCTGCTGTCGACGGG
This sequence comes from Actinomycetota bacterium, assembly GCA_034666105.1. Taxonomy (GTDB): domain Bacteria; phylum Actinomycetota; class Acidimicrobiia; order Acidimicrobiales; family AC-14; genus JAXDMK01. Next base: position 32,081 of record JAXDMK010000011.1, on the reverse strand, counting down.
CCTGGCCGACACCGCCTACTTCGGGCCGGAGGCGGAGTTCTACATCTTCAACGACGTCAAGTTCCATCAGGACCAGCACTCGGCCATGTACTCGGTCGACTCGGTGGAGGGCATCTGGAACTCGGGCGCCGACGAGAAGCCCAACCTCGGGTTCAAGCCCCGGTACAAGGAGGGCTACTTCCCCGTGCCCCCCATGGACCACTTCCAGGACCTGCGCTCGAAGATGATCCTGATGCTGGAGCGGGTCGGGATCGAGACGGAGGTGCAGCACCACGAGGTGGGCACCGCCGGCCAGGCCGAGATCGACATGCGCTTCGACACCCTCCTGCGCATGGCCGACAAGCTCATGCTCTACAAGTACGTCACCAAGTGCGTGGCCTGGGCCCACGACCTGTCGGTGACGTTCATGCCCAAACCGCTGTTCCAGGACAACGGGTCGGGGATGCACTGCCACCAGTCGCTGTGGAAGGGCGGCGAGCCGCTGTTCTTCTCAGAGTCGGGCTACGGCGGGCTGTCGGACATGGCCCGCTGGTACATCGGCGGCCTGCTCGCCCACGCGCCCTCTATTTTGGCGTTCGCGGCGCCGACGACCAACTCGTACAAGCGGCTGGTCCCCGGCTACGAGGCGCCCGTCAACCTGGTCTATTCGCAGCGCAACCGGTCGGCGGCGGTGCGTATCCCGCTCTATTCGAAGAGCCCCAAGGCCAAGCGGTTGGAGTTCCGCTGCCCCGACCCGTCGTGCAACCCCTACCTGGCCTTCTCGGCCATGTTGATGGCCGGCCTCGACGGCGTGCAGAACCGCACCGAGCCCCCCGACCCCGTCGACAAGGACCTCTACGACCTGCCCCCGGAGGAGCTGGCGAGGGTGCCGCAGGTGCCGGGTTCGCTCGACGAGGCGCTGTTGGCCCTCGAGGCCGACCACGACTACCTCACCAAGGGTGGCGTCTTCACGCCCGATCTCATCGACACGTGGGTGGCCTACAAGCGCCTCCACGAGATCGACGAGGTCCGTCTACGACCTCACCCGTGGGAGTTCATGTTGTATTACGACATCTAGCTCAGATGTCGTCGTACTCGCGGACGACGGTGCGGCGGCTGCGACCACGGTAGTAACGGGGGCCGCCGATGCCGCCGAAGAGGAGGACGACCAGCAGGACGATAAGAAGGATTGTCAGCATGCCGTAGTTGTTCCCACGGCCCACGGGGGGTGAAACCGCCGCCGCTCTACGCGAGGACGTGGCTGACGAACTCCTCGAACTTGCGCTGGCGGGTGCGGTCGATTCGGTCGAGATACTCGAACGTCACACGGAACGGGTAGCGGAACAGCTCCTGCAACTTGGCGGTGAAGGTGGCCTCCTCCTCCGCGGTGAGGGGGCGGGGGCCGACGATGCGGACCTGGATGTGCTCGAGATCGTGCTGCACGATCTGGATCTGGCGGATGGCGTCGACGCCCTTCCAGGCGGGGGCGTACAGCGGCCAGAAGCGCTCGCCGTTCGGCAACGTCAGCAGGTTGCGCTGGCGGCCGAGGATCCGGGTGAGCACCGGGAGCCGGCGGCCGCACGGGCACGGCTCGCCCACCTCGGCCACGTCGCCCGACTCGTAGCGGATGAGGGGCTGGGCGAAGTTGTGGAGGGGCGTCGCGATCACCCGCCCCGTCTGCCCCGGCCGGCACGGCCGCCCCTCGTCGTCGACCACCTCGACGCAGGTCACCTCGGACTGGACGTGGTACGTCTCCGCGGTCGGGCACTGGAGGGCGACGTAACCCAGCTCGACCGCGCTGTACATGTCGGTGACGTCGACGCCGAACACCTCCCGGGCCAGCCGCCGCACCTCGGGACCGACGACCTCGCCCAGCGTGCGCACGTCCCGGAGACGCGGCAGGCGCCGGCCGGTGGCCCGGAAGTGCTGGGCCAGGCCGACCAGGTTCGAGGGCAGGGTGAGGAGGTAGTGGGGGTCGACGCCGACCAGCCAGTCGGCCTGGGCGGCGACGTCGGTCTCGATCGGGAGACGCCACATCGGTCCCGTCTCGTAGATGGGATGGACCGGCAACCCCCAGGCCGGGTGCCGGACACCCTCCGGAGGGGGAGCCCCGCCGCCGGCGTAGGCCCGGATGACGGCGATGGTGGCCGACGGGTCGCGCTGGTGCCACAGGTGGTCGCGCAGGGTGACGGCCATGAAGAACAGACCGAAGGCCCTGGTGGTCTGCACCGTCAGCGGCCGGCCGGTGGAGCCCGACGACGAGGCCTCGGAGACCGGGAGGTGGTCGGAGGGGATGTCGTCGCTGCGCAGCCGGTCGCCCGCCTCCTGCACCGCCGCTCGGGTGAGGACGGGCAGCTCGGCCCACGGGGTGCCGGGGGCGTAGGCGGGATCGTCCCGGTAGTAGGGCACCGTGCCCCGGGCGTGGTCGAGGAGGCGGTCGAGGGCGGCCTGCTGGCGGTGGGCCATCACCTCCGGCGGCCACCACTCCGACTCCCGCAGCTGGCCGTGGATGGAGAGTATGCGGGCGCTGTAGTCGTCGGGGACGGCCGGCCACGGCACCTCGGCGAACCGCGACCGGCGAGGGGCGGCATCGGACGCCCGGTCGGCGACGGTCACCCGAGCCCGGCCAGGTTGGTAGCTGTGGTCGTCATGCCGTCACCCTCACCCGGACCGCCGCCGGGTCGATCGTAGGAGCCGGGCCGAACACCCGGTCGAGCACGGGCAGGCCCCGCCCGCAGGGGCAGGGCGGGCCGACCTGGGCCCAGTCGCCGAGGTCGTACCGGAGCAGGGGCATGGCGTAGTTGTGCAGCTGGGTCGCCACCACCCGTCCCGTCGCCCCCGCCGGGCAGGGCTGGCCCGACTCATCGAGCACCTCCACCAGGATCAGCTCGGACATCACGTGGTACCGCTCGGCGGTCGGGCACTGGAGGGCGAGGTAGCCGAGCTCCTGGCTGCTGTACATGTCGGTGACGCCGACGCCCCAGACCTGACGGCAGGCGTCCCGTACCTCGGGGCTCAGCGCCTCGCCGAAGCTGCGCACCTCCCGGAGGCGGGGCAGCCGGGCGCCGGTGCGGGCGAAGTGCCGGCACAGGGCCAGCAGGTTGGAGGGCAGGCTCAACAGATAGTGGGGATCCTGGGCGGTCAGGAACTCGGCCTGGACGGTGATGTCCTGGGGGAGCGGCATCAGGCCCAGGGGGCCGGTGTCGTAGACCGCGTCGATGGGAGACCCCCACGTGGGATAGAGGACCCCCTCGGGCGGGATCGTCCCCGACTGGTCGGGGCGCAACGTCGCCACCTTGGCCATGGGGTCCCGGCCGTGCCAGCGGTGATCCCGCAGGGTGCACACGAGCCAGAACAGGCCCGTGATCTGGGTGCCCTTCACCGTCAGGGGCGGCCCGGTCGATCCGGAGGTGGTCAGGTCGGTCAGAGGCAGGTGCGGGGTGGGAATGGCGGTGCTCAGCAGCGCCACACCCGCGTCCTGGATCTGGTCCCGCCGGAGGATCGGCAGCTCGGCCCAGGGACGGCCGGGGGCGTAGCCGGGGTGGTCGCGGTAGTACGGCACCGTGGCCCGGGCGTGGCCGAGGAGGGCGTCGAGAGCCCGGGACTGGCGCCGGGCGAGCTCGGCCGCCGGCAGCCACTGGGTGCTCTCGAGTTCGTGCAGCATGCCCAGCAGCACCGCCGGCCAGCCTTGGGGGACCGCCGGCCACGGGATGCCGGACAGTGACGACCGGGGACCCGCCCCGCCACCACGGGCCGGGCCGCTGGGCATGGAGGGGAGGCTACCGGCCGGCTCCGAGTCGCCCAAAGAGCGTTCTCCGGCTGTTCACATCGTCGTCGCGTCGCCGATACGAGGCCGGTCCATCATGCCCTCAACCGATCCAACCCGGACCGATGACGTGACAGGAGGTACCGCGTGGCCAGGCGCGAACAGGACGCTCCGCCCTCCGGGCTACCCAGCAACTACCTGAAGGCGTGTGCCCTGCTCCTGATCTCGGAGGCCCCCGCCCACGGCTACCAGCTCCTGGCCCGGCTGTCGGCGGTGGGACCGGCCGGCTTCGACCTGGGCGCCCTCTACCGGGTGCTGCGGGCCATGGAGGACGACGGCCTGGTGGCCTCCAGCTGGGAGGACAGCGCGCTCGGGCCCGCCCGGCGGGTCTACCGGATCACCGACCGGGGCCGGCAGGTCCTCGACGCCGAGGCCGAGGCGTTGAGCGAGGTGTACGGGCATATGGCCACCTTCATCCGCCGTTTCACCCGCATCGGCAGCCGCCCGATCGTCGCCGCCTGACCCCTCCCCGCGGGGGATCATGGAGTTGTGCGCTCCGGTACGGCACAGTGTGGGGCCATGAGACGGGCACGATGAGACGGGGCGTGACGATTTTTCTGCTGCTGGTGGTCCTCGCCGTGCTCGGCGTGGCCGTCGCCACCCTCATCAACCGCCAGGACGACAACGAGACCACCACCGCGGCCCCCCGGGTGACCACGTCCACCACCCGGGTCGGCCCCACCGCCACCACCGCCGGCGCCACGTCGGGTGGCATCGCCACGACCACGACGACGGCGGGGGCCGGCCCGTCCACCACCACCGCCGGCGGGGCACCGTCCACCACCGCCGCCGCGGCCCCGTCCACCACCCGGGCCGCGGCCACCACCACCACCCGGGCCGCGGCCACGTCCACCACCAGGGCCGCGGCCACGAGCACCACCCGCGCCGCCGGCGCCACCACCACCACCACCCGGGCCGGCGGGGCCGGGGCCGGCGGGGGCACCAGTACGAGCGTCGTCCGGCCGTCCACCACCGCCACCGTCCCCCTCAGCGGCCTGCCCAACAGCGGGGGTCGGTCGTGGCTACCCCAGGGACTGGCCCTGGTGGTGCTGGCGGGGGCGCTGTGGACAATCACCAGCCGGGCCCGCCGCTCCTCCTGACCGGTCACCGGCTAATCGGGGGGCGACCCCCCGATTAGTCGACCTTCCCGTAGAAGACCCGCTCGACGACGTTGCGCGACCGGCGGGTGACTCGGCGGTAGTTCTCGCGCAGGTCGGCCGCGGTCATCCCCAGGGAGCGGGCGAGGGCCGCCATCTGCTCGGGTTTGGTCGGCAGCGAATCGCCGGGGGCGCCCTTCACCAGGAACCACCGGTTGCGGGCCCGCTCGCAGAAGCGGTAGGCGTCGGCCAGCACCTCCCGGTCGTCAGGGTCGAGGACGCCGGCCTGCTCCAGCCGGACCAGGGCATCCATCGTCCCGGTCGCCCGCACCCCGTGCCGCAGTTGGAGGAGTTGGGCGGTGAACTCCACGTCCGACAACGACCCCCGGCCCAGTTTGAGGTGGAACTGGGGATCCTCGGCGTGGGGGATGCGCTCCCGCTCGATGCGGGCCTTGATGCGACGGATCTCGCGGATGTCGGACTCGGCCAGCGGCTTGCCCCACACATGGGGCTCGATGATCTCCATGAACCGGCGCCCGACATCGGCATCGCCGGCGACGAACCGGGCCCGCACCAGGGCCTGGCGCTCCCACGTCTGGGCCCACCGGTCGTAGTAGGTGGCGTACCCGTCGAGGCTGCGGGCGAGGGGCCCGTCCTTGCCCTCGGGGCGCAGTCCCAGGTCGATCGGGTAGATCCGGGTGGCGGGCGTCGTCCCGGCCAGGAAGCGCACCAGCGACTCCGCCACCTTCTCCGCCGCCTTGAAATCCGCTGCCTTGACGTCCACCGTGTTCTGGCCGTCGTAGACGAAGAGCAGGTCGAGGTCGCTGGCGTAGGACAGCTCGGCGCCGCCGAAGCGGCCCATGGCGATCACCGCGAAGGGAAGGGACGGCGCGAGCGCGTCCAGGGCCGCCTGGAGGCTGGCTTCGGCCAACGTCGTCAGCTGGCAGGCGGTGACGACGACCTGGTCCTCGTCCGGCGGGGCCAGCCCGAGCACGTCGCCCGCCGCCACCCGCAGCTCCTCCCGCCGCTTGTAGCGGAGGAGCCCCCGCTGGCGATCCTCGACCTGGTCCCTCCAGGCCAGAGCGGCCGACGCCCCCAGAAGGAGCGACTCGGGCCGGCGGCGGAGGAGGGCGTCGGGCTGGCCCAGGGCCGGGATCATGTCCGGGTGGTGCTCGAGCGTCTCGCTCAGGCGGCGGCTGGTGCCGAGGAGGGTGCACAGCCGGCGGGCCGCCTCGGGGGACTCCCGGAACGCCGTCGCCAGCTCCGTCGCCTGGGCCGGACCGGCGGCCAGGACCCGTAGGCCGAGCAGGCCCAGGTCGGGGTCGGGCGCCTCCGACAGCCACCCCAGCAGTAGGGGCAGCATCTGCTGCATCAGCCGGGACGACCGGGTCAGGCCCTTGGTCAGCTCCCGCAGCGCCAGCCGGGTGCGCTTGGCGTCGGTGAACCCGAACGCCTCCAGCCGGGTGGCGACGGCCTCCTCCGACATGAGGGCGGCGTTGGCGCTGTTGGCGGTGAGGGCGTCGAGCAGGGGCCGGAAGAAAAGGTGCTGGTGGATCGACCGGACGTTGGCCTGCTGGCGGCGGAGGAAGCGGTCGAGCAGGTCGCCGGCGGTGGCCTCGGCGGTGTCGCGGTAGCCCATGACCCGGGCCAGGCGATCGCGGCCGGCGAGGTCGGTAGGGGCGGGCAGGGTGTGCACCTGCTGCTCGTGGACCAGCTGCAGCCGGTGCTCCACCGTCCGCAGCAGGCGGTAGGCGGCGTCGAGGGCGCGGGCGTCGGACGGGTCGACGTAGCCGCTGGAGCCGAGCTCGGCCAGGGCGTCGAGGGTGGTGGGCGAGCGCAGGGCGGGGTCGGCCCGGCCGTGGACGAGCTGGAGGAGCTGCACCGAGAACTCGATGTCCCGGATGCCGCCCCGTCCCCGCTTCACCTCCCGGTCGGTGAGGCCCTTCTTGGCCAGCATCTCCTCCGAGCGGGCCTTCATCGACCGCACCGCCCGCAGGTCGTCGAGGGTGAAGGGGCGCTCCCAGACCCGGGCCCGCGCCCGCTCCAGGAAGGCGGCCCCGAGGTCGGCGTCGCCCGCCACCGGACGGGCCTTGAGGAGGGCCTGGAACTCCCACGTGTGGGCCCACCGCTCCCAGTAGGCCTCGTAGGACTCGAGGCTGCGGACGAGGGGGCCGTCGCGCCCCTCGGGACGGAGGTCGACGTCGACCCGGTAGCAGGTGCGGGCGATGTCGAGGATGGCCCGGGCGGTGCGGTCGTGGACGCGGGGGTCGCCCACGAACATGATGTCGATGTCGCTGGAGTAGTTCAGCTCGCAGCCGCCGAGCTTGCCCATCCCGATCACGGCCAGCCCCGGATCGGCCCCCGCCGCCACCGCCGCCGCCACGAGGACCTCGTCCGCCAGCCGGGCCAGGCCCCGGCCCACCACCGGCAGGTCGTCGAGGCCGGTCAGGTCCCGGGCCGCGATACGGAGAAGCTCGAGCCGCATCCACCGGCGGAGTCCCCCCGAAGGAGGGGGGCCGTCCTCGACCGAGCCCTCCTGGAGGACGGGCCGCTGCCCGAGATCGGCCAGTACCTCGAGGGCGGCGGGGTCCGACACGAGGAGCTCGGTGAGCGAGCGGCTGGCGCCGGTGACGGCGAAGACGGCGTCGCGCAGGGCGGGGTCGGCGACGAGACGGGCCTGCACGCCCGGCACCGCGTCGGACAGCCGTTCGAGCGCGACCGCCACCGCCGCCGGCGACGCCGAACGCTCGATCGCGGTCTGGAGGCTCATGGGGATCGAGAGTCTCGCAGAGCGGCCGCCCTGGGTAGCCTCGAAGTCGTGCCTCGCATCCGGGTTGCCGCCTGCCAGCTCAACCTGGTCGTCGGCGACCTGGAGGGCAACGCCACCGCCATCCTCGACGCCATCGACCAGGCCGAGATCGCCGAGTGCGATGTGGCCGTCTTCCCCGAGCTGGCGATCACCGGCTACCCGCCCGAGGACCTCCTCCACAAGCCCGGTTTCGTGGCCGACAACCGGGACGCCCTCGACCGGGTGGCAGCCGGCACCGGCCGGTGCGCGGCGGTGGTCGGCTTCGTCGACGCCGGCCTCGACCTCTACAACGCGGCGGCCGTCTGCGCCGACGGCAAGGTCCACGGCGTCTACCGCAAGCGCCTCCTCCCCAACTACGGCGTGTTCGACGAGCAGCGCTACTTCGCCGCCGGCCACGACGCGGGCCAGCTCTTCGTCATCGGCGGGGTCCGGGTGGGCGTGGTGGTGTGCGAGGACGCGTGGTCGCCCGACGGCCCCATCGCCGACCAGGCCGCGGGGGGCGCCGAGCTGATCCTCAACCTCAACGCCTCGCCCTACCACGCCGCCCGTCTGGCCGAACGGGAGCGCATGCTCGCCACCCGGGCCCTCGACTCGTCGTGCTCACTCGTCTACGTGAACCTCGTCGGCGGCCAGGACGAGCTCGTCTTCGACGGCGCATCCCTCGTGCTCGATACCCAGGGCCGGGTCGTGGCCCGGGCGCCCCAGTTCGTCAGCGACGTCATGGTCGTCGACGTCGACGTCAAGCCCGTCTTCCGCAAGCGGCTGCTCGACCCCCGGGGCCGGGCCATGGCCCCGGCCCTGCCCGCGGTGCTGGTCAGCCAGGAGGCCCCGTCCGCCGGCGCCCGCCGCCTCGGACCCCAGCCGTGCGCCGAGCCCCTGCCCCCGATCCACGAGATCTACGAGGCCCTGGTCATGGGCACCCGTGACTACGTCACCAAGAACGGCTTCACCGACGTGGTCATCGGGCTGTCGGGCGGCGTCGACTCGTCCCTGGTGGCCACCATCGCCGTCGACGCTCTCGGCGCCGACCACGTCCATGGGGTGATGATGCCGTCGAAGTACTCCAGCGACCACTCCCTCGCCGACGCCGAAGAGCTGGCCCGCAACCTCGGCATCGAGTCGAGGGTGATCGGGATCGTCGACGTCCACCAGGCGTTCCTCGACATGCTGGCCCCGTCGTTCGACGGGATGGAGCCGGACCTGACCGAGGAGAACATCCAGGCCCGCATCCGGGGGGCCACCCTCATGGCCCTGTCCAACAAGTTCGGCTGGATGGTGCTGGCCACCGGCAACAAGAGCGAGATGGCGGTGGGCTTCTCGACCCTCTACGGCGACCTGGCCGGCGGCTACGCGGTGATCAAGGACGTGCTCAAGACGATCGTCTACGAGCTGTGCCACGACCGCAACGGGCGGTCGCCGATGCCTCTCATCCCGGAGGCGGTGCTGACCAAGCCGCCGTCGGCCGAGCTCCGGCCCGACCAGCGCGACGACCAGTCGCTGCCCGCCTACGACCAGCTCGATCCCGTCCTCGAGGCCTACATCGAGGGTGACACCACGGTGACCGACCTGGAGGCGGCCGGATTCGACGCCGAACTGGTGCGCCGGGTGGTGACGATGGTCGACCGGTCGGAGTACAAACGGCGCCAGGCTCCCCCCGGAGTGCGGGTCACGCCCAAGGCGTTCGGCAAGGACCGCCGCCTCCCGATCACCAACCACTACCGGGGGTAGATCCCGTCCCGGCCACCAAACCGGGGGTCTTGACCGGCCAGGTATGGTGGAGTAAATGCGGCCGCCAGATGGCTGGGGCGGAATCGACGCGCCCAGCCGGGCGTTTCACCACTTTAGGCCTACGACTGTAAGGACGTTTTCTCTGTGCCCAAGGAGCGTGTCGAGCGGGACGAGGAAGACCTCGTCCGACTCTACCTCACTGATATCGGGCAGTACCCGCTGCTCACCAAGGACGACGAAGTACGCCTGGCCAAGGCCATCGAGGGCGGCAACGAGGCGCGCACCAAGCTCGAGTCCGACGGAACCGGCCTGCCTCAGGCCAAGCGACGCGAGCTGCGCCGGGTCGCCCAGGAGGGTGTCAACGCCCAGCGCACCTTCGTGCAGTCCAACCTGCGACTGGTGGTGTCGATCGCCAAGAAGTACCAGGCATCGGGGCTGCCCCTGCTCGACCTGATCCAGGAGGGAAACCTGGGCCTGATGCACGCGGTCGAGAAGTTCGACTGGCGCAAGGGCTTCAAGTTCTCCACCTACGCCACGTGGTGGATCCGCCAGGCCATCACCCGCGGCATCGCCAACACCGGCCGCACCATCCGCCTGCCCGTCCACGCCGGCGACACCCTGGCCCGGCTGCAGAAGGCCCGGGCCCGCTTGGAGCTGAAGCTGGGGCGTCCGGCCACGCTGTCGGAGCTGTCGGCCGAGGTGGAGATGCCGGAGGACAAGGTCACCGAGGCCCTGCGCTTCGCGGCCGAGCCGCTGTCGTTGTCGGAGCCGTTGCGGGAGGACGGCGACGCCGAGCTGGGCGACGTGGTCGAGGACCGCTCGGCCGAGTCCCCCTTCGAGGTAGCCGCCACCGCCCTGCTGCCGGAGGAGATCGCCAAGCTCCTCGGTCCTCTCGACGAGCGCGAGCGCGAGATCCTGCGGCTGCGTTTCGGTCTGGACCGGGGCGAGCCCCGCACCCTGGAAGAGGTGGGCGAGCACTTCAACCTCACCCGGGAACGCATCCGCCAGATCGAGGCCCGGGCCATGTCGAAGCTGCGCCACCCGTCGAGCGACACCGGCGCCCGCGACCTGCTGGCCGTCTAGCTCTGTCCTTTCACCTCCGCCTTGTGGCGGAGGTGGACGGGAATCGAACCCGCCGGACGGGGAGCACCCGTCCCACCCGCTTTGAAGGCGGGGGACGCCACCAGGTCGCCTGACACCTCCGCCGGGCAACCTAGCCCTGCGCCGGCCGACGCCGCGGTTCACTGTCGCAGGGCCCGGATAGCATCGTCACCATGAAGAAGCTGATCCTCCTGGCCGTGCTCGTCGTCCTGGGTGCGGTGGCGGCCAAGAAGGTCCGCAACTCGTAGGCGGAAGGGCCTTGCGCCCTTCCGCGTCCTTCCACTAGCTTTCGTAGCATCCTCTTCCCCCTGAGGTAGTGCATCTCTGCGCTCTCGGAGGAAGTCCGATGCTCATCGCCTGCTGGTCGCCCAAGGGCGGCACCGGCACCACCGTCGTGTCGTGTGGGCTGGCCCTCGTCCTGGCCCGGTCGCAAACCTCGCCCGCCGGCGTCCTGATCGCCGACCTGTCGGGCGACGTCCCTGCCGTCCTCGGCCTGCCCACGCCGGCCACGCCCGGCCTGATCGACTGGCTGGCAGCCGGCCCCGACGTGACGGGGGAGGCTCTGGGGCGGCTCGAGGTCGAGGCCGGCCCCGGTCTGCGCCTGCTGGCGTGGGGCGGCGAGCTGACGGCGGCGGCCGCCACCGCGGCCGAGGGGGCGGAGCGGGGCGAGGTCCTGGCCGAGGCGTTGGCGGGGGGCGGGCGCCGCACCACCGTGGCCGACTGCGGGTCGGCGGCGGCGGGCGCGGCGCTGGCGGTGGCCGCCGCCGCCGACGTCTCCCTGCTCGTGCTGCGGCCCTGCTATCTGGCCCTGCGGCGAGCGCTGGCGGCACCGATCCGGCCGTCGGCGGTCGTCCTCGTCGACGAGCCCGGCCGGGCCCTCACCCGGCGCGACATCGAGGACGTGCTGGGCGTGCCGGTGCGGGCCGAGATCGACTACGACCCGTCCATCGCCCGGGCGGTCGATGCCGGCCTCCTCGCCGGTCGGGTCCCGCGTTCGCTGGAGAAGGCGCTGCGGGAGGCGGCGTGAGCGGCGCCCGCACCGGCAAGGGGCGGGTGCACGCCCGGCTGCTGGCCGAGGGGCCCCGGGGCCGGCTGCCGGAGCGGGTCGCCGAGCTGGTGGCGGTGGAGAGCCCGCTGCTGGCACCGGCCGAGCAGGCCCGACTGGTGCGGGAGGTGCTGGCCGAGGTCTGCGGGCTGGGGCCGCTCGAGCCGATCCTCGCTGATCCCGAGGTCACCGAGGTCATGGTCAACGGACCGGGGCGGGTGTGGGTGGAGCGGGGCGGGCGGCTCGAGCGGGTGCCCATGGTCCTCGACACGGCCGCCATCGAGCACCTCATCGAGAAGGTGGTGGCGCCGCTCGGGCTGCGCATCGACCGCTCGTCGCCCCTGGTCGACGCCCGCCTGCCCGACGGCTCCCGGGTCAACGCCATCGTGCCGCCGCTGGCGGTCGACGGGCCGTGCCTCACCGTCCGCCGCTTCGGGGCCCGGGCCATCCCCCTCTCCGCCTTCGCCCCGCCATCGGTGGTCGCCCTGCTGGCGTGGGCGGTGGCCGCCCGCCTCAATCTGCTGGTGTCGGGGGGCACCGGCGCGGGCAAGACCACCCTCCTCAACGCCCTCGCCGGATGCATCCCCGACGGCGAGCGGGTGGTCACCGTCGAGGACGCGGCCGAGCTGCGCCTCCCGGGCGAGCACGTGGTGCGGCTGGAGGCCCGCCCGCCCAACGCCGAGGGGGCGGGCGAGGTCCGCATCCGGGAGCTGGTCCGCAACGCCCTGCGCATGCGCCCCGATCGCATCGTGGTGGGCGAGGTCAGGGGCCCCGAGGCGCTCGACATGTTGCAGGCGATGAACACCGGCCACGAGGGGTCACTGTCCACGTGCCACGCCAACAGCCCCGACGACGCCCTCCGCCGGCTTGAGACGATGGTGCTGATGGGCGAGGTCGGCTTGCCCCTCGCCGCGGTGCGCACCCAGCTCGAAGCCGCCCTCGACGTGATCGTGCAGGTGTCCCGCCGACCGGACGGAACCCGGCGGATCGTCGCCGTGAGCGAGGTGGTCGAGCAGGCCGGTTGGGCGTCGTTCGACGGCCGGGAGCCGCCCCGCACCCGGGCGGTGGCCGGGGCCGACGGCGTGATCGCCCTCCCCCTCCGCCCGGCCCGGGCCGCCGACTGCCCGCCGCCCGATCCCCACTGGATGTCGAGCCCGTGAGCCCGGCGGTGATCGTTCTCCCTCTGGCGGTGGTCGCCCTGGGGGCGGCGGCGCGGGCGGCGGCGGGCGCCAACCGCCACTCGACGGTGGTGGTCCGGCTGGCATCGGCCCCGCCGGCCGGCGGCGGTCGGCGCCTGCGGCCCCCGCCACCACCGCCGTGGTTGGAGGCGGCGCTGGCCGACGCCGGCGTCGACCTCGCCCCGCCCGGCACCCTCTGGGTCGGGTGGCTGGCGGCGATCCTCGTCACGGCTCTGGTGGCGGCGGTGGCGTCGGGGGTGGCCGCCGCGGTACTGGCCATGGTGGGCGTCATCGGCGTGCCGCTGGTCGCCCTCCGGACGGGCCGGGGCCAGGCCGACCGCCGGCTGGAGAAGGAGCTGCCGCTGGCCCTCGACGCGGTCGCCCGTTCCCTACGCTCGGGCGCGTCCGTCCGCCAGGCCATCGCCGAAGCGGCGGCCGCCCCCGCCGGCGGTTCCGGGCTCCGGCGGGGGCGGCGGGGGCGGCTGCAGGCGGAGCTGGCGACGGTGGCCGACCAGGCCGGGCACGGGGCGGGGCTGGTCGAGGCGTTGGAGGCCCTCGCCGTCCGCCGGCCGGGGCCCGGGGTCCGATTGGCGGTGGCGGCGCTGTGCCTCGGCGTCGACACCGGCGGGGCCCAGGCCCGGGCCGTCGACGGGGTGGCCGCCACCATGCGGGAACGGCTGGCGGTCGAGGCCGAGGTGCGGGCCCTGTCGTCCCAGGCCCGCATGTCGGCGCTGGTCATCGGCTTGGCCCCCCTGGGCTTCGCCGCCTTCGCCGCCGCCACCGACCCCCGCACGTCCGAGTTCCTCCTGCACACGCCGGTGGGGCTGGCCCTGGTGGCCGTCGGGCTCCTTCTCGACGGGGCCGGCTGGCTGTGGATGCAGCGCCTGTGCCGGGTCACGGCATGAACCCGGTGCCGTTCGTGAGCATGGCCTGGATGGCGCTCGTGGTCGCCGGCGGCTGGCGGTGGCGGCCCCGTCCCCACCGGATCCGGGCCCTCCGCGGCCACGGCTCCGCCGGCCACGGCTCCGCCACCGGGCTCGCCGACCGCCTCGGCCGACTGGCCGAAGCGGTGGGGACGGCGGTGCTGCGCCGGCTGCGGCTTCCCGTCGACCCCGCCCGGGCCCGGCGCCTCGGCCGGGCGCTCCTCGGCGGTGCGGCCGTGGTCCCCTTCCTCCCGCCGGCGGCGCCCGGCCTCGCCCTCGTCCTTTGGGCCGCGCCCGGGATCAGGGCCAGACGACGGGAGCGGCGGCGGGTGGCGGCCCTGGCCGCCGACCTCCCCGACGTCGTCGACCTGCTGGTGCTGGCGGTGGGGGCGGGGCTCACCGTCCCCCTGGCCGTGAGGAGCGTGGCCCGCCGGGCGCCGGGGCCCCTCGGCGGGGAGCTGGCCCGGGCGTGCGACGAGGTGTCCCTCGGCCGGCGCCTGGGCGACGCCCTCGACGACATCCCGCCCCGGGCGGGCGAGGCCACCCGGCCCCTGGTGGCCGCCCTCCTCGCCTCCGAGCGCTACGGGGCACCCCTCGGCCCCGGCCTCGAACGGCTGGCCCACGAGGTCCGGGCCGACCGGCGCCGCAAAGCGGAGGAGGCGGCCCGCAAGATCCCGGTCAAGCTCCTGTTTCCCTTGGTGAGCTGCACGCTCCCCGCTTTCGGGCTGCTCACGGTGGCGCCCCTCATCGCCAGTGCCCTCCGGTCGCTGCGCCTGTGAAACCGCCCCATCCCACCCTGGGACATCCAGAAGGAGAGCCGATGCTCGCCCTCTACATCTTCGCCATCACCCTTTTCCACGGCCGCGCCCGCACCGACGAGCGGGGCCAGGCCTCGGCCGAGTACGCCCTCGTCCTGCTGGGGGCGGCGGCCATCGCCCTGCTGATCGTGGCCTGGGCCACCAAGACCGACCTCATCGAGAAGCTGCTCGACACGGTGGTGAAGAACATCACCGGAAAGGCCAAGTGACGGGGCGACACGCCCCGAGGGGAACCGGCGACGAGGGCCAGGCTGCAGTCGAGCTGGCCCTCGTCCTGCCCCTCGTGGCCATCCTGCTGCTGGCCCTCGTCCAGGTGGGGCTGGTGGTGCGCGACCAGATCCTCGTGCTCCACGCGGCCCGGGAGGCGGCCCGGGAGGCGGCCGTCGACGGCGGGCCCGAGGTTCCCGCCCGGGCGGCGGCGGCCAGTTCCACCCTCGACGCCAGCCGTCTCACGGTCGAGTCGAGCGGTCGTGCCGGCCCCGGCAGCCGGGTCCGGATCCACGTCAGCTACCGGGCGCCCACCGACGTCCCCCTGGTCGGCGCCGCCCTTCCCGACGTCACCCTGGAGGCATCTGCCACTATGAGGGTCGAACGGTAAGCAAGCGACCACTGGCGGCGTCAAGACCGGCCGAGTACCCTGCTGCCCGGGGGCATCGACCACGCAGAGTGTTCAATCCACCTTTCTCAGCAAGAAACTGACGGGCAAAGCTGGACCCCGGGTGAGAATTCTGGTACCTACATGCGGTAGGCACGTAGTTGCCACTCGGGGCGCGTTGTCGGGCACTCGGCTCGGCTACATCGGGAGGAGACAGAACAGCATGAGCATGTTCCGCCGAACCGGGGCGATCGCCTTGTCGGCTCTCGTTGTTGGCGCGTTCCTTGTCGTACCGTCTCCCGCCTCGGCCCAGACGGTGCAGACCCGGGCCGAGAGCTTCATCGCCACTGCCAACGCCCGCGCCCTGGCCCTGGACGTGCTCGGCATCAAGGTCACCGTCGGCGCCTCCGGCATCGAGATGACGAGCACCCCCGCGGCCAAGGCCACCGGCGGCGGCGTCCTCCTCGTCCCGGGCACGGTGAGCACGGTGGAGACCACCGGCCCCAGTCAGGCCCTCGCCCCGCCCAAGGCCTGCGTCCTCAACCTCCCCATCGCCAACCTCCTCAGCGTGGCGCTGGCGTGCGGTGAGGCCAAGGTCGACAGCACGCCCGGCGCGCCCCAGGCCTTCGGCTCGGGCAGCGTGGCCGCCATCGACGTCGGCGGCCAGCAGATCCTCGCCCTCCTCTCCCCTGTCCTCGACGCCCTCACCCCGCTGCTCGACCAGGTCATCGGCACCGTCACCGGCGCTCTCAACCCGCTCCTGGGCGGCCTCCTCCCCGGCCTCGTCACCCAGCTCGGCCTCGACCCCAACACCGGCCTCGTCTCCAGCCTGGTCGACGGGCTCAAGAAGGCCACCAACCTGGCCACGATCAAACTCGGCAACTCCACGTCCCAGGGTCTGAGTGAGACGGGCAAGATCAGCGCCATCGCCACCGCCCAGGGCGGCCAGATCGACGTCCTGCCCGGCCTCGCCCTCGGCGGCGCCCCGCTGCTGTCGATCGTGGTCGGCTCGGCCAAGGCCACCTCGGTGTTCGACCGGGCCGGCGGCACCAGCACCCCCGGCTTCGACGCCGCCATCCTCACCGTCAAGCTGGGCCTGCCGATCCTGGGCAACATCACCGAGATCCCGGTGAAGCTGGGCAGCCCCATCACCCTCCTGGCCGGCACCCCGCTCGAGTCCACCATCGCCCTCGGCGCCGGCACCACCACCAAGAACCCCGACGGCAGCGTCTCCTCGGTGGCCGACGGTGTGTCCATCCACCTGCTCAAGGGCATCAGCGGCGGCATCAAGCTGGAGCTGGCCCACGCCGAGAGCGGCATCGGTGGACAGTCGCAGCTGGTCGAGCAGCAGAAGCTGGTCGAGCCGGTGGCGCAGCTGGCCAAGACCGGCAACGACCCCTGGGTCCCGATGGTCGGCTTCGCCCTCCTGCTGGCCGCCTTCACCACCCGCCGGCTCGTCGTCGCCCGCCCCAGTGGCAAGCGCAACCCGGCCGACAACTAGTCGCCCACCTGACGCCGGACCCACCGGCAGCTCCGGTACCCTCACGTTGCATTCGGATCGAGCTGAATTGATTGGTAGGGGCGCGTGCTCATAAACCTTCTCCGCACCCATCGCTGGATTCGCGTGAGCCTTTCCGGGCTGTCGGTGGCACTCCTGTTGGGCGGCCTGGGCCTGGTCGGCTACCCGTTCTTCACCAACGTGTGGCAGGGCCGGATCCAGGCCCAGCTGGATGACCAGCTCGTCAGTCCCGAGCTGCAGCAGGCCTACAAGGAGGGCAAGATCGAGACGGGCGACAGCCTGACTCGCATCCGGATCCCCGCCATCGACGTCGATGTCGTCGTCGTCGAGGGGATCACCCCCAGCGCGCTGCGGGCCGGCGCCGGCCACTACCCCAACACCGCCCTGCCGTGCGACGGCGGCAACGTCGCCATCGCCGGCCACCGCACCACCTACGGGCGCCCCTTCGGCAACCTCGATCAGCTCAAGACAGGCGACAAGATCGACCTGATCACGCCCATCGGCGCCTGCCAGTACGAGGTCACCAAGGCGCCGTTCGCCATCGCTCCCGACGAGCTGGGCGTCATCGCCCCCAGCACCGACAAGATGCTCACCCTCACCACCTGCCACCCCAAGGGTTCGGCCGCCCAACGCCTCGTGGTCCAGGGCAAGTGGGTCTCGGCCCTCACCGCGTGAGCCACAGCGCCTCCGCCGGCGGCGCCGGGCGGAGGAACCGCCTGGCCCGGATGGCGAGCGGGGCGGCGGTGGTCGTGGTGCTGGTCGTGGGCGCAGCCGCGCCGGCCAGCGCCGAGCCCACCCGGTCGATGTCGATCGACCCCAGCGACGACGTCACCTCGTCGCCGGTCGCCACCGGCACCTTCACCGGCGCCTCCCTGCTGGGACTGGCGGTGGAGCAGATCACCGCCGTCGACCTGCGGGTGTCGCCCACCGGACCCACCGGTGGCAGCCCCGTCACCCAGGACGGTTGCCAGGTCGCCTCCGCCGGCGCCTGCCGCACCGGCAACATCACCTTCACCTGGGAGATCCCCTCCCTGGCCTACAACGGGCCCTATGTGGTGGAGGCCTCGGGCCGGTACTGCGACCCCCTGTCGCTGTCCTGCGGCAACGCCCCGTCGGTGTCGGTGGACCCGATCGCTTTCCGGCTGGCGGTCGAGCCCACCGCGCCCACCGATCTCAAGCTCGACGGTGGCAACGACCGCAGCGTGGTGGTGTCGTGGGCCCGCAACCCGGAGCCCGACATCCTCTACTACGCGCTGTTCCGCAAGGACCCCGGCGGCGACTTCCGGCGCCTCGGTTCCGACATCAAGCAGCCGGGGTCGGGACGGCCGAGCTTCACCGACACCAGTGCCGCCGGCAGCGGCGGCGAGTTCGCCTACAAGGTCTTCGCCGTGCGGAAGGGCTTCTCGGGGGACGAGAAGACGAGCAAGATCTCCAAGGCGTCGTCCGAGCGCACCACCACCGTCGCCCCGCCCCCCACCACCACCGTCGACCCCGCCGGCGGCCCGGTGACCACGGTGGCCGGCCAGGGCGTCGACATCGGCTCCTTCCTCTCCGGCCAGGCGCCCACCCTCGCCAGCCCGGGTCCGATCTTCCTCGACCTGCCCGACACCGGCTTCGGCGAGACCCTCCCCTTCGGCTCCCTCCCCGACGAAGCCGAGCCGGGCGAGCCCGACGCGGTGCTCCCGTCACCCCGGGCCCGCCAGGTGGCTGAGTTCAAGCGCAACCGGCCCCTCATCCCGGTGGCCGCCGGCCTCATCCTCCTGGTCATGGCCGGTCACGTCCGGCTGCTCAACGTGCGCACCAAGGCCGCCCCCGAGAAGCCGCCGCCCGGCACGTACGTGGCCCGGGCCTTGGACGCGGCGCGGACGACGAGCGGGGTCTCCATCCTGCCCGGCGCGCCGATCGCCATCGACGTCGCCACCGCGGTGGCCAACGGCGGCCATCACCGGGCACCCCCCGACGACGACGTGGCCGAGCTACCGGTCTGGGCTGAGTTCGAGCCGGTCTCGGCCCTGGGCCTGCTCGACGCCCCCGACGACCGCGAGTTCGTGCGCCCCGTCCTGCCCGTCGCCACGGCCGCCCCCGAGGTCCCGGTGTGGGCCGAGTTCGACGCCGCCTGGGCGTTGGGCCTCCTCGACGCCCCCGGCGAGCTCACGCCCCGGGCCGAGTCCCACCCGCACCCCCTGCCCCAGCCCCAGCCGCTCCGGGCCGTCGTCGAGCCCGAGCCCTTCGCCGCCGCCGAGGCCGGGCCCGAGCCCGAGGCCGCGCCCGCGCCCGCGGCGGCGCCGGCGCCTGCGCCTGCGCCCAAGCCGGTGCGGGCCCGCCGGGCCAAGGCGGCGGTGCCGGCCACGGCCGACGCGGTACCCCCCGGCGTCGACCCGGAGCCGTTCTTCCCCCCCGAGCCCGATCCCGTCGACGATCTCGACCGGGCCGACGACGCCGAGTCGGAATGGTCGTCGCCCGAGGTCTTCGTCGGACCTCGCCGCTAACGCGGTCAGCGACGCCGGCCGGCGTCGCTCAGGCGAGAAGGGCGGTGAGGAGCGACACCGCCCCCGCCTTGTCCAGCGGTTCGTTGAGGTTGCCGCACTTAGGTGACTGCACGCACGACGGGCATCCGGCCACGCACCGGCAGTTGGAGATCACCTCGAGCGTGGCTTCGAGGTGGCCGCGGCCGGCGGCGAAGCCCAGCTCGGCGATACCCGCCCCGCCCGGGTAACCGTCGTAGATCACGATGGTGGCCAGTCCCGTCTGGGTCTGGCGGTTGGTCGACAACCCCCCGACGTCCCACCGGTCGCAGATGGTGAACAGGGGCAGCATCCCGATGGCGGCGTGCTCCACCGCGTGCACCACTCCCGGGACCCGGGCCGGGTGGATTCCCGCCTCGGCCAGCAACCCGTCGTCGAGCACGTACCAGAAGGCCCGGGTCCGCAACCGGGTCGGCGGCAGGTCCAGCGCCACCGTCTCCAGCGGCTCCCGGGTCGAGCGCCGGCGACGCTGGTAGCCCGTCACCCGCTCGGTGACCTCCACCGCCCCCACGAACAGCTCGGCCCGGCCCACCACCGCCCAGTCGTCGACCCCGAGCAGGGTGACGTTGAGGTCGGACATGGCCTGGGTGACCTCGTCCGCCTCGCACGGTTCCACCCACGCGGCCCGGTCGGAGCGGTCCAACGCCGTCACCCGGTACTGCCGGCCCTGGTGGAGGTACAACGCCCCCGGATGGACGGTGGAGAACGCCCGGCCCTCGTCGACCGTCCCGATCAGGCGCGCCCCGTCCGCGGCCACGATCCGGTACTCCGACGCCGATGATCCCGTCCGCAGCCCCACCGACGCCGCCGGCGCACCCCCGCCGGCGTAGACCGCCCGCCCGTCCCGCAGCTTGAGCCGGTCGTCGAGCACCAGCCGGCGGATGCCGTCGTCGAGGTCGTCGCCCCACCACTCCTCGTCGGCCGGTGTGAGGGGCAGCTCGTAGGCGGCGCAGGCCAGGTGCGGGTCGAGCACGAAGGGGTTGCCCGGATTGACCACCGCCGGCTCCGGCGACCGGCTGAAGACCTCGGACGGATGCGCCATCAACCACTGGTCGAGCTGGTCCTCCCCCGCCACCAGCACCGCCGCCGACTGCTGGCGCTGGCGGCCGGCCCGGCCCGCCTGCTGCCACATGGAGGCGATGGTGCCGGGGAAGCCGTCCAGGATGCAGGCGTCGAGCCCGCCCACGTCGATCCCCAGCTCCAGGGCGTTGGTGGCCGCCACCCCCCGCAGCCGGCCCCCGAACAGCTCGGCCTCGATCTCCCGCCGCTCCGACGCCAGGTACCCGCCCCGGTAGGGCCGGATGAGCTCGGCCAGGCCCTTCCCGTCCACGGACATCGCCCCCACCCGCCGCCGGGCCTCGGCGGCCACGATCTCCGCCCCCCGCCGGCTGCGGGTGAAGGCGATGGCCCGCGACCCGCCCGCCACCAGCCCCGCCAGCAGCCGGGCCGACTGGCCGTGGCCCGACGCCCGGGTACCGGCCACCTCGTCGACCACCGGCGGGTTCCACAGCACGAACACCCGCTCACCGCGCGGCGACCCGTCGTCGACCACCTCCGCCACCGGCCGCCCGCACAGCGCCGACGCCAGCTCCCCCGGCCGGCCGATGGTGGCCGAGCAGAACACGAAGGTGGGGTCGGACCGGTAGTGGGCGCACACCCGTCGCAGCCGGCGCAGGACGTGGGCCACGTGGGTGCCGAAGATCCCCCGCAGGGTGTGCAGCTCGTCGACCACCACGTACTGCAACCGGGACAGGAAGCGGGCCCACCGCTCGTGGTGGGGGAGGACGCCGACGTGGAGCATGTCGGGGTTGGTGAGCACCACCCCCGCCGACCTCCGGGCCCAGGTGCGGGCGGACGGGTCGGTATCGCCGTCGTACGTGACCGCCACCAGCCCGGGCACGCCCGCCGCGCCCCCGAGCGCACCCATCGCCCGCAGCTGGTCCTGGGCCAGGGCCTTGGTGGGGTACAGGAGCAGGGCCGTCCCGCCGGCCAGGGCGGCCTCGGCCACCGGCAGCTGGTAGCAGAGCGACTTGCCCGACGCGGTGCCGGTGCTCACCGCCACCGACGTGCCCTCCCGGGCCAGGTCGACTGCCGCCGCCTGGTGCGTCCACAGCCCGCCCGGGGGCACGCAGGCGGCCAACGCCTCGGGGAAGGGACGGGCCGGCGCCCGCACCCGGGCGGCGCGGGCGGGGATGCGCTCGACGTGCACCACCTGGCCGTCCTCGGCCAGGGCCGCGATGGTGGCGGCCAGGTCGGGGGCAGCCGTGTTTAGCGCAGGGCGACCAACGGGGTAGCGTGAGTCAGACACGGGTAGATGGCCAAAACCGGGAGGAGTAGCACGCATGGATCTGGGGCTGGACGTCACCGAGCGCGACGGCTGGGCCGTGTTGAGCGTAACGGGCGAGGTCGACGTCTATACCGCCCCCAAGTTCCGCGAGCGGCTCATCGAGCTGGTGAGCGACGGCAAGTACCAGATCGTCGTCAACCTGGAGGGCGTCGACTTCCTCGACTCCACCGGCTTGGGCGTGCTGGTCGGCGGGCTCAAGCGGCTCCGCAGCCACGACGGCGACCTCGTCCTCGTCTGCACCCAGAGCCGAATCCTGAAAGTGTTCGAGATCACGGGCCTCACCAAGGTGTTCTCCATCCACGATTCGGTGGACGCGGCCGTGTCGGACGGGACGTAGAGGGGCTCCGGGGCTGACGACCATGGTGGGGGAGGCCGTGGAACTCGAGATTCCGGCGCGCGCCGAGTTCGTCGCCCTCGCCCGCCTGGCCGTGTCCGCCCTGGCCGCGGCCGACGGCGAGCTGGCCGACGAACGGGTCGACGACCTCAAGCTGGCCGTCTCCGAGGCCTGCACCAACGCCATCGAGGCCCACAGCGCCATCGCCACCGATGAGCCGGTGGTCGTCCGCTGTTGGGTCGACGACAACGGCCTCGAAGTCCGCATCTCCGACAGGGGCGCCGGGTTCGACCCCTCCGAGCTGCCCGATCACCCTCCGGTCACCGACCCCGCCCGCCTCAAGTTCGAGCGGGGCCTGGGCATCCCCCTCATCCGGGCCCTCGTCGACGAGGTCGAATTCACCTCTTCGGGCGCGGGCACCGAGGTTCGCCTGGTCATGCACCACGGCAACGGCAACCAGCTGAAGCAGTAGGTCCACCGTGCCCCTCCGCAAGCGGCTCCGCGAGCTCTCCGTCCCCATCGCCGTGCTCGACAAGGAGCAGCTGCAATCGTTCTGCCGGGGCGTCGCCGGCGTCACGCCCATCGGCGACTGCCTGCCCCGCACGGAGATCACCGTGGCCGGCGAGATCTCGTCGATGCGGATCGTCCCCCGGGCCGGGTCACCGTCGCTGGAGGCCACCGTCAGCGACGGCAGCGGCATGCTGGTCGTCGTGTGGACGGGTCGCCGGCGCATCGCCGGCATCTCCCCCGGCCGGCGCCTGCTCCTCAGCGGCCGGGGCACCGACCAGGGCGGTCGGGGTCGCATCCTGCTGATGAACCCGAAGTACGAGCTGCTGAGCTAGCCGGGGGGCTCCCCCGACGCCGCGATGAGGCCGGCGGCGGCGGGGCCGGTGACGGTGGCGGCTCCCGCCCCCACCAGCATCGCCTTCACCGCGTCCTCCGTCTCGGGCGTCACCAGCACCAGCACCTCGTCGCCCGCCTGCATCATCGTGTCGCCCCGGGGGACGATCACGTGGCGGTCGCGGACGATGGCCACGATGGTGGCGTCCCGCGGCACCCCCATCTCCGAGATCGGCGTGTCGACGGCGGGGGAGATGTCGGCCAGGGTGACCTCCACCAGCCGGGCGTCCTGGAACTGCAACAGGCGCACCAGCGAGCCCACCGACACCGCCTCCTCCACCAGCGCGGTGAGCAGGTGGGGGGTGGACACGGAGACGTCGACACCCCAGGTCTCGTTGAACAGCCACTGGTTGGCGGGATGGTTGACGCGGGCGACCACCCGGGGGACGGCGAACTCCTGCTTGGCCAGCAGGGAGATGACCAGGTTGTCTTCGTCGTCGCCGGTGGCGGCCACCACCACGTCGACGTCGGCCAGGCCGGCCGCGTGCAGCGACGCCACCTCGCAGGCGTCGGCGATGACCCACTTCACGTCGAGCCCCTTGCGCAGCCGGGCCACCAGGTCGGGGTTCTGCTCGATGACCATCACGTCGTGGCCGGCATCCTTGAGGTCGCCGGCGATGTAGGTGCCGACGTTGCCCGCCCCCGCGATCGCTACCTTCATGAGCCGGCCTTCCTCGAGAGCTTGGCTTCCAGTTCCTCCACCGCTTCGGAGCGGACGGCGAGATGCAGCACGTCACCCTCCTGGCCCAGCAGGTCGGGCCCGCACAGGCGGGCCGAGCCGGCCCGGGACAGGGCCACCAGCCGCACCCGGTCGCGGTCCTCCAGCTCGGTGAGCTTGTGGCCGGCCCACCCGGGGGGCAGGGCCCGCTCGATGAGGCGGATGCTGCCGGTGGCGTCGGTCCACTCGCTCACCGACTCCTCCGGGAACAGCCGCCGGAGCACCTGGTCGGTGGTCCAGGCCACGGTGGCCACCGTCTGGATGCCCAGCCGCTGGTAGATGACGGCCCGGCGGGGGTCGTAGATTCGGGCCACCACGTTGGGGATCTCGTAGGTCTCCCGGGCGATGCGGGCGCTGAGGATGTTGGAGTTGTCGCCGCTGGTGACCGCGGCCAGGGCCGACGCCTGCTCGATCCCGGCCTGCTCCAGGTGCTCCCGGTCGAACCCGAAGCCGAGGACGGCCCGGCCGGCGAAGGAGTCGGGCAGGTTCCGGAAGGCGTCCCGGTCCTTGTCGATCACGGCCACCGTGTGTCCGCCGTTCTCCAACGACACCGCCAGCTCCGAGCCCACCCGTCCACAACCCACCACGATGACGTGCACGCTGCAATGCAACACGGCTTACCGGGCCCAACACAACTCGTACGGAAGCGGTTCCCCGGCGCAGGGGCAGGTACCGTGACCCCCCGTGTACGCGGCCATCAAGCGGCTTCTCGTCGGCAGACCCATCGCCACGAGCGAAGGTGAGCACCGGCGGTTGTCCAAACCGGTCGCCCTGGCCACCTTCTCGGCCGACGCCATCTCGTCCACCGCCTACGCCACGGAGGAGATCCTCTTCGTCATCGCGGTGGGATCGGGCACCAGCCTGTCGCTCGGATTGTCGAAGCTGGTCCCGATCTCGATCGTGGTGGCCGGGCTCATCGCCATCGTGGTCGCGTCCTACCGGCAGACGATCTTCGCCTATCCCAACGGCGGCGGGTCGTACCTGGTCAGCCGGGACAACCTCGGCCGCTATCCCTCCCTGGTGGCGGGGGCGTCGCTGCTCGTCGACTACATCCTCACCGTGGCCGTGTCGATCTCGGCCGGCGTGGGCGCCATCGTGTCGCTGCCCGCCTTCCGGGGGCTGGCCCAGCACCGGGTGGCGGTGGGCCTGGCCCTCATCGTCCTCATCACCGTGGCCAACCTGCGGGGGCTGAAGGAGTCGGGCCTCGTCTTCGCCTTTCCCACCTACACCTACATCGTCAGCCTGTCCCTGCTGATCATCTACGGACTGGGACGGGAGTACTTCGGCACGCCGGCCCGGGTGCCCCCGCCGTCACCGGCGGAGTTCCACGGCATGCTCACCGGCGGCAGCATCGGCCTGTTCCTCCTGCTCCGGGGCTTCTCCTCGGGCGCGGTGGCCCTGACGGGTATCGAGGCCATCGCCGACGGCGTCCCCGCCTTCAAGCCCCCGGAGGCGAAGAACGCGGCCGCCACCCTCACCGCCATGGGCTGCATCCTGGCCACCCTGTTCGTGGGCGTGTCGATCCTGGCCCACCACCTCCACCCCTATCCGAGCGAGCACGAGACGGTGATCTCGCAGATGGGCCAGGCCGTCTACGGCGGCGGGCCGCTGTACGTGATCCTCCAGTTCGCCACCGCCGCCGTCCTCACCCTGGCCGCCAACACCGCCTACGCCGACTTCCCCCGGCTGTCGTCGATCATCGCCCGCGACGGCTTCCTGCCCCGCCAGTTCATGAACCAGGGCGACCGGCTGGTGTTCTCCAACGGCGTGGTCTTCCTGGCCCTCGCCGCCGGCGCCCTGCTCATCGCCTTCGGCGGCATCACCACCGCCCTCATCCCCCTCTACGCGGTGGGCGTGTTCACCTCCTTCACCCTCAGCCAGTCGGGGATGATCAAGCGCCACCTCAATCTCAGGGAACCGGGTTGGCGCAAGGGCATCACCATCAACGCCGCCGGCGCCCTCGCCACCGGCATCGTCCTGCTCATCGTCGCCATCACCAAGTTCACCAAGGGGGCGTGGCTGCCGATCGTGGTGATCCCCCTGATCATCCTCCTGTTCACCGCCATCCGCCGCCATTACGACCGGGTCTCCACCGCCCTCGTCTTCGACCCGAGCATGACCCGGCCCCAGCCCATCAACCACACCGTCATCGTGCTGGTGGGGCGCATCCACGTGGGGGTGCTGAAGGCCCTGGCCTACGCCCGCTCCCTCAACCCGCAGCACCTGGTCGCCCTCTACGTCACCTACGAGGAGGACGACCGGGAGGAGATGGAACGGCAGTGGCGGGACTACAAGATCGAAGTTCCGCTGGAGATCAAGTACTCCCGCTACCGGGAGCTGGTGGCCCCGGTGGTGGAGTACATCGACGAGGTCGACGCCCGGTGGGGCGACGACACCGTCACCGTGGTCATCCCCGAGTTCGTGGTGGGCAAGTGGTGGGAGAACGTCCTCCACAACCAGAGCGCGCTGTTCCTCAAGGGCAAGCTCCTGTTCCGGACGGGAACGGTCGTGACCTCGGTGCCCTACCACCTCGACGCCGAGAACCCGCCACCAACGCCGGCCCGCCGTAACGTGCCCCGCCCGTCGGCGACGCAACAGGCGCCGCCGGGTCCGCCGGCCCCGCTCGATCCGCCGGCCCCGGTAGATCCGCCAGCGCCGGTTGATCCCGCTCCGGCCCCGCCCGCGGCCGCGCCCGAGTCGCCTACGCCACCGGCCCCGCCGGACCCGGCGGCTCCACCAGGCGGTAGCCCACCCCCGGCTCCGTGACCAGGCGGGGGCGCTCGGGGTCGTCGTCGAGCTTCTTGCGCAGCTGGCTGGCGTAGACCCGCAGGTACTGGGTCTCGGTGCCGTACTCCGGCCCCCACACCTCGCCCAGGATGGCGCGGTGGGTGAGCACCCGGCCCGGCCACCGGGCCAGCAGGGCCAGAAAGGCGAACTCCTTGGGCGTCAGGTCCACCGGCCGCCCGCCCACCGTCACCTGATGCCGGGCCAGGTCGACCCGCACGTCGCCCACCTCCAGCACCGCCTGGTCGGGCCCCGGCCCCCCGTGGGCGAGCGACGGCCGGTGCCGGAGGGCGACCCGGATCCGGGCCAGCAGCTCGGGCATGGAGAAGGGCTTGGTGACGAAGTCGTCGGCCCCCTCGTCGAGGGCCAGCACCTTGCGCGACTCCGAGCCCTCGGCCGACAGGACGACGATGGGGACGTCGGTCCAGCCCCGGATGCGCCGGCACACCTCGACACCGTCGATGTCGGGCAGGTTGAGGTCGAGGACGACGAGGGCCGGGGCCTCCACCGCGGTCAGGTCGATCGCCTGCTGCCCGCTGACGGCCGCCACCACCCGGTAGCCCCGCGCCTCCAGGCCCGCCCGCAAGGCCCGGAGGATGGCGGGCTCGTCGTCGACCACCAGGATGGTCTGGGCGCCGCCGCCGGGACCGGGGGCGCCCTTCACGGCGTACGGGCCGGCACGGTGAAGGCGAACGTCGCCCCTCCGCCGGGGGTGCGCTCGACGCGGATGGTGCCGCCGTGGGCCTCCACCACTGCCTTGCAGATGGCCAGGCCGACGCCGCTCGACCGGCTGCCCTCGCCCCGGCGGAAGGGCTCGAACACCCGCAGCCGGTCGTAGTCGGGTACTCCGATGCCCTCGTCCGACACCCAGATCTCGACCGCCCCCGACGCCAGGGCCCGGCCGCCGACGCGCACGATCGTCCCCGGCGGGGCGTGGCGGCTGGCGTTCTCCAGCAGGTTGGTGACCACCTGCTCCAGCTGGGTGTAGTCGCCGTCGACCAGGGGCAGGTCGGGCGGCAGCTCCACCTGCACCCGGGCGTGGCCGAACAGGGCGCTCAGCCGGCGCAGGCGTTCGGTGATCAGCTCGTCGATGGGGACGGCCTGGCGCTCGGGGGCGAAGGCGCCGGCCTCGATCCGGCTCAGCGACAACAGGTTCGACACGATCCGGTCGAGACGCTCCGACTCGTCGCACACCGTCGCCAGCAGCTCGGTCCGGGTCGGCTCCTCGTAGACCACCCCGTCCCGCAGGTCGGACGCCACCGCCCGGATGGTGGCCAACGGGCTGCGCAGGTCGTGCGACACCGACCGGAGAAGCGCCGAGCGCTGCTCGTCCACCCGCTGGAGGACCTCCATGCGGGCCACCTCCTCGTTCAGCCGGGCCCGCTCGTCGTCCGACTCCTGCAGCCGCTCGTAGAGGGTCCGCACCTCACCCTCCCGGGTCTCGGCCGCTCGCCGGCGGTCGGCCTCGGCCGCCACCAGCACGCCCACCACCAGGGCCACGGCCAGGAACACGCCCAGCGCCACCCAGTCCTCCCCCACGTCGACCTTGAACTGGCCGTAGGGCCGGATGAAGGCCAGGTTGTAGGCGGCGGCGGCCACCACCGCGGTGCCGGCCGCGGCCCATGCCCCACCCACCACGCCCGCCGCCACCACGGCCAGGACGAGGAGGAGGGCGGGCGACGTTCCGCTGACGTCGTCGCGGAAGGGGGCGAGGGCGGCCACCACCAGCAGGGCCCCCCCGGCACCCACCGCCGTGCCCACCCACGGGGTGGGCCCGCCCCCACGGAGGCCGGGAGGGCGGAAACGGGTCATCGACGCGCGATCTTTGCGC
Source organism: Actinomycetota bacterium (assembly GCA_034666105.1). Classification (GTDB taxonomy): domain Bacteria; phylum Actinomycetota; class Acidimicrobiia; order Acidimicrobiales; family AC-14; genus JAXDMK01. Next base: position 4,024 of record JAXDMK010000011.1, on the reverse strand, counting down.
GTTCTTGACGGATCGGCGGGCGCCCTTGACTCGGCCTTGACGGACCCGGGGGGATCATCCGATTCGATGACCCTCACCAGCACGCCCAAGCCCCTGCCCCCGGCCCCGCCGCCCGCGCCCGGCGGGGTGGTGGAGCGGACCAAGGACCGCCTCCTGGGCCCGCCTCTCAACACCGAGCAGCTGGTCCACGAGCGGCTGGGCCGGCCCACCGCCCTGGCCGTGTTCGCCTCCGACAACCTGTCGTCGTCGGCCTACGCCACCGAGGAGATCCTGAGGGTCCTCCTCCCCGCGGTGGGCCTGGCCGCCTTCTCCCTGGTCGTGCCCCTCACGGTGGCCATGCTGGTCGTGCTCGCCTTCCTGATCCTGTCCTACCGGCAGACGATCAAGGCCTACCCCAGCGCGGGCGGGGCCTACGTGGTCACCCGCGACAACTTCGGGATCGTCCCCGCCCAGTTCGCCGGCGTGTCCCTGCTCACCGACTACGTGCTCACGGTGGCGGTGTCGGTGTCGGCCGGCACCGCCGCCCTCACGTCGGCCTTCCCCGCTCTGGTACCGGCCGCGGTGCCGATCTCCATCCTCTTCATCCTCATCGTCGCCTACGGCAACCTCCGGGGGGTGCGGGAGTCGGGGAAGGTCTTCGCCGTCCCCACCTACTTCTTCATCGTCAACATGCTGATCCTGCTGGGGGTGGGCCTGGTGCGGATGGTGGCCGGTGGGCTGCCGGTGCAGCCCCTGGGCCACGAGGGCCTGGTGCACCTCGGGACGAAGGACCCCACCCTGTTCCTGGGGGCGGGGCTGTTCGTGATCCTCCACGCCTTCGCCTCGGGCGGGGCGGCGGTGACGGGGGTGGAGGCGATCTCGAACGGGGTGCCCGCCTTCCGGGCCCCGGAGTGGAAGAACGCCCGGTCCACGCTGGTGGTGATGGGCGCGGCCCTGGGGGTCATGTTCCTCGGGCTCTCGGTGTTGGCCGGGAGGATGCACGTCGTCCCCTTCGCCGAAGGCTCGCCCACGGTGATCTCCCAGGTGGGCCGGCTCGTCTACGGGGGCGGTGCCGCCGGCCACGTGCTCTTCTTCGCCCTCCAGGCGGGGACCATGCTCATCCTCGTCCTGGCCGCCAACACCTCCTTCGCCGACTTCCCCCGGCTGGCCTCCTTCCAGGCGGCCGACGGGTTCCTCCCCCGGCGCCTGGTCCACCGGGGCCACCGGCTGGTGTTCTCGTCCGGCATCCTGTGGCTGTCGGCGGCGTCGATCGTGCTGGTGATCGTCACCAGGGCCAAGGTCGACCACCTCATCCCGCTCTACGCGGTGGGGGTGTTCACGTCGTTCACCCTGTCGCAGGCGGGGATGACCCGCCACCACCTGCGCCACCGGGAGGCGGGGTGGCGGACGGGGCTGGTCGTCAACGGGATCGGGGCGGTGCTGTCGAGCCTGGTCCTGGCCGTGATCACCATCACCAAGTTCATGCACGGGGCCTGGGTGATCGTGGTCCTGGTGCCGGTGAGCGTGGTGCTGCTCCTCCGCCTCAACCGCCAGTACCGGGCCGAAGCCACCGAGTTGGAACACGACGCCCGCCTGGCCGCCACCGCTCCCATCCTCCGGCGCCACGTGGTGCTCGTTCTCGTGGAGCGCCTCGACCGGAGCACGGCCCGGGCCATCCAGTACGCCCGCACCCTGGCCCCCGACGAGCTGCGGGCCGTCCACATCGCCTCCGACCTCGACCGGGCCGAGGCCCTGGCCGACGACTGGGCCCGGCTGGGCCTGTCCCGGCTCACCCTGGAACTGGTCGACTGCCCCGACCGGCGGCTGCCACAGACGCTGGTGGAGGTCGTCACCGAGGTGCTGGCCGGCGGCGACACCGAGGTCAGCGTGCTGCTGCCCCGGCGCTGCTACCGCCGGCTGTGGCACCGGTTGCTGCACGACCGGACGGCCGAGCGCCTGGCCGGGGCGGTGGCCGGGCTCCCCCACGCCAACGTCACCTTCGTGCCCTACCACCTCGGCCAATGACGACGGCGACGGCGGCGGCGGCGCCGGCGATCGGTGACGTCGAGTGGCGGACCCGGGTGCGGGTCACCGGCCGAGTGCGGTCGGTAAGGGTGCAACCCCGGGCCGGCGTGCCCACCCTCGAGTGCACCCTGGTCGACGCCACCGGCGGGATCGGCGTGGTCTTCCTCGGCCGGCGCCGGGTGGCGGGCATCCGGCCCGGCGCCAACCTGGCGGTGGAGGGCATGGCCGGCAGCTACCACGACCGCCTGGCCATCCTGAATCCCCTCTACGAGCTGCTCCCCCCGCCCTCGTAGGCCCTCATAGGCCCTCGTAAGCCCTCGTAAGGTGCCGTCCGTGAGCGGACGGGGTGCAGACGACGTGATCCGGCACCTGGGCCTGGCGCCCCATCCCGAGGGCGGGTGGTACCGGGAGACGTGGCGGGAACCAGCCGTCACCGCCATCTACTACCTCCTCCGGGAGGGGGAGCGATCGCACTGGCACCGGGTCGACGCCAGCGAGATCTGGCACTTCTACGGCGGCGACCCACTCGAGCTGTCGGTGGCGGCCGCCGACGGCCGCACCGCCGCCACCAGCCGCGTCCTCGGACCGGACCTGCCGCAGCACGTCGTACCCGCCCACCAGTGGCAGGCGGCCCGCTCCCTCGGTCGGTGGAGTCTGGTGGGGTGCACCGTCTCCCCCGCCTTCCAGTTCGCCGGCTTCGAGCTGGCCGCTCCCGATTGGAGCCCGCCAGAAATTTGACGTTTTGGTAGGTCGCGTCCTAGTTTTCCCTTGCCGAAACATGGATCCTGTCCACTCAAAACCGGACCGCGAGGCGCTCAAAGCGCTGTACCGGATGTCCAACGAAGGCCACGACGCGTCCACCGGCGCCCTGGCCGAGGCGCTGGGCGTGGCCCCCGGCACCGCCACCACCACCGTGAAGCGGCTGGCCGAGCGGGGACTGCTGGTCCACAAGCTCTACAAGGGGGTCGAGCTGACGCCGTCGGGCCGGACGGCGGCAGTCGCCGCCATCCGGCGCCACCGCATCGTCGAGCGCTTCCTGTCCGACATGCTCGGCTACGCCTGGAACGAGGCCGACCGCCTGGCCACCTCGTTCGAGCACGACCTGCCCCAGGAGGTGGAGGACCGGCTGTTCGTCGCCCTCGACCGCCCCTCGTCGTGCCCGCACGGGTTCCCCATCCCGGAGCCCGAGACGGCCGACATCCCGTCGCTGCCCCCGCTGTACGACCTGGAACCGGGCGAGTTCGCGGTGGTGGCCGTCCCCGCCTCCACCGACCCTGATGTCATCGAATTCCTCGAGACGCTCGGGCTGCGGCCCGGTGTCCGTCTCGAAGTCCGTGAACGACATCCCTTCGACGGTCCCATCGTGGTCCGGGTCGACGGGAAGGATCGACTGCTGGGCGAAAAGGTCGCCCACCAGATCTATGTCAGGAAGGAGCTGTCGGCATGACCTTGCTCGCATCCGAGGGGGGCTACCAGAACTTCCACCTGGGGAGCACGGAGTGGCTGTGGCTGTACTTCTCAGCCGCCACCGCCATCCTCGCCCTCCTGGTGGGTTACAGCCTCATGCGGGGCGTGCTCGCCGCCGACGAGGGCACGCCCAAGATGAAGGAGATCGCGCTGGCGATCCAGGAGGGGGCCATGGCCTACCTCCGGCGCCAGTTCCGCACCATCGGGATGATCGTCGTCCCCCTGGCGGTGCTGGTCTTCCTCACCTCGACCGAGATCCTCAAGCCCGACGGCTCGACCGCCCTCTCCTACGGGCGGTCGGGCCTGTTCCGCACCCTGGCCTTCGTCGCCGGCTGCTTCATGTCCGGCCTCACCGGCTTCATCGGCATGTCGCTGGCGGTGCGGGGCAACGTGCGCACCGCGGCCGCAGCCAAGGAGGGCTCGCTTCCCGCCGCCCTCAAGGTGGCCTTCCGCACCGGCGGCGTGGCCGGCATGTTCACCGTCGGCCTGGGCCTGCTGGGCGCCACCGTCATCATCATGATCTTCCAGAACACGGCCTCCGCCATCCTGATCG
>JAXDMK010000010.1:0-54412 GCA_034666105.1 Actinomycetota bacterium | reverse complement strand
GCACCCGGGCCGCCGCCCGTTGCAACTCGAGGAAGGACTCGAGCGCGGCCAGCTCCAGCAGCTCCGCCTCCGACGTGCGGTCGGCGACGGCGGCGCTGGTCACCTCGATGGCCTGGCGCTCGGTGAGCGACCCGGCGCGGAACTTGCCCTCGGTGGCCGGCAAGCTGCGCATGGCCTCGGCCGCCTCCAGCAGGTCGACGGCATGGCGCACCGAGGTGCCGGTGGCGTCGGCCATGAGATGACAGGGGGAGCGATGACCGGTGGAGAACCAGGCCCGCGACGCCGCCACCTGGCGGGCGCACAGGGCCTTGCCCGCCGCCCCCAGCCGCTCGATGCGGTGGAAGTCGGCGAACAGCGCCAGCGACTCGGGGCCGCCCAGGGCCTCGGGGTCGAGCGCCTTGAGCACCTCCTGCAACTCCGAGAGCAGCTGGGAGACCCGGTTACCGATCATATGTTCGACTATAACGTGACCGTGAGACATTATCAGCCCATCACGGTGGTTCCTGATGGTTTTTCTGGTGGGCTTCGCCACTCCCACTGAAGAGAGCGCGAACGTGGTTGGCCGACCCGGTGAGGTCGTCTGCGCATCACAAAAACTACGATCGGGACCATGACGGCCGACGAGATCGTGGTCCGTTCGCCGTATGACGGCGCCGAGGTGGGACGGGTGCCGAAGGGCACCGCGGACGACGTCGACCGGGCGGTGGCGGCCGCCGGCGCCGCCCTCCAGAACGACCCCCTCCCCCCGTGGCGACGGGCGGAGATCCTCGACGCCGCCGCCCGCCTCCTCGCCGGGAGGGAGGACGAGTTCGCCCGCACCATCGCCCTCGAGTCGGCCAAACCGATGAAGACGGCCCGGGTGGAGGCCCAACGGGCCGTCTCCACCTTCACCTTCGCCGCCGTCGAGGCCCGCCGCCTCACCGGCGAGATGGTGCCGATCGACGCCACCGCCATCGGCGAGGGGCGGTTGGCCTTCACCCTCCGCCTCCCCATCGGCGTGGTGGGCGCCATCTCCCCCTTCAACTTTCCCCTGAACCTGGTGGCCCACAAGCTGGCGCCGGCCATCGCCGCCGGCTGCCCGGTGGTGCTCAAGCCGGCCAGCCAGACGCCCCTCACCGCGCTCGCCCTGGCCGACCTGCTGGTGAACGACGCCGGCCTGCCCGCCGACTACCTCCACGTCGTCACCGGCAGTGGCGGCGAGGTGGGCGAGGCCCTCGTCCGCCACCCCGACGTGGTCTACCTCACGTTCACCGGATCGGGCGAGGTCGGGTGGGCCATCAAGGAGCGGGCCGGGCGCAAGAAGGTGGCCCTCGAGCTGGGGAACAACTCGCCCCTGATCATCGAGGCCGACGGCGACTGGGAGGCCGCGGCCGAGGCCGTCGCCCGCACCGGCTTCGCCCACGCCGGCCAGTCGTGCGTGTCGGTGCAACGGGTGATCGTCCACGCCGAGGTGGCCGACGGCTTCACGAAGGCGCTCGCCGCCCTCGTCGGAAAGCTCGTCGTAGGCGACCCCCTCGACGAGGCGACCGACGTCTCCGCCCTCATCTCGACCGACGACCGGGACCGGGTGGTGGCGTGGATCGACGAGGCGGTCGCCGCCGGGGCCCGGCTCGTCACCGGCGGTGCCGTCGGCGACGACGGCATCCTCCGGCCCACCGTCCTGGCCGACGTGACGCCCGACATGCGGGTGTGCCGGGAGGAGGTCTTCGGCCCGGTGGTCGCCGTCCAGGCCTACCCGTCCACCGACGAAGGCCTCCGCCTGGCCGACGACACCAGGTACGGCCTCCAGGCGGGGATCTACACCTCCAGCCTGGCCACCGCCCTGCGGGCGGCCCGGGAACTGCACTTCGGGACGGTCCTGGTCAACGAGGTCCCCACCTGGCGGGCCGACCAGATGCCCTACGGGGGCGTCCGGTCGAGTGGCAACACCAAGGAGGGCCCCGCCGCCGCCGTACGGGAGATGACCGAGGAACGGCTGGTGGTCATCAAGGCGTGATCTGGAAACGGTCAGGGCGGGGGCCTGCGACGGGTAGGGACGAGTCCCGGCCGGTCGCAGGCCCCACTCCGCCGCCCGCCCTTAGACCGGGACGCCCGTGAAGGACAGGAAGTCCCGGATGGTGGTGATGGGGTCGCCGTTGGGCAGGGTGACGCCGTCGGACGGGTCCCAGCCGGTGGGCTGGTTGAGGTACGAGTCGGGGTCGTTGCGGAGCACTCCGATGAGCGTCTCGCAGACGATGCGACTCCCCACCTCGCCCAGCGAGTTGCCGTTGGCCCGCACCTCGGCCTCCTTGAGCACGTAGTACCAGAGCGGCGTGTGCTCGAGGAACCCGCCCTGGGCCAGGGCCGCGTTCACCTCGGGGGTGTTGCCCTGCTGCAGCTCGTCCTCGCTCAGGGGGACGACGCCCAGCTCGGCGGCCACGGCCTGACCGGTGGGGATGCTGAGGAGGTAGCCCCGCACCAGGTTGCGCTGGCCCAGGTGGCGGAGCAGCTCCCGGATGGGCTTGCCGGCATCGTCCTGGATGGCGGACCCGGTGCCCTCGTTCACCATCTGGGTGATCGGAGGAACGATGCGGGTGTCGATCTTGCGGGCGAAGTGGCCCTCGTTCGGGTCGGCCTTGTTGGTGAACCGGTCGAACTCGATGATCCAGTTGAACGGCAGCGTCGGCTGGCCCAGGAACGGGTTGCGGACGCTCTTGGTCGGGTCGGCCGGGTCGATCTGGAAGCCGTTGCCGGTGAAGAGGAAGAGCTGGTTGAAGGCGGCGAAGGGCAGGACGTTGCCCGGCGACCCGAAGTTGCGGTTGTGGTCGTACCCGCCCCTGACCATGCTGTGGCCGAAGCGGAAGGCGGCCACCGAGTACTCGAGGGGCATGAACAGCTCGCCGTGGACCGGGTGGTAGTGCTTCGGACCGCCGGTGAGGACCTTGTCGACGACGCCGGGAGCCGTGACCGTCCGCAGGTAGTCGTTCACCACCAGCCACTGATAGTGGAAACGGGTGAGCTGCTGGGCCCGCCGGAACTGGACCTTGGGACCGATGTCCTTCTTGGCCAGCCGGTCGACGACCTTGTTGTGGAAGCGCAGGACGGCGGTGTGGAACTGGGCCACGAGCAGGTTCTCGTCGTTGCGCAGGTCGCCCACGAAGGCGCGGGTCCGCAGGTTCGGGTCATCCTTGAGGCTGGCGGGGATGTCGTCCATGGTGATGACGCCGGCGTCGAGAAGGGGGCCGATGCGGGGCAGGTCGCGGTGCAGGTCGGCCTCGGGCGGGATCTTCACCCCGGGGATGCCGGGGCCGTCGGCGTTGGTGCCCAGCCGGAAGCGGGGTCCGTCGTACATGCCGTCGTCGTTGTGGTGCTTGTTCATGAGCGCGGGACCGTTGCCGTAGAGGCTGTCGAGGTCGAGGTTGGGCCGGCGCAGGTTCTTGAGCAGCTTGACGACCTGGGCCGGCGGGACCGGCTTGAGGTCGGGCCGGGTGATGTCGCTCACCACCGAGTCACGATCGGTGTTGGCCGTCGTGTCGTGGTCGATGAACTGGCCCCAGTAGGTGTAGATCGCCGGGATCGTCGAGTTGACCGGAACCTTGGGGTCGGTCGCCGCCGCCGGCGCGCTGTCGACCATGGCCGAACCGAGCGCCTTGAGGGCGGCCACCACGTCGGCCGCGGTGCCCGGGAGGTGGGCGCCGGGCTTGCCCGCCAGCTGGGGGAACAGGTAGTCGAACGGGGTCTCCGTCGGCCGTTCCCCCGCCGGCAGGATGACCACGTCCATCTTCTTGGCCGCTTCGGTGGCGCCCTTGGCATCGCTGGCCAGGGCGTGTCCGCCGTGCTTCAGGTTGAGCATGTCTTTCTCCTCGAGGTTCGTGCCGTCGAGCCGCCTGGCCCGAATGCCCTGGTGAATTGCGGCGAGGAGACAATCCGCTGCGCTGGTGCAGCCACCGCCCGTCTATCCGCCGCACCCCATTTACGTCCCGGAAGGGGGTTCGTTGAAAGGGTGCTACCCGGCCTTCGCCACGGGGGGGCTATCACGTCGAATCCGGGCGCCGGCGGGGTCCTCCAGGGCGAACAGCTCCCGGGCCGCGTCGGCCAGGCGCTCGCCCCGCGGCGACCCGGCGGCCTCCTTGAGCTGCACCGTCGGCTCGTGCAGCAGCTTGGCCAGGATCCCGCGGGTGAGAGCCGCCACCGCCTCCTGCTGGCGGGCGTCGAGCCCCGACAGGCGGCTGCGGTAGCGGGCCAGCTCGGCCCGGCGCAGCTCCTCGGCCCGGGCCCGGAGGGCGCTGACGGTGGGCGCGGCCCGGCGCTGGACGGCCGTGGCCAGGAAGCGGGCCGTCTCGTCGGCGACGATGGCCCGGGCCCGCTCCACCTCGTGGCGCTGGTCGGCCCCCGCGTCGACGTAGGCCCGCAGATCGGCCAGATCGAGGAGGGTGACGCCGGCCAGCCCTCCCACCCCCCGGTCGACGTCGCGGGGCATGCCCATGTCGACGATCAACAGGGGCCGGCCCTGGCGTCGCTGGACGACGTCGGCCATCCGGGCGGTGGTGACGACCACCGACGGGGCGCCGGTGGACGTGACCAGCAGGTCGGCGTCCTCCAGGGCCAGGTCGAGATCGTGGAGATCGACGGTGCCCGCCCCCGACCGCTCGGCCACCAGCTGGGCCCGGGCCCGGCTGCGGCTGGCGACCACGACCTCGGGCCCACCACCGCGGTCGGCCACCCCCGCCACCACGCCCTGCCCCATCTCCCCCGCCCCCAGGACGACGATGCGGCGCCCGGCGAGCGGGCCCAGCCGGGCGGCGGCCATGGCCACCGCCGCATCGGACAGCGACGAGATGCCCTTCCCGATGCCCGTCTCCGACCGGACCCGCCTGCCCGTCTCCATGGCCTGCCGGAAGACGGCGTCCAGCCTGCCCCCGCAGGCGCCGTGGTCGCGCGCCCGGTCCCACGCCTGGCGCACCTGGCCCAGGATCTGGCTCTCGCCCCGCACCACCGACTCGACACCCGCCGCCACCGCCAACAGGTGGGCGACGGCCGACTCGTCGTGGTAGGTGACCAGGTGGTCGCTGAAGTCCTCGGGGGCGACGAAGGCGAGGTCACCCAGGAAGTCGCGGATGGACTGCACGCCGCCGTGGAAGCCCTCGGTCACCGCGTAGACCTCGGTCCGGTGACACGTCGAAAGGATCACCGCCTCCCTGACGAACGGCCGCCGGGCGAGGTCGTCGAGGGCCTTCGGGAGGCGGGCGGCCGGCACCGTCATGCGCTCCAGGAGGTCGAGGGGCACGCCCCGGTGGCTCAACCCGACGACGAGGAAGGTCACCGATCCCCCCGTCAGCGGCCGGCGCCGGCGAGCGTCGGAGCCCGGGCCGCACCCGGCCCGCGGTCACGCCGGCTGAGGCGGACGACCCGCCGGACGGCGGCGATGGAGGCCAGCGTCAGCAGCGAGTACACGGGGATGCCGAGCGCGACCTGGAGCACGCCCTCGGTGAACGCCGAGCGCTCGGGGGCGTCGGTCTGGCGCTCCACCATCTGGGGGTCGGGGCCGAAGACGTCGGTGGCCAGGTTGGCGAGGGGCGTCCCCGCCCCCGCGATGGCGTTGTGGAGCAGGGGTCCGGGCCCCGTGACCAGGGCGAACAGCATGCCCACCACCACCACGTAGCCGCCCACCCGCACGCCGTCGGCCTTCCGACCCTGCCATCCGAGGGTCCACAGCACGGCCGGCAGGAGCAGGAGGACCACCGGCGTCAGGGCGACGAAGCCGAGCGTCGAGTCGAGGAGCCAGTGCTGCCAGTGGCCGATCGGGGGACCGTTCTCGCCCCGGTAGATGGCGTGGAGCCAGAACATGATCCCGCCGCCGGCGTAGGCCAGGATGGCGGAGACGAAGACGGCGGCGCCGTAGGCCAGGGGTCGGGAGTAGAAGGAGCGCAGGACCCGCCGCCACGAGCGGGCCGACTCCCGGACCCGGACCGCCGGCGACGCGGTCACTGCGCCTCCCGGGTGTCGACCACGAAGACCGAGCACGGGGAGTGTTGGAGCACGGCGTTGGGGACGCTGCCGAGCAGCCACCGCCGGCGGCCGTGGACGCCCCGGTTGCCGACGACGATGACGTCGACCCCTTCCTCCTCGGCCACGTCGCAGATGGTCGCGGCGGCGTCGCCGGACTCCCGGCGGGTGCGGAACCTGAGGCCCGAGAGCCGGTCGGCGAGGCCCTCGAAGTGGCGGTCGACGTCGGGGACGCCGGCGGGGTCGAACACCTCACGGGCGTCGACCGGCGGGCGCACGTAGAGGACCACCAGCTCGGCGCCGTGAGTGCGGGCCAGCAGGCTGGCCTCGTCGACGGCCATGGTGGCCGCGGCCGACGTGTCGGTTCCTACGAGGATCGACCGGATCATCCTGTCCTCTTCCCTGGTTGGGATGGCCCCCGACCGCGGTCGCGCCCGCCGTGCTTCGTCGTGTCCGCCATCGCTCCGCCTCTTCTGCTCGATGTCACCAGGCCCGGTCATCAGGCCCGTCGGCTCCTGATCGCGCCCCGCCTGCCGGTCTCGATTGGACCAGTCCGGGGGCGCCCGGATCAATGGTGGTAGCGCCCCAGTTTCGGGTTGGCGGCCCTCAGAGCGTGACCCGCTGGAACAGCCGCACGCCGTCGACCACGTCGACCAGGCGGTAGTGGCGCACGACCTCGTCCCACAGGAACGTCTTCTCCAGGGGGTGGAGGTCGGACCGGCGGATCGACGCCGAGCTGGTGTCGACGATGAGCTCGGGCGGGGTGGCGGCGATGTCGGCGGCGAGGAAGTCCCACGCCCCGGGCACGCCGTCGGACTCGCGCACCGCGGCCGCGTCCCGTCCCCCGGAGTTCCCGGTGAGGAAGCCGGTGTGGATGAAGCGGGTGGCCGGTTCGCGGTTGGCGGCCCAGTAGATCTCGGGATACTCGCCCCAGACGAAGATGCGGTCGGCGGGCGTGGTCAGGACCCGGACCCGGTCGGCGACATCGCGGTAGGGGATGATCCCGCGGGCGTTCGGAGGCGAGAAGCTGAACACCCACATGCCGGCCACGGGTAGGACCAGGCCCGCGGCCGCCCACCGCCAGAGGCGGGAGGCGGTGGGCAGCCCGGTCGCCCCGATGAGGGCCAGGGGAGGGACGAGCTGGAGGTAGTAGTGGCCGAAGAACCGGAACCCGGCCACCACCGCCACCGCGCTGCCGGCCAGCCACAGCCACAGGTCCCAGTCGACCGGCCCCCGGCGCCGGGCCACGACGCAGCACCAGATCAGAACCGCGTTGAGGGCCACGAAGGCCGACGTCATCCCCAGCCCTCGGAGGACGGACGCCAGCAGGGAGCCCCGCAGGGCCAGGTAGCCGCCGTTGCCGGTGACGGTCCACAGGAGGAACTCCCGCGGTCCGAACGCGACCGCGGTGGCGGCCACCAGGGCGGAGGCGGCGACCGCGGCCCGCGCCACCGGCCGCCACCCCGATGCCCGGAAGAGCAGGAACGCCACTGGGAGGGCGGTGACGATCGCGGTCTGCTTGCACAGGCAGGCCAGGGCCAGACCCACGCCGGCCAGCACCGCCTGGCCCCGGCCGGCGGCGACCACCGCCGCCGTCATCGGTAGGAGCATGAACAGCTCGAAGCCCGCGGCCTGGGAGTCGGCGGGGAAGTTGGCCACCGTGCCGGCCAGCAGGAACACCCCGGCGGCGACGGCCGCGGTGCGGCTGCCGGTACGGCGCTTCGCCTCCAGGGCCAGGAGGAGGGCGGTGCCGGCCAAAACCAGGGACCCGACCGCCCGCACCGGGCGGATGTCGCGCCGGCCGGTGAGGTCGAAAACGAGGGCGTAGACGTAGGGGACGACGGGCGGCTTGCGGTCGGCCGTCTGGTGGTAGAGGGTGCCGCCCCGCTCGATCTCCATGGCCATGGTGGCCAGGCTGGCCTCGTCCGAGTTGAAGAGGCGCTCGACCAGGCCGGGGACGTGCAGGAGCAGGGCGGCGAGGGCGAGGCCGACTGCCAGCCGCACCGTCCACCGACGTTCGCTGAGCGCGGGCGACGACTGGCTCACGCTCATACCGGGACCTCCGCCGCCGCCGGCCCCGGCGCCTCCCGGGTGGGCGACGCCGACGCCGCCGCGACCGCCGTCGCCGGCCAGGCCACGGCCAGCACGGCCGCGGCCACGTTCAGGCCGGAGTCGTTGAGGAGGGAGCCGAGGACCGCCGCCACCAGCACCGCGTGGGCCCCGAACCGGAGGGCGGGGCGGGGGCCGGGACGCCACCGGGTGACGACGAGGGCTGCGGCCGCGATCCACACCAGGTTGGCCATGGGCGCCTTGACCGTCTGGACGGCCCGGCCGGCCTTGCGCACGACCTCGTCGCCCAGGCCGTGGCCGCCGACCGCCTTGGCCAGGTGGGTCTGCGATCCCGCGTCCCGGGCCAGGTCGACGGCGGCGAAGAGGGCGACGGCCACGACCGCGCCGCCGGCCAGGAGGAGCAGGTGGCGGGCCGTCACCCGGCCCCGGCGGGCCCCCAGGAGCACCAGCCCGTAGGCGGGGACGGCGAAGAGCACGCCACCGACGTCGGCCCCAAACTGCGGCGCTCCCCCGGCGACCAGCCCCCCGAGGAGGGCCGCCGCCACCCAGGGAAACGCCCGTCGGCCCCACCGGTCGAGGGCCAGGGCGCCCGCCACCACGAGCCCGGCGGCGAGGAACCCGGACCCGATGTTGCCGACGCCGAAGAACCGTCCCGCCACGACGGGGGAGTTGCCGAAGGGGGCGTCGACCTGGAGGGGGCTGGCGAAGAGGGCGTCGACCGCCACCACGGCCGCGGTGAGCGCGGCCAGGGCCCCGACGGCGAGGACGGCGTCGCGCCGGCGGGCGAGCACGATCCCTCCCGCAGCGATCACCGCCGCCACCACTCCACCGACCACCAGCCCTACCCACGCGCCTCCCCGCCACCACGGGACGAGCATCATGAGCAGGCTGGCCGGGGGGATGGCGAGCAGGGTGCAGGCGACCGCGGTGCGGGCCCGGACCCATCTGACGGCGACCACCGCCCCCAGGGCGTGGAGCACCACGAACAGCCACACCATCGCCGTGCGCGACCGGTCGGAGGTCCACGTGCGCCGGTCGCGTGCGACCAGCCGAGCCCGCCCGATGGCCGGCGACGGGGTGAGGACGCCGCCGCCGACGGTCGACGGGACCGGCACCCCGGCCAGGTGGAGGAAGGTGCGGCTCACGTCGGGGAGGGTGGCCAGGTGGGCGTCGTGGGTCGACGGGGAGCCCAGCCCGCCGGCGCCCGGGCGGCGAGGGCCCAGGCCGCAGGGCGGCGAGGCGGCGAGGACCCCCAGGTGGCGGCTCTGGTCCGGGGTCGACGCGCTGGCGACGAGGGCGCAGGTGCCGGCGAGGAGGCGGAGGACATCGGCCAGATCGGCCCCGGGGACCGCCACGAAGAGGGCGTCGGGGTGGGTGGCCAGGGCCGCGTCGACGCCGGCGGGGGCGCCGGGGAAGGTCGCAGGCAGGGATCCGTCGAGGTCGGCCGCGGCCGCCGCCGCCCCGCCGTCGTCGGCGGCGGCCAGCGCCCGCCGCCGCCCGGCCGCCTTCAGGGCCCCGCCGACCGAGCCCAGCCGGCCGCCGTAGTGGAGGCCCCGGTCGTGCACCTGCAGCGCGTCCCAATCAGCCAGCCGCAGTCCTCCCCCGGGCCCCGGCTCGAGGCGGATGGTCCCGTCGACTGCGTCCGAACGGGCCCCCTTGCCCACGGTGAGGTAGACGTCGGCCGCGTCCGATCGGGCCTCGGCCGTCCGCAGCGACAGGTTGGCGGTAGCGAAACCGTCGAGCGCCGGAGGGGCCGTCGCCCACGTCAGGTCGGGCACGAGGACCAGGGTGACGGGGCCGCGCTCGGGCGCCGCCGACGGGGCCGCGCCGGCGTCGCCGGCAGGGATGCCGAGGCCGAGGACGGCGGCGGCGGCGGCGACGGCGGCGGCGGCGGCGATCCCGGCCCGGCGTCGTCCCCCGATCGTCATCCCGCTGCGGAGCGTAGCGACGAGGTCATCCCCGTCAGCGTCGGATCGGACGTGAAGGGCCCGGTTCTCCGTACTGTTGACGCGTGATCGATCGCAGCCCGACCGGCCCCGCGCCCCGGCTGCTGCCGATGCTCGCCGGCGGCACCGGGGCCCCGCCCAACCCGGCGGGGTGGATGTTCGAGCCCAAGCTCGACGGGCAGCGGATCATCGCCATCGTGGAGGACGGCCACGTCACCCTCACCAACCGGCGGGGCCTGGAGGCCACCGCCACCTTTCCCGAGGTGGAAGGGCTGGCCGGGGCCCTGGCCCCCCGCGCCGTCGTCCTCGACGGGGAGGTGGTGGCGTTCAACGAGAAGGGCCAGACCAGCTTCCAGCGCCTGCAGCGGCGGATGCACGTGGTCCAGCCCACCGCTCGCCTGCTGGCCGAGACGCCCGTGTCGTTCGTGGCCTTCGACGTGCTCTGGCTCGACGGCGAGCTGCTCGTCGATCGCCCCCAGTCCGAGCGCCGGCGGATCCTCGACGGCCTCGGCCTCAAGGGCCGGGCCTGGCAGACCGCCCCCGTCCTCGACGCCACCCCCGATGAACTCCTCCAAGCCTGCCGCGACGCGGGCCTGGAGGGCTTCATGGCCAAGCGGGTCGACGCCCCCTACCTCCCCGGGCGGAGGTCGACGGCCTGGTCGAAGATCAAGTGCGGGCGGCGGCGGGAGTTCGTGGTCGGCGGCTGGTCGACCGGCACCGGCTCCCGGGAGTCGAGCATCGGGTCGCTCGCCCTGGGCGCGTACGACGTCACCTCGGACGAGGCCGAGGCCGCCGGCGACCGTCGGCAACGCCTCTTCTACGTCGGCCAGGCCGGTTCGGGGCTCAACGAGGACATGATCGGCCAGCTCACCCGGCTCTTCGCCCAGATCGAGGTGCCGGCGTCACCCTTCGTCAACCCGCCAAGGGCCCGGCTCCACTGGGTGCGGCCGATGCTGGTGGTGGAGGTCGCCTACACCGAGGTCACCGAGGCCGGCACCCTCCGTCAGCCCTCGATCAAGGGCCTCCGCACCGACGTCATCGCCACCGACGTGACCTGGGACGACGAGATCGCCGAGGCCTTCGCCGGCTCCCCCTCCCCCGGGCCGGTCAGCCCTCGGTGACCTCCGTCTTTCCGTTGCGCTGCACGATGCGCACCTTCTGGCTCCCGGACGTGGCGGTGACCTCGGCCGACGCACCGGTGTTGGTCGACACCACCGCCTGAACGTCGGCGACCACGCTCCCGTTCTTGCCCTGCCGGCGGATACGACGGTTCACGGTCCTCTTGCCCATGGGCGTGGCCTCCTGAGGTCCCTAATTGCCGGCCACGGTGGTCGGCGTCGGCGTCTCCTCGTCCGACGCGGCCACGGTGGTGGTGGTCAGCGGCTTCTTGGCGACCGTCGTGTCGGTGGTGTCCTCCTCGGCGATGGTCGTGGTGGTGGTCTCCAGCCGGCCCTCGTCGGCCGCCTTCTCCTCCGACGCCAGGCTGGGGTGACCGCTCGGCACCTCCGCCACCGCCCGCAGACCCTCGGAGAGCGTTCCCCGCTCCCCCTTGTTGATGGGCCGGTAGTCGCCGTCGGGCAGCCACGTGTAGGCCAGCCCGGCCACCGCCACACAGCCCACCAGCCCGGCCGCCAGCCGGCTCACGGGCCGACCCTCGGTGGCCTCGATCGTGCGCTTCGCCGTCCGCCCGCCCAGGCGGATGAAGGTGAGCACGAGGCCGGCCAGGGGCAGGACCAGGATCAACGACTGGCCGATCCCGCCCACGCCACCCAGCATGTTGCCGTCGTGGAAGGCCTTGGTGACGGCCTCCCGCTGCAGGCCCAGCGAGTCCCAGGCCGTCCCGAAGATGCGGGGGGCGTGCAGGAGGACCATCCCCAGCTGGAACAGGAGCAGGGGGACCACGGCCAGCACCCACACCGTCACCACCATCCTGACCCACGGCTTCAGCACGGTGACCTTGGCGTCGGACTTCCGGAACGGGATCATGCTCACGAGGATCGGCCGGATGCGGGAGAACATGTCGGGCACGCCGGTGAGGTCGGCCACGATGTAGTAGCCGTCGAGGCGGAGGAACGGCAGCAGCTGGTGGGCCACCTCGATGTGCTGGACCACGATCACCAGCAGCAGAGCCTCGAAGTGGGTGACGGCGTAGAGCCCGGCCACGGCCAGGATGAACAGGCCGTTGAAGTAGATCCCGGCCAGGTCGGTGCGCAGCCGACCCCGCCGGTCGAGCCGGTAGGAGTCGGTGACGTCGGTGTAGAACGCGGGATAGACCAGGTAGATCCCGCAGCCCATCGCCCCCGGACAGGCGCCGCCGTAGGCGCAGCCGGCGGCGTGGCCGAACTCGTGCCAGCCGGCGCCGATGATCACGAACCCGAGCACGAGGACGAGCAGGGACGGGTGGTAGAGGGCCTCGTGGAAGCCCTGGGCCACGCCGTGGTGGAGGAACAGCCACGTGTCGAAGAGCACCAGCCCGACGAGGGCGGCCAGCACCACCGGCGGGAAGAAGAGGGGCTTGAAGAGCGACGCCACCTTCATCGAGGCCCGATCGGAGATCACCGCCTTGCGGAAGCGCAGGGCGAGGAGGGGATCGGGCTTTTCCACCGGCGGGCTGGAGCCGTCGGCCGCGGCCAGCACGCCCAGCGGCCGCAGCTTGTCGTCGACCAGGGTGCGCACGTTGTCGGCGCTGACCCGCTTGTCGAAGTCCTCGGTGACGAGGGAGGCCAACGCCTCGTAGTCGCGCTCGCCGTCGACGTTCTTGGCCACCAGGTAGAGCAGGGGGCTGAGCTGGATCATCTGCCCGTCGCCCCGGCGGGCGAGGGCCGGCGGCTCCTTGAATCCCGAGCCGGCGCTCTCGCCGATCAGCTCGACGCCTTCGGCCAGGCGGGGGGGCCGGTCGTCGCCAGGGGGGTCGGGGGCAACGTCGGGGCGACTTTCAACGGTGGTCAACACACCTCCTCGGGGTGTGAAAAGGGCGGCTCCGCGGGGAGCCGCCCTTGGTTCAGCCGGACTAGTTCTCCGGCGACGTCAGTTGGCCTGGGTGATGTCGACCGTCTGCTCGGCGTTGGCGTAGGCGATCGAGTTGTCGCTCAGCACGTTGGCGGCGACGGCTGCGTTCACCGGGGCGGCCAGGTTGGCGGTGATGAGCGACATGGCCTCCCGGTCGGGAAGCTCCTCGCCCGCCTGGGCGTCGAGCTCGTCGGCGCTGAGGTCGGGGGTGCGGTCTGCGGACATGGTGCCTCCTAGTTGCTCTGGTCGATCGGGGTGGTCTGCGTCGCGTCGGCCCAGGCCACGGCCCCGTCGGACAGGACGTTCGCCGCCACCGCGGCGTTGACGGGAATGGCGATGTTGGCGTTGACCAGCGACATGGCCTCGCGGTCGGGCAGCTCCTCGGCGCCCTCGGCGTCGAGTTCCTCCGCGGTCAACGACAGGTCCTTGTCAGTCATGGCGCTCCTAGTTGCTCTGGTCGATGGTTGCGGTCTGGGTGGCGTTGGCCACGGCCACGGAGTTGTCGCTGGCCACGTTCAGGGCGGCGGCCAGGTTCACCGGCGCAGCCACGTTGGCGCTGATCAGCGACATCGCCTCCCGGTCGGGCAGCTCCTCGACCGACTCGTCGGCCAACTCCTCGGCGCTCAGCTCGATGTCATCGCGCATGCCGTCTCCTTTGTTCGGATGACGGATGGGTACCCGCCCGCGGCCTGGTTCCACCCCCGGCCCGACGGGGTAGGCAACCTGGTTTAGCGATTTCCGGCGCCGGCCGCCGGCCCCGGATCAGCCCCCGGGGCAGGCGTCGGCAGCCGCGCCGACGGGGTCGATGCCCAGGTCGCGGTGGGTGAGCAGTGGCCGGTAGGGAACGCCCAGGCCGGCGAAGATGGCCGCCGTGGCCGGGCCCCGGTCGACCATGGTGGTCACCCCCACCACCTCCGCGCCCGTCTCCAGCACCGCCTGGTAGGCCTCGAGGATCGACCCGCCCCGGGTGACGACGTCGTCGACCACGAGGACACGCACCCCCGGGCCCAGGTGGGCGCCCTCGATCCGGCGCTTGGTGCCGTGGTCCTTCTCCGCCTTGCGGACGACGAACCACGACCCGCCCGACGCCATCGCCACCGCGTGGGAGAAGTGGTCGGCGCCCAGGGTGAGCCCCCCGACGGCAACGAAGTCCCATCCCTCGTCCTGGGTCAGCCGGAAGAGGGCCTCGCCCGCGGCCCGCAGGTCGGGCCCGGAGGCGAAGGCCCGCTTGTTGTCGATGTAGTCCCGGCTGAAGTCGCCCGACGCCAGCTTGACCGGCTGCTCGAGCTGGAGGTGGCCCTTGGCCAGGATGACCTCGACCAGGGCCTGCCGCAGCTCGGCGAGGGGGCGCGGCGTCATGCCGCGGATACTTCCACGTTCGCCCCGGGGGGCGAGGCGTCAGTGCTCCTGCACGTCGCGGTGGTCGTCCTCGCCCTGGTGGGTGCCCGAACGGTCGATCTCACCCCGGACGACGTCGATGAGGGCCTGGGTGAGGGCGTCCAGCGTGGTCACCATGGTGGGGAAGTCGTCGCGGGAGCGGATCTCCTTCGCCATCTGATCGTTGATGTCGTCGATCTGGTCCTCCGCCCGGTCGCCGATGCGCACCGGATGGCCGACGTCGAAGAAGTGCTGGCGGGCGAAGGCGAAGGTCTCGCACGTGTCGCAGTTGTCGTTGATGGCGGCGGCCAGGTTGCCCGGATCGAAGGTGCTGTAGCTGCCCTCGATGATCACCACCTGGACGGCGGCAGCCGTCGTGCGGCAGCCGACACACGTCGCCCAGGCGGTGGCCACGTTGTTGTTCCCCACCGTGCCCCCGGGGGCGTGGGTGACGACGGCCCGGGACTTGGCCTTCAGTGCGCCGTCCTTGGTGTTGCGGACCTCGACGATGTTGTCGGGGCTGCCGCCGGCGAAGGCGGGCGCCTGGCCCGCGACCAGCGCCACCGCCATCACCGTGGCGACGATCGTTACTCGCAGTTTCGTCATCGTTGGCTCCCAGCCGTCGGTGAACTCACGTCCGATGTCATTCCCCGAGCCGGCGCCGGGGGAACCCGCGGTCCGCCGGCCCGGGCGGAAACTACGATCCGGCCAGACGAGGAGGGGGTGCGGCACGAGCGACCAGCCCGGACCGGCGGGGAGCCCCGATCGGGTGCGCATCCCGGCCGCCATCGCCCAGAAGGCAGCCGGGCTGGTGGGCCGGGAGTGGGCCCTGGCCCAGGTGGCGGAATGGCTCGGGTCCGGCTCGGAGCGGCTGTTCCTGCTCACCGGCGAGCCCGGCGCGGGCAAGTCGGTGCTCGCCGGGTGGCTGGCGGGGGCGGGTCCCGAGCCGGCGGACGAGCCCGTCGCGGCCGCCCTCGACCGGGTCCGGGGTACGTGGTCGGCGGCCTGCTTCTGCATGACCCGGGGCCAGGACGGGGCCGACATCACGCCCGCCTGGTTCGTCACCAGCCTGGCCAAACAGCTGTCGGCCCGCCACCCGGCCTTCGCCGACGCCTTCCTCCGGGTCAACGCGCCCGAGCTCATCCACCAGGAGGTCACCGCCAACGAGGGGACCGTCATCGGCCACATCGGCGACCTCGAGGTCAAGCTGCCCGACGCCCGCGACCGCTACGCCCAGGGGGTGGTGGAACCGCTGCGGGCGATGGCCGAGGCCCACGCCGACCAGATCTTCGCCATCCTGGTCGACGGCGTCGACGAGGCCTTCGTGGGTCCCGACCCCACGGTCGTGTCGCTCCTGGCCCGGTCAGGGAGCCTGCCCGGCAACGTCCGCTTCCTGGTGACCACCCGCAACGAGCGGGCCCTCGTCACCCAGTTACAGGACGGCTTCGGGAGCGACGTCCGCCACCTCGACCTGTCCTCCGGCGACGGGGCCGCGGGCAACGAGGCCGACGTCCGGCTGTTCGTGCGGGCCCGGCTGGCGACGGTCGACCCCGCCGCGACCGAGACCGTGGTCGAGCAACTCGTCCAGCAGGCCGCCGGGAACTTCCTGTTCATCGACTTCCTGCTCGACGAGGTGGGCAAGGGTGGCCGCCGGCTCACCGACACCGCCGCGCTGCCCACCGGCCTGTTCGACCTCTACCGCCAATACCTACAGCGCATCGTCCCCGGCTTCGCCGAGCGCGACCGGGGCCCGGAGTGGGGCGAGCACTACCAACCGCTCCTGGGCAGCATCAGCGTGGCCCTGCCGGCCGCCCCCGCCGACCGCCTCCGGGGATGGTTGGACTGGGAGGACGACGACCTGAGCCGGTTCCTCCAGACGGTGGAGCAGGTGACCGAGTGGGAGCCGGCGACCGGCGAGGGCGACGACGGAGGCGGGGGCGGGGGCGGGGGCTGGCGGCTCTACCACCGGTCGCTGGGCGACTTCCTGGCCGCCCGCTACGTCGACGACCGTGGTTCCGACAACCGCTTCTACGTGGCCCCGCCCAAGCAGCACGACCGCATCGTGCGCCACTATCTGCGGTCCCTGGCCGACCTGTGGGGCGGGGACTGGGCCAACTGCGACGACGGCTACTGCCTGCGCAACCTCGTCCGCCACATGGCATCCAGCCTGGTCGCCCTGGAGCGACCCGCGGATCGGGCCGCCCGCACCGCGGAGCTCTTCGACGTGGTGCTCGACCCCGGCTTCCGGGCCCGCCAGCGGGAGGCGCCGGGGGGGCCGGCGGCGATGTACGGCGACGTCCGGGCCGCCATCGAGGCTGGCCTCCCGCCGCCCCCACCGGGAGGCGACGACCGTCTGGCCGGCCTGGTGGAGGTTCTGGCCGCCGCGCCCGAGGTCGAGCGCCGGGGCCTGGCGGTCGAGGCCCTGGTGCGGCTGGCGGCCAAGGACGGGGAGGGCAGCCCGGGCGGGCGACGGGCGACCGACGTCATGCTCCGCCTGCTGGCGTCCGACTCGCCCGACGCCTGGAACGTGGCCCTGAAGGCGGCCGCGGCCACGGGCGCGCTCGAGGTCTTCCAGCGGGCCGCGGTCGACAAGCGGGACGCCCTCCGTCCCCTGGCCGGCCTCTACGCCTACCTCCGGTGGCGGCCCGACGACCCCGACTGCCTGCCCGTCCGCCTCCTCACCGAGCTGGCGGGCACGGTGAGCATCAGCGGCCAGATCCTGCGGGCCGAGGACCGGCTGGTGCTCGACTTCCTGGCCGGGCTGTCGATCCTGATCTACGTCAACCACCCCGACCGGGCCGACGTCGTGGTCCAGACCAGCACCCTCTGGTACGAGGTGTTGAAGAACCGGCTCAAGCTGCACCTGCTCAACCGCAAGGCGCTGGTGAAGGTGGCCACGCCCCTGGTGGCCCAGGTGTACGCCACGCGGCTGCTGGAGACGTTCCTCTTCAGCAGCCCCGAGGAGGCCAGCCGGTACTTCGCCTCCGACCGGACCGCGGTGGGCCGGGTCGTCCCCCTCGTCGACCCCGCCGCCGACCTGGCCGGCCGCACCGACGACCTGGCCACGCTCCTCCAGTCGGCTCTCGCCGTCACCCGCATGGTCGGGGGGATGGTGGTGGCCATCCACTCCTTCCACGATCCCGCCGGCACCGACGCCCTCGTCCGGGACCTGTTCGGCCGCCTCGACGACGCCGGCCGGCGGTGGCTCCTGTGGGCCCACGCGGTCCTGGTGGAGAAGGCGCCGGGCCAGTGGGTGGGGCTGCTGGAGGACCTCACCCGCACCTTCGTGGACGACAACCGGGCCGCCTTCCTCGCCGCCGACGGGGGGACGGGGGCGCCCTTCGAGATCGATCTTCTCCCCCTGGGGCTGGCCTACGGCAAGCGGGGCGGGCCGATGACCTACTTCGGGACGCTCCTGGTGGGCGCGGCGAGCGGGGCGGCCGCCGATCCCGGCCTGCTCGGACGGGTCATCCGGGGGCTGGCGCCGGTCGGCTTCTACCACCCCCAGGCCGTCCTGCAGCTACTGCGGGACTCGGTGCCCCAGCTCCTCGACCCGGCCGTCGAGGACAGCGTGGCCACCACCCTGGCCACCATCCGGGTCCTCCACCCCGACACCGTCGACCTGTTCCTGCGCGACGTCGGCGCGCCCGATCGGCTGCGGGAGCTGGTCGCCAGCAGGGGCGACGTGGAGCTGGTGCGGCGCTACATCGTGTGGGTCGGCTTCTACAACAACGGGGTCCACCAGGCCCTGTTCCATCCCCAGATGCGGGTCGGCTTGCTGTCCGCCATCCTCGGCGCCCTGGCCACGGCCAAGGACGCCAAGGCCTTCGTCCGCCAGATCACGCCCGGACCCCTGGAGATGCTGCGCCGGGCCGACTACCACCTGGAGCGATGGACCGAGGCGTGACCCGAGGCGTGACCCGCGGCGTGACCACGTGGGCGCCGGTCGCCCGCCGCCACCGGCGGCTGCAGGCGATCGGGCTCTTCGTCCGCCTGTCGGCTGTGGGCGGCACCCTGGCCATGCCCCTCCTGGGGGCGGCGTCGGTGTCGCCGTCGTTGCCGTGGGCGACGGCGGGGTTGCTGGTGGTCGTCGCCCTCGGCTTCCATCTGTTCGCCTACCTGCTCAACGACGTCGTCGACCTCCCCATCGACCGTCACGAGCCCCGGCGGGCAGTGAGCCCCCTGGTGCGGGGGACGGTCGGGCCGGGGTTCACACTCGTCCTGGCGCTGGCGGGAGCGGCGGTGGGCCTGGCGGCGGCGGGGTGGTGGGGGGACGGGGGTGGACGGGGCCTCGGCGTTCTGATCGTCGCCTTCGCCCTGATGGCGGTGTACGACGGGTGGGGCAAGCGCTCGCCGGTGTCGTGGCTGCTCGACCTGGTCCAGGGGCTGGCGTGGGCGTCGCTGTTCCTCTGGGGCGCGGCCGAGCGGGGACCGTGGACGGCGCTCACCTGGTGGCTGTTCGCCTTCTGGACGCTGTTCATCGTGCTGGCCAACGGAGTCCACGGGGGGCTGCGGGACCTGGCCAACGACGCCCGCTGCGGAGCCCGGTCGACGGCGATCGCCATGGGTGCCCGGGCCGGCGGGGACGGCCGGATCGTCATCCCCCGGCGGACGGTCGTCTACGCGTGGGCGCTGCACGGGGGGCTGGTGGCGCTGGTGGTGGGCGCGTGGGCCGGCGGCGGGCTCGCCTACGGGTTCGTCGCCCGGGGGGGCACCTTGCTGGCGCTGGCCGGGTTGGGGGCGGCCGGGGGATGGGCCCTGTCGGCGGCGTCAAGGGCGGGGGGCGAGCCGGAGTCGCTGCGGCTGGCGGGCACCCTGCACCTCCTCCTCCTCATGGCCCTGCCCGTCGCCCTCCTCCTGCCCTGGCTGCGGCCCGGGTTCCGGATCGTGACGGTGGTCGCCTTCGTGGCCCCGCTGGCCGCCCTCGGGTGGCTGCCGGACGTGGTCCGATTCATCAGGGCCCGATGGATCGGGAACCGGGGGCGGCGCCGGTGCCCCTGACCCGCTACCTCGACTTCGTCCTCCTCGCCGACCAGGTGAAGCTGCGGAAGGGGCAGGTGGCCTCGTTCGTGGTGCGGGTCTTCTCGTCGCCCGCGGGCGAGGGCGAGCACGAGGTCCGGGTGCGGTGGCCGGCGGACCTGGCGCCCCGCATCGGCTGGCTCGACCGGCGCCAGATCGACGCCGACCTCGGAGCCCAGATCGAGCTCGGCACGGTCATCGGAACCATGCTCCTCCCCATCGGCGTCCGGGGCCTGTTCGAGGCCAGCCTGGGCCGGCTGGCCGAAGACGAGGGCCTGCGCGTGCGCCTCCGCCTGGGCGACGCGCTCGCCGACGTCCCGTGGGAGTTCGCCTGGGTCGAGCGGCACCGGGGGGAGCCGACGGCGGCCGGCTTCCTCGCGCTCGACCCCCGGATCTCGATCGTGCGGCACGAGGCGGTGGCCGCGCCCCTGCCCGAGCCGGCGCCGGCCGCCGCCGGCCGGCGGGTGGTGGTGGCCACGGCCAGTCCCGACGGGTACCCGCCGCTGCCCTCGCTGGCGGCCGAGCGAGCGGCCCTGGGCCAGGCGCTCGACGGCGTGGCCGGGATCACCGCCGACGTGGTCGCCGACGCCACCCCGGCGGCGCTGCTCGACGCCCTGGCCGCGGGGGCCGACGTGTTCCACTTCAGCGGCCACGGCACCCCCGACGGCGGCGTCGTGCTGGCCGGGGGCGAGGTCGTGCCCGGCGACCGGCTGGCGGAGATGGTGCAGGCCAAAGGGGTCCGGCTGGCCGTCCTCGGCGCCTGCGACACCGGCCGCCGCGACGACCACAACGTCTGGGGCGGGGTGGCCGCGGCCCTCGTCCAGAGGGGAGTGCCGGCGGTCGTGGCCATGCAGTTCACCATCGGCGACCGGCGGGCGGCCGCCTTCGCCGGTGCCCTGTACCGGGCCCTGGTCGCCGGCCTCACCGTCGACGAGGCCGTCGCCCTCGGCCGCACCGCTATCCGTACCGTCTCCACCGGCGCCCAGGCCCCAACCGCTTCGGCGGACGTCCGCGACTGGGTCGTCCCCGTCCTCTACCTGCGGGATCACGGCGGGCGGGTGTTCGAGCCGGTGTCGTCCACCGCCGCCCGGGAGGAGGCGGAGGCCGGGTCGGCCCGCCTCTACCGGCAGCGGGTGGGCACGGTGTCCGCCGGTGGCGTGGTGCTGGGCGCGGTCCTCGAGCCCGACGCCTCCGCCGCCGTCGACCAGGACGCCGACCGGGTGGACGGCACCATGATCGGCGTCCTGGCGGGTGACGAGGTCAGAGTGGACCAGGACGTCGAGGAGGTCGGCACGGGCGGGACGGTGGTCGGCGGCGCCGACTCCCCCGAAGCACTGGCGCGGGCGCTGGACGCGGTCCGACGTATGGCTCCGAAGGACGGCGGTTGACCCTACGATCGGTGGGCAGGAGGTAGTCGTGGCTCGATCGATGTGGTCCGGCGCCATCAGCTTCGGGCTGGTGAACGTGCCGGTGAAGCTGTACAGCGCGGTGTCGCCCAAGGACGTCCGCTTCCACCAGATCGACGCCAAGAGCAAGTCGCGGGTGAAGCAGAAGCGGGTGTCGGCGGCCACCGGCGAAGAGGTGCCCTACGAGGACATCGTCAAGGGCTACGAGCTGGGCCCCGACACCTACGTGATGATCTCGCCCGAGGAGCTCAATGCCCTCGATCCCAAGGCGACCCGGTCGATCGACATCGAGGACTTCGTCGATCTCGACCAGATCGACCCCATCTACTACGACCACCCCTACTACCTGGCGCCGGACAAGGGCGGGGCCAAGGCCTACGTCCTGCTCCGCCGGGCCATGCAGGAGACCAACAAGGTCGGCATCGCCCGGGTCGTGCTGCGCACCAAGCAGTATCTGGCCGCCATCCGTCCCCTGGGCCGGTCCCTCGTGCTGGAGACGATGCTCTACCCGGACGAGGTCAACCCCCTCGACGACCTCGACATCCCGGGGGACGAGATCGAGGTCACCGAGCGGGAGGAGAAGATGGCCCGCCAGCTCATCGACTCCCTCACCACCGACTTCGACCCCGACAAGTACAAGGACGACTACCGCGAGCGGGTCCTCGAGCTGATCGAGCAGAAGGCCGCCGGCCAGGAGATCGTGGTCGAGGAGACGTCCGAGGAGGCTCCGAAGGTCGTCGACCTCATGGCCGCCCTGGAAGCGAGCCTGGCCGCGGTCAAGAAGGGCAAGCCCGCCGACAAGAAGTAGGCGCCGGCGGCCCGGCGCCGGCGGGGCCCGCCCTGGTCGAGCGTCTGCCACGAACCCGCCCTGGAGGGGGTACTCGTGGCGATCGTTCGGGCGGCCGGCTGCTTCGTGCCGAGCGTCTGCCACGAACCCGCCATGGAGGGGGTACTCGTGGCGATCGTTCGGGCCGGTCGGTCCCCGCCTACTCGTGGCGGAGGGTTTCGGCGGCGGGGATCCGGGCCGCCCGGTGGGCGGGGGCGGCGGCGGCCAGGAGGCCCACGCCGACGGTCGCCACCACCAGGACGGCGAGCCAGGCCAGGGGCACGGTCGCGTCCGGCGCCACGCCGAGGCCATGGGCGAAGGCGCCGTAGGCCAGCCGGCCCGCCGCCAACCCGATCGGGATGCCGACGGCGAGACCGACGGCGGCCACGGTCAGCGCCTGCCACCGCACCGTCGCCCGCAGCTGGCGGCCGACGCATCCGAGGGCCCGCAGCACCGCCAGCTCCCGGCGCCGAGCCTTGGCCGCGACGGCGATGGCGAGCGTCATGCCGAGGGCCATGGTGAGGGCGAGGACGCCCGCCAGCGCCACGGGGATCGTCCGCATGGCGGCGACGTTGGCCACGGTGGCCGGTCGCACCGGTCGGGAGTAGGTGAACGGGGGGTAGCCGGTGGCGTCCCAGGTCGAGAGCTGGGCCGAGATGTCGGCGAGGAACCGGTCGGGGTCGACCCCGGGTCGCAGTTGGATGGCCACGAACCCGGCCAGGGAGTCGCCCAGTTCCCCGGGAGCCATCCCTCCCGCCACTTCGGCCTGGGCCACGACCGACTTCTGGAACGGCGCCGAGAGCAGCGCTCCCGTCCCCAGGGAGGTCCGATCGGCCTGGAACGGGCCCAGCGGTGGGAGCACGACAATTCCCCGTACCGTCGCCTCCCGCCCGCCGTAGAACGTGTCCACGTGCACTTTCGACCCGACCCGCAGCCCGAGGCGGGACGCGGTGAGCGCCCCCAGCGCGATCTCATCGGCGGCCTCGGGGAGGGCTCCCTCGACCACGGGCAGGGGCATGTCGTCGAAACCGGGGCCGGCGGCGACATAGGGCAGGGTCTGGCCCTTGATCGTGAGGGCCCCCGACAGGGTGGCGAGGCCCCACCGCAGCACCTCCGGTCGATCCAACGTGGCCGCGATGGCATCGCTGTCCGTGGATCCGCCGTAGCCGTAGTTGACCGTCGCCCCGACGTCGTACGGCCAGCCGAACCGGGCCGGCTCGGACACCAGCCGGCCCAGGCTGGCGCTGAACACGACGGTGGCCAGCACCGCGCCCACCGCCGCCACCGCCGCCCCCAGCAGGGCCCGCCCGCCGCCACCGGCCATCGCCGCCCGGACCCCCAGCGTCAGCGGAGGATTGCCTGCGGCCGCCCGCACGACGGCCCTCGACGACCGGGCGCCGGCCGGGGGCGTGGCACGCGATCCGGGCCCGCTGGCGGCGACGGCCGCCACCACGATGCCGGCGCCGAGGGCGAGCGCCGAGGCGCCGAGCACGACGAGGACGACGCCGAGGGAAAGGCCCAGGCGGCCACCAGGATCGACCTGGCGGGCACTGGCCACGGGGCCGATCCCCGACGCCAGCCAGCCGACCACGATCGCACCGATCGCACCGGCGACGGCCGCCACCGCCAGCGGCAACCCGACGCCGGCCATTCGCGTACCCCGGGTGGCGCCGAGCTCGTGCCAGATGCGGGTGTCGTGCTCGTCCCGCCGGGCGATGCGCACGGCCCCCAGCAGACCCAGGACCAGGGTGGATACCGCCGCCGCCATCCCGAAGAGCTGGAGGGCGCGTACCGCCGGTGCGAGCGAGCGCTGCACCCGGGCCCGCTCGTCGGCGGTGACGGTGGGCGTCAGCTCGAAGCCGAGGTTGGCCTCCCGCAGCGCCGCCGGGAGCGAGTCGTTCTCGGCGGTGAAGCGCTCGGCCAGGGCCGCGGCCACCTTGCCCACCCCGGCGTCACCGCCCTCGACCCGGATCGAGAAGTACCGGTACGACGTCGAGCAGAGCGACGGCACCATCGCCGGGATCAGCTCCTCGATCGGCCGGGCGTCGTCCGCCGGAGGTTGGGTCAGGAGGCAGTCGAAGCGGGCCCCGACTTCGGGCGTCACGAGAACTCGGGTGCGGGGGTACAGCCCGTCCACCAGCACCTCGTCGGGAAAGACGCCGATGCCGACGACCCGGACGTCGACATTTCCGAGGACGGGCGGGGCCCCGTTCTGTCCCGGGTCGACGATCTCGGCGTACCCGGCGTCGTAGAAGGTCAGGGGCAGCATGTCGCCGACGCGGAGGTGGCGGGCCGCGGCCAGCTCGTCGTTCACGAACGCCTCGGCCCCGTGGCCCACCATCCGGCCCTGGTGGACGACGGGGCGGTCCTGTTCCACGTAGCGGCGGCCGTCGGAGACCCGCACCTGGGTGGCATCGTCGTCGACAGCCGCCTGGGTCGTCGCCGACGCCGGGCCGGCGGTGAGGAGGGCGTCGCTCACGTAGCTCAGGACGCCGGGCGTCGAGGCGATGATCTGCTCGGCCCGGTCGGTGTTGAAGCTCGGGTTCACGACCAGCTCGTTCACCTGGGCCCGCCGGAGATACGACGGGAAGGCGTCGTCCGTGCGGGCCGCCGCCTCCAACGAGGCGATGGCCACGCCCAGTCCGAGGGCGAGGACGACGGCCAGGGCGACGATGGATCCCCGCCGCCGACGGAGTAAGGCCCGGCCCAGCACCAGTGCGACCGACACAGGGGCACCGTAGCGACCGGGACCGGTCCGGGAGAAGGGTGCAGTCCTGCCCCCGTCGGTGGTGCTACCGCCCCCGAATCGGGTATCGGATCGACGTGTTCCGTCGTCGAGAAGTGAGGGTCGCAAGGCGCGCTGTCCGCGGCGTCTGTGTCCGAGTGGGATTGCTCGCCGTCCTGACCTTGGGTGCGGCCGCCTGTGGGCCGCCCCCCGGTCCGGGTGCCAGCCCCGGCACGACCGCGGCGCCGGCGACCACTGCGGCCCCCGCGCCGACCACGGTGGCGCCGGAGCCGGCGCTGGCGGTGCCGGAGGCGGGACTCGGCCCGGGTGACAGCGGGGAGGTGGTGCAGGCCCTCGAACGGCGCCTCGACGCCCTCCGCTACGACGTGGGCGCGGTCGACGACGTCTTCGATACCGACACCGTCCAGGGGGTGACCGCCTTCCAGAAGGTCAACGACCTGCCCCGCACCGGGCGGGCCACGCCCGACGTGGCCGCCCGCCTGACCACGGCCCAACCCCCGGCGGCCATCGTCGCCGGTGGCGGTCCGTCCCGGGTCGAGGTGGATCTGCCCCACCAGGTGCTGTTCCTCTACCAGGGCGGCAATCTCGACAAGATCCTCTCCATCTCCACCGGGTCAGGCGAGGACTACTGCTCGACCGACGGGTGCGCCACGGCCGTCACCCCGCCCGGGAGCTACCAGGTCGACTACAACGTCGTCGGCTGGGACTCGGGGCCGCTGGGCGACCTCTACAACCCGGTGTACTTCGACCCCAAGAACGGACTCGCCATCCACGGCTCCGAGGACGTGCCGGCCGACCCCGGGTCGCACGGGTGCGTCCGCATCTCCATGGCCGCCGCCGAATGGTTCCCCGCCAAGGCCCCCAAGGGCACCCCGGTCTACATCTCCGACGGCCAGACCGCCCTCCAACCGGTGTAGGACACTCCGGCCGGGACCTTCCCGGTTCTGCGAGCCAGCTCTAGATCAGCAGGTGGGCGGCAAGCGCGGAGCCCCGGTCGAGGATGTTCGCAAAGGAGTCGGCACCCTCTCGGCCTTCATGCTCCTGGTGCTTGGCGAGCTGCTCGGCGCTCATCCAGGCGAAGTCGCGGGCCTTGTCGACGACGAAACGGCTGACGCGGTCGAGGAGGTGCTCGATCTCGTCTTTGTCGATCCGCTCGAACCGGCCGGACGTGAAGTCCTCCCGCAGTCGAGCGAACAACCTGTCGAAGATGTTGTTGATCTCCTCGTATTGAACGCGCTGATCGGCGAAGTTGAGCGGTACGCCGAGGTCGGTGCACGTGGACACCAACGCCACCGCCAAGTCCAGGTTGATGTGGGCGTTGACCCCGGCGACGGCGAACTGAATTGAGGCGATGCCGGGACGCCGACGACGGTCGAAAAGCACTTCCCAGACCCGGGGAACATCGTTGAGCCGCCCCTCGTCCCAGGCCGCGATGGCCTCGAAGTAGCGATTGGCGAAGGCGACATCAAGCGCGGTCATGAACTTCCCGTCGCCGAACAGGCCTGACTTCACCCCCGCGTCGACCTCCCTGGTCACACGGGTATAGAGGTGGTTGAAGCAGACCAGCCCGTCCAGCGGGGGGGGAGGGCTCGGGTCGTCCGGGTCAACCTCCACCATGTCGCCGATCTCCGCCATGCGCTTGAGCGCCCCGTCAATTGTCGTGACATGGGTCACAACTTCCGCCGTAGTAGTCATGGCCGCGGACGCTAGCAACCTCACCAACCGGGTGCGTGGGATTTCCCGCCATACTGGCGTCGTGCCTGGTCGAGCTCTCAGCGCACCGTTTCTCGGGCGGACGGACGAATTAGAACACCTCTCGGCCGCGCTGGCCAGGGCCGCCGCGGGTGAGCCCAACGCCGTCATTGTCGGCGGCGACGCCGGCGTGGGCAAGAGCCGGTTGGTGAGCGAGCTCGCCCGGCGGGCCGCCAAATCGGGGGCGTGGGTCCTCGTCGGGAGCTGCATCGAGGCCACCGACGACGGGGTGCCGTACAGCCCCATCGCCGAGGCCCTCCGCCACCTGCTGCGGGCCACGTCGGCGCCGGAACGGGACGACGTGCTGGGACCGGGCGCCCCCGAGATTGCCCGCCTCGTCCCCGAACTGCGCCGGACCCTCGAACCGGACACCGACCAGGGCCCGGCCGGTCCCGCCTTCCGCGCCCGCCTGTTCGAGACGGTGCGCGACGTCCTCGGCCGCCTCGGGGAGCGGGCGCCGGTGCTGCTGGTGGTGGAGGACGCCCACTGGGCCGACAGCTCCACCCGCGACCTGCTCACGTTCCTGCTGGTCAACCTGATGCACGAGCCGGTGCTCATCGTCGTCACCTATCGCAGCGACGAGCTGCCCCGCCGGCATCCGCTCCGGCGCTACCTGGCCGAGCTCTACCGGCGGGGACGGGTCGACCGGTTCGAGCTGGGTCCGTTCGACCGCGACGAGCTGGTGGCCCAGCTCACCGGCATCTGCGGGGAGCCGCCGGAACCCGACCTGGTCGACGCCATCTGGCGGCGTTCCGAAGGCAACCCGTTCCACGCCGAGGAGCTGCTGGCCACCGCCGCCGGCGGCGAGGCGGGGCTGCCCCTGACCCTGCACGACATGCTCACCGCCCGCCTGGGGGTGGTCTCGCCCGCCACCCAGAGGGTGCTGCGGACGGCCTCGGTCGGTGGCGGCGAGGTGGCCCACGGGCTGCTGGGGGCGGCCACGGGCATCGGCGTCGACGAGCTCGACGACGCCCTCCGGGAGGCCATCGACCACCAGCTGCTGGTCTTCGATCCTGATCGCCGCACGTACCGCTTCCGCCACGCCCTCCAGCGGGAGGTGGCCTACGGCGAGCTGCTGTTCGAGGAACGGACCCGCCTCCACAGCCGCTACGCGGAGGCCCTCAGCCTCCACCCCGAGCTCGCCGGCAGCACCACTGAGCGGGTGGCGGAAGTGGCCTACCACTGGTACTCCGCCCAGCGGGCGGACCGGGCCGTGCCCGCCCTGGTCGAGGCGGCGGTGGTGGCCGAGGGCCTGCACGGCTTCGCCGAGGCCCAACGCCACTACGAACGGGCCCTCCAGCTCTGGAGCCGGGCGGACGACCCCGAGCGCCTCGTCGGCTGCGACCGGCCCACCCTCCGGGCCCGCGCCGCCGAGGCCGCCCACCTGGCCGGCGACCACGACCGGGCCCGCGTCCTCGTCGACAAGGCCCTCACCGGTGTCGACCCGTCGTCCGACCCCGTCGGGGCGGGGCTGCTGCAGGAGTCTCTCGGCCGCTACCTCTGGGCCGCGGGCGAGAGCGAGGCCGCCCTGGTG
This sequence comes from Actinomycetota bacterium, assembly GCA_034666105.1. GTDB lineage: Bacteria > Actinomycetota > Acidimicrobiia > Acidimicrobiales > AC-14 > JAXDMK01. The sequence continues at coordinate 26,742 of JAXDMK010000010.1, read as the reverse complement.
GCCTACGAGGAGGCGGTGACCCTCGTCGGGGCGGGAGCGGGACAGGCGGCGGAGCGGGCCCGGGTGGTGGCGTCGGTGGCGCAGGCCCTCATGCTGGCCGGGCGCTACGAGGAGTCCCGGCGGCGGGCGGAGGAGGCGGTGGCCCTGGCCCGGAGCCTCGAGTCCCGATCCTACGAAGGCCAGGCGCTGGCCACCCTCGGCGCCGACCTGGTGCTGCTGGGCGAGGACGAGAGCGGCATCGCCCACCTGCGGGAGGCCATCCGGATCCTGGAGGCGAACGGGCGTCCGGGCGATGTCGGCGGCGCCTACCTGAGCCTGTCGGAGCTGTTGTCCGGCCCCCTCAACCGGGTCGACGAGGCCGTCGCCACCGCCATGGAGGGACTGCAGCGGGTGCGGGAGCTCGGCATCGACCGCGTCCACGGGGTCTCCCTGCTGGCGGCGGCGGCCAACGGGCTGTTCCGGCTCGGGCGGTGGGACGAGGCCGACGCCCTGCTCGACGAGGCCATGGCCCTGCGTCCGAGCGGTACCGCGGCCATCGACCTCTACCTGGCCCGGGGCCGGATGTCGGTGGGCAGGGGACGGTTCGCCGACGCCGCCGCCGACCTCGACACCGCCCGCGCCCTGTCGGCCCGCGCCCTCACTCCCCAGTACCTGGCGCCCCTGAGCACGCTCACCGCCGGTCTGGCCCTGTGGCAGGGCGAGTCGGACAAGGCGTGCGACGCGGTGGAGGAGGGACTGAAGGCGTTGAGCGGCACCGTCAACCCCTGGTTCGGGGCGCCCTTGATCTGGCACGGCCTGCGGGCCCAGGCCGACCGGGCGGAGCGGGCGCGGGCCCGGCAGTCCGCCTCCGAGCTGGCATCGGCCCGAAACAACGCGGCCGACCTGGTGGCCGACATGGAGCGGTTGGTGTCGGCGTCGACGGGCCTGCCCTTCGCCTACGCGGGCATCGTCGAGGCCTACCGCCGGCTGGCCGCGGCTGAGCAGGCACGGGTCGACGGCGCCCCGTCACCCCGGCTCTGGGAGGAGGCCGCCACCGCCTGGGACGCGGTGGGCCAGCCCTATCCGGGGGCGTACGCCCGCTACCGCGGCGCCGAGGCGACGCTCTACCTCCGGGAAAGTGGCGGCGGGGCGGTCGCCGCCCGTCTGCTCCGGGAGGCCCACGCCACCGCGGTGGCCCTGGGCGCGACCCCGTTCCAGGCCGAGATCGAGCAGCTGGCGGCCCGGGCCCGGGTCGCCCTCGACTCGCCCGACGACGACGCCCGCCGGGAGGGGGCGGCGGGTCCCCCGGCCGAGCCCGCTCCCTTCGGCCTGACCGCCCGGGAGCAGGAGGTGCTGGGGCTCATCGCCGAGGGGGCGTCGAACCGCCAGATCGCCAACGCCCTGTTCATCAGCGAGAAGACGGCGAGCGTCCACGTGTCGCACATCCTGGCCAAGCTGCAGGTGGTGAGCAGGGTCGAGGCGGCCTCGGTCGCCCACCGCATGGGGTCGACCACGAAGTAAGGCCCGAGGTAAGGCCCGAAGTAAGGGTTTGGGGCGAGCGACATAAGGCATCCTCCCGATGCGCCGGACGAGCGGGACGACGAGGCTCTGTCCCAGGCGGGTGTCCAACCACCCGGCCAACCAGGGAGACGGTGCCGAGCACCTGATCGCACATCCGGACGACACGGCGGAAGGGTCGAATCCGGTCGGCGGGCGATCAGGCGCTGGGGGCAGCGTCGACCTGGTTGGTCGGGCCCGGGCACCGCCCGATCCAGGGGTTTCGCTTGGTGTTGCGATCGGGGGGTCGCTGAACATGATTCGTGATCGACGTTGCCTACCGACAGCGCCCGGTTCGGCCTGTGCGGCCGGGCCGCTCCACCGTCCGTCCCGTCCCCCGACCTTCTGCCGACTCCACGCCCGACGTCTGCGGGCGTGCCGGTGCCGCCCCCTCGGCCGTTCACCGACGACCGGCGTCGTGACCACGGCCTCGCCGATCGGATCGTCGATCGCCGAGTAACAGGCAGGGGATGGGGACGACGGGACGCGGCCGGACGGCGAAGGTCCGCGGCGGGATTTTTGGGTTCGGCCGTCCCGTCGGCTCCACGATCGAGAGCAACCAGGGCGCGGCTTAGCATCGGCGGCATGAGTCCGTCGTCGACGAGGGCGAAGAAGGAAGTGGCGGTCGAGGTCGGGGGGCGTCAGCTCACCCTGTCCAACCTCGACAAAATCCTCTATCCCGAGACCGGGTTCACCAAGGGCCAGGTCATCGACTACTACACTCGGATGGCGGGAGCGCTCGTCCCCCACCTCCAGGGTCGGCCGGTCACGCTCAAGCGCTATCCCAACGGGGTCGACAGCCAGTTCTTCTACGAGAAGAACTGTCCGAAGCACCGGCCCCCGTGGGTGGCGACCACGCCCATCTACGGCGGACGCAAGAACGAGCTCATGGACTACTGCGTGGTCAACGACCTCCCCACGCTCGTGTGGATGGCCAACCTGGCCGCTCTCGAACTTCACCCGTCGTTGTCCCGGGCCCCCGAGATCCAGCGGCCGACGATGATGGTCTTCGACCTCGACCCCGGCCCGCCGGCCGCCCTCCTCGAGTGCTGCCGGGTGGCGCTCCTCCTCAAGGACGTCCTCGACGGGCTCGGGCTGCGGGCGTTCCCCAAGACGTCGGGGTCGAAGGGGCTGCAGATCTACATCCCCCTGAACGGGGCCGTCACCTACGACGAGACCAAGCCCTTCGCCCACGCCGTCGCCCGCATGCTCGAGGCCGAGCACCCCGGGCAGATCCTGTCGCTGATGAAGAAGGAGCTGCGGACGGGCAAGGTCTTCATCGACTGGAGCCAGAACGACGAGCACAAGACGACGGTGTCGATCTACTCCCTGCGGGCCCGTCCCCGCCCCACGGTGTCGACGCCCGTCACCTGGGACGAGGTGGCCGGGGCCGCCTCCGACGGCGGCGCCGACGCCCTGGTCTTCGAGGCGCCGGCCGTCCTCGAGCGGCTGGCCGAGCACGGCGACCTGTTCGAGCCCGTGCTCACCCTCGAACAACGCCTCCCCGAGGCACCCGCCGTCTGAGCGCCCTCGCGGCGAGCGGTTGTCCCGGTACCGTCTGTGGCGATACCGCGCTTCTCTGGTGACGACGGGAACCGGCAGCATCCGGCTGGCGTCGTAGCTGGGGAGCGGCCAAACGACGGCGGCGATTTCGGCGGGAGAAAGCGGAGGACCGGACGTGCGAGAACGCTGGCCCAGACGACGCCTCGGTCTGGCCGCGCTCGCCGTGATCCCCGTGTTCCTCGTGCTCGGGCCCGCCGCCGGCCCCGCCTTCGCGGCCACGTCACTCGGGGTCACCGGCGCCTACGACGGGTCCTACGTCCCCGGACGGCCGATGGCGGTGCGGGTGCAAGTGACCGCCGACCGCCTGGTGCGGGGCCGGCTGGAGGTCAACACGGCCGGTGGCACGCCCGTCGCCCTTCCGATCGAGGTCCCCGGGGGCAGCAGCAAGGAGTTCCTCGTCGTCCTCCCCGCCTGGCTGTCGTTCCGCTTCGACGGCGCCGTCGGCGTCCAGGCCCGGCTCCGGGACGGGTCGACCGACCTCGCCACCGGCGAGGCCGTTCTGCAGAGCTCGACCGGCCAGGAGCTGGTCGGGCTCCTGCCGGGCGCCCTCGGGGGACGGCCCGTGCCCGGCGCCGCCCCTCTGGCGGTCGACGCCGGCACCGCCCGCTTCGCCGCCATCGGCCCCGCCGACCTGGCCCAGGCCCCCGACAGCCTGGGCCCGGTGAGCACCATCGCCGCCGCCGCCGACGAGCTCGCCCGCCTGCCGCCGGCCACCCGCACCGCCCTCCTGGCCTGGGTGGAGCAGGGCGGTCACCTGCTGGTCGACGCCGACCGGGGCCAGGTGGTCGAGGGCCTGCCCGGGCCGTGGCAGCCGGGCCAGGACGGGAGGTCACCGGCCGGGCGGGGCGAGATCCGGCTCACCGCCGGGGCCGTCGCCGCCGGCCAGTGGCCGGGACTGGTGGAGCCCACCGGCTGGGCCGTCACCGGCGATCCCGCGGCCCGCCTGGGCAACGGCTTCGTGGGTCAGTCGCTGGCCAACGAGGCCGGCCTGCGGGTTCCCCGCCTGGGCTGGCTGGTCGCCTTCCTCGTCCTGTACGTGCTGGTGGCGGGGCCCGTCGTGTTCCTCGTCGTCCGCCGGCGGGGCCATCCCGAGCTGGCCTGGGTGGCCGTGCCCCTGGTCGCGGTCATGTTCACCGCCGGCAGCTACGTCGGCGGGCGGGGCCTGCGCGACACCACCCGCCAGGTCGACACCAGCATCGTCACCACCGGGGTCAGCGGGGCGACGGCCGCCACCTGGACGGGCGTGTTCTCCTCCGGCGGCCAGACGTCGCGGGTCCGCTTCGGTCCCGGATGGGCCCCGGGCGGCGAGTCCGACATGGCCAGCTCCAACTCCCTCTCCGCCGTCACCATCACGCCCGACGGCTCGGAAGGCTCGTTGCCCCTCGACGCGGGCCAGTTCGGGATCGTGCCGGCGGCCGGCCCGGTGGCGGCGAAGGGCGTCCTCGAGGTCTCCGCCGTCGCCCATGCCGCGGGGGAGGCCTCGGGGAAGGTGAAGAACGGCACCGAGTGGGCCCTCGACGACGTCGCCGTCTTCGTCGGTACCGGCGGCACCCTCGTGGGACGGCTCCAGCCGGGCGAGGAACGGGACTGGAAGGTCGTCGGGACCCAGGCCGACTTCCTGCGGGGCGACATGGCCGTCGACGTCGATGTGTGGGGCGGTTTCGACGCCTTCTCGCCCGGCCCCGACAGTGTGATCGACATGAGCCTGTGGCAGACCGCCGGCGCCCTCCGGGGCCAGGAGTTCCGGGGGCCGGGCGAGGTCGTCGCCGCCGGCTGGACCCGATCGTTCGCCCCGCCCGTCGCCGTCGACGGGCGCGACTCCGGCGCCGGCGGGCGCGCCCTCGTCCTGGGCCGCAACCGGGTCGACGTCCCCGCCGACAGCGGCGCCCTCGACATCCGCCGGGAGGTCGTCCGGGCCCCCGACTTCCGGGGCGGGAACGACGCCCCCTTCGTGGTCCGCTTCGTGACCGGCGACGCCGACCGGGGCGGGCGGGCGCCCGACCTGTCCCGCCTGATCATGCGGGCCCCCGCCCCCCAGATGGAGGTGTGGCAGGAGGGGACCTGGCACCCCCTGTCGCCGCAGGTCGGTGCGGGCGGGAACGGAGGGGCGGCCGTCTTCCCGATCCCCGCCGGGGCGGTGCAGGGGGACGAGGTCTACCTGCGCTTCCCGGCGTTCACGTCCGACGTCGACGTCAACGGGGTCTTCACCCTGCGGGAGGGGACGTGACCGACGTGGTGGCGCTCGACGAGGTGGAGGAGCCGCCCGAGGCCGGCGCGGCGGTGGCCGTCCGCACCGCGGGCCTGACCAAGCGCTTCGGCGACCTCTACGCGGTGCGCGATCTCACCCTGGAGGTGCCGACGGGCAGCGTGTTCGGCCTCATCGGGCCCAACGGGGCGGGCAAGAGCACCACGTTGTCGATCCTGGCGTCGGTGCTCACGCCCACGTCGGGTACGGCGTGGGTGGCGGGGTGCGACCCCGTCCACGACCCCCGGGGCGTCCGGCGCCAGGTCGGCTACATGCCCGACGTCCTCGGCGTCTACGACAACCTCTCGGTGCAGGAGTACCTGGAGTTCTTCGCCGCCGCCTACTCCCTGCCCCGTTCGACGTGGAAGGGGCTGGTCGACGGGCTGCTGGAGCTGGTGGGGCTGGAGGTCAAGCGCACCTCGATGGTGGAGTCGCTGTCGCGGGGCATGAAGCAACGCCTGGCCCTGGCCCGGGCCCTCGTCCACGACCCCGAGGTGCTCCTGCTCGACGAGCCCGCCAGCGGCCTCGACCCCCGGGCCCGGGTGGAGCTGCGGGTGCTGCTGGGCGAGCTGCAGTCGATGGGCAAGACCATCGTGATCAGCTCCCACATCCTCTCCGAGATGGAGGAGATGTGCAGCCACATCGCCATCATGGAGGCGGGGCGGCTGCTGGCCGTCGGCTCCCCGAAGGAGATCGGGGCCCGGCTCACGGCGGTGGCCGGGCGCAAGGTCGTCGTCCACCTGGCCGGCGGCGAGGTGCGGAACTTCACCGTGGCCGACGAGGACGAGCAGCAGGCCCTCCTGCGCCGGCTGGTGGTCGACGAAGGTCTGGCGGTGGTCGAGTTCCGGGTCGAGGGTTCGGGTCTGGAGGACGTGTTCATGCAGGTCACCGAAGGCACGCTCCAATGAGGGGGGGCCAATGAGGACCCTGCTGTCCCGACTGCCCGGCACGCTGCCCCCGCTCAACCCGGTGCTGGCCCGGGAGCTGAAGCAGCGCATGCGGGGCCGGCTCACGTGGCTGGTGGTCACCGGCTACCTGGCCATCCTGGCCCTCATCCTGCGCTTCGTGTACCTGGGCGCGTCGCAGTCTTCGTCGGGGGCGTTCGCCGATCCGCTGGCATCGGCGTCGGTCGGACGGTCGATCTTCCACTGGCTGCTGTTCTTCATGCTCATGCTGGTGTGCTTCATCGTCCCCGGGCTGACCGCGTCGGCCATCTCCGGGGAACGGGAGCGCCAGACGCTCGTGTCGCTGCAGGTGACGCTGCTGCGGCCCCGGTCGATCGTGCTGGGCAAGCTGCTGTCGTCGCTGGCCTTCACCAGCCTGCTGGTGGTGGCCAGCCTGCCCCTGCTCAGCGTGCCCTTCCTGGTGGGCGGGGTGTCGGTGACCGAGGTGCTCAAGGGCGTGGCGATGATCCTGCTCACGGCGGTGGTGCTGGCCTGCCTGGCCGTCGCCTCCTCGGCCCTCCTCCGCCGCACCCAGGCCGCCACCGTGATCGCCTACGGCCTCACCGCGGCCCTGACGGTGGGGACGTTCATCGTCTACGGCGGGCAACGGGCCATGGACGGGCCCATCGGCAAGGCGTCGCCCGCCATCCTCGCCCTCAACCCGTTCGTGGCCACGGCCGACGTGGTCCAGGGACGGGCGCAGTCGTCGTCGTTCGACTCGCCGTTCACCGCCCTGGCCGACCTGATCCGCCCCGACACCTTCGGGTTCGCCACCGACTCCGGGTTCGGGGCCGCCGGCGTCACCCGGGTGGCGGTCGGCAAGGGGTTCGCCCCGGCGCCGGCGGGCGCCACCACCGTGCCGGCAACGTTCGTCCCGACCACGATCGGGTTCGGAACCGGCGCGCCCGTGCCCGACGCACCGGTCCCGGTGACGCCGCCCGACGCGGCCGTGAGCAGCGATGGCAAGATCGTCATCTCCGACGGGTCGGGCCCGGTGGGACAGATCCTCATCGACCCCAGCGGTGGTTCGGGGAACGGCTTCCAGTTCGGACAGTTCCCCGTGGATGTCCAGCCCCAGGCGAAGGTGGCCGGTGTGCGTCTCTGGGTGGCGTGGCTGCTGACCTCGATCGTGATCGGCGGGCTGGCCCTGTTGGTGGCGGTGCGCCGGGTGAGCCTGCCCTCGGCCCGGGACTCGTCGTGACCGATCTGCTGGCGGGCGTGCGCCGCCGGTTGCGGCTGGCGTGGGGCGTGGCCACGGCCCAGTGGATCGCACCGGCGGTGGCGGCCCTGGCCCTGGCCCTGGTGGTGGCGGGGCGGCTGCGGCCGTGGGCGTGGCCCGAGCCGGTAGCGGTGGGGCTGGTCGTGGTCGCGCTTCTCGCCCTGGTGGTGGCGGCCCTGGTGGTGAAGGTGCCGCTGCTGGTGGCGGCCCGCGCCGCCGACCGGGGGCTGGGGACGGGCGACGTGTTCGCCACCGCCCTGGAGCTGGAGGGCCGGCCCCCGGGACCGTTCGGGGAGCGGGTGCGGGCCCGGGCGACGGACGTGGCCGCCGGCCGGCGGCCGGCGGAGGCGGTGCCGGTGCGGCTCGACCGCCGGCGGATGGGTGTGGTGGCCGGCCTGATCGTGGCCGCGGTCGCCCTCGGGCTCACCGCCAACCACCAGGACGTCGTCCGCCGCCGGCAGCAGGCCGAGCAGCACGTGCTCGACGCCGAGGCCGACAAGCTGCGGGATGCGGCCGACGAGCTGCGCACCGCCACCCCGCCCACTCCGGCCCAGGAGGAGCTGGCCCAACGGCTGGAGGAACTGGCCCGGGAGCTGGCCTCGGCACCCGACCTGCCCCAGGGCCGGGAGGCGCTCGACGCCGCCGCCCGGGAGCTGGCCGGGCAGCTGTCGCCCAACCTGCTGGCCCAGAAGGCGGCCGTGCGGGGGCTCGACCGCAGCCTGGCGTCGTCGCCGCTGCCGGGGGCGGCCGCTGGTGGCGACGCCGCCAACCAGTTGCGTTCGGCCGCTTCCGCCCTGGCCCAGCTCAGCCCCGAGGAGCGTCAGGCCCTGGCCGAACGGCTGGCGGCCATGGCCGCGACCCAGGCCGCGGGCAACGGTGACGCCGCGTCCGCCCTCTCCGCCGCCGCCGCCGCCCTGGCCAACGGCGACCTGACCGCGGCCGCGTCGGCGTTGGGCGCCGCCGCCGATGCCTTGGCGGCGGCGGCCGGGTCGGTCGCCGGCCAGGAAGCCGCCCTCGGCGCCCTTTCCTCCATCGCCGCCGCCCGCGCCGCGCTGTCGGCGCCGGGCCAGGGGCAGGGCCAGGGTCAGGGCCAGGGGCAGGGTCAAGGTCAGGGCCAGGGGCAGGGTCAAGGTCAGGGCCAAGGTCAAGGGCAGGGGCAGGGGCACGGTCAGGGGCAGGGGCAGGGGCAGGGGGCGGGCGGGGGGGCGTCGGGGCAGGTCGCTGGCACCAACGCCCGGACGGGTAGCGGCCAGGGGGGTCCCGGCGTCGCCGGTGGCGGCACCGGCAACAACCCGTCCGGCGGACTCGAGACGGCCACCGTGTTCGATCCCGCCGCCGGCACCAATGGCGAGGTCCTCAACACCACCGGCCAGGAGGGCGAGGGTCCGAGCCAGGTGGTGGGCAAGGGCGACGGACTCACCCTGCAGAACGGGGCCCAGGTCCCCGTCGGCAACGTCCTTCCCCGCTACTCGGCCGAAGCCACCGCCGCCCTCGACCGCCTCGACATCCCCCCCTCCCAGCGGGCGCTCGTCCAGTCCTATTTCGCGGCACTGGCAGAGGGTCAATGACGATCACTCCTGAGGAATATGTGGCGCGGGCCCGGGCCATCGAGGAGCAGATCGGGCGGGTGATCGTCGGTCAGGCGGACCTGGTGCGCGACGTCCTCGTCTGCATGCTGTGCGAGGGCCACGTGCTCCTCGAAGGGGTCCCCGGCCTGGGCAAGACCATGCTCCTCAAGACCCTGTCGTCGGCCGTCGACCTGCCCTTCAGCCGGGTCCAGTTCACCCCCGACCTCATGCCGGCCGACATCCTCGGCACCCAGGTGCTGGAGGAGGACGAGGCCGGCCGGCGCAGCTTCCGGTTCCGGCCGGGCCCGATCTTCGCCAGCCTGGTGCTGGCCGACGAAGTCAACCGGGCTACGCCCAAGACCCAGTCGGCCCTGCTGGAGGCCATGCAGGAGCGGGCGGTGACGGTCGCCGGCGAGACCCGGCCCCTGCCCCGGCCCTTCCTCGTCATGGCCACCCAGAACCCGATCGAGATGGAGGGCACCTATCCCCTCCCCGAGGCCCAGCTCGACCGCTTCCTGCTCAAGGTGGTGGTGCCCTTCCCGCCCGCGGCCGACCTGGTGGCGGTGGTCGAGCGCACCACCGGCGGTGCCGGCGCCACGGTCGACCAGGTGGCCGACGCCGCCGTCCTCACGGCCATGGTCGAGCTCACCCGGGCGGTGCCGGCCGCGTCCCACGTGGTGCAGCACGCGGTCGACCTGGTGATCGCCACCCACCCCGCGCACGCGGAGGCGCCCGACGCGGTGCGCCGCTACGTCCGCTTCGGGGCCTCCCCCCGCGGGGCCCAGGCCCTGATCCTGGCGGCCAAGGCCACCGCTCTCCTCGACGGTCGGCCCAACGTGGCCACCGCCGACGTCCGCCGGGTCGCCACCGCCGCCCTCCGCCACCGGCTGGTGCTCGGCTACGAGGCGGTGGCCGACGGGATGTCGGCCGACGCCCTGGTGGCCGCCGTCCTGGCCGCCGTCCCCGAGCCACCGGCCGGGATTCGCGGCGCGCCGTGACGGCGGGCTCGCCACCGCGGACATCGTCGAAAGGAGCCGTGTTTGCCAGCGTTGGAGCGACAACCTGTCGGACGGTGGGTCAGGCCTTCCGTTGTCGCTCTGACGCTGGCAAAGAGGACTCCCCAATTCCCCGCTCCGGTACTTGGACCTCGACACGAACCCGATGACACCCGGCGGCGCCCGGTTGCTCGACGCCCGGTTGCTGGCCCGACTGGAGGCGCTCCAGATCGGCACCCGCCGTCGGCTGGCGGGGCACTTCGCGGGCGAGCACCGGTCGACCCGCCACGGGTCGTCCCCCGACTTCGCCGACTACCGCCAGTACCACCCGGGCGACGACTTCCGCCGCATCGACTATTTCCTCTACGCCCGCCTCGACGTCCTCCTGCTCAAGCTGTACGAGGCGGAGGACGACCTCCACCTCCGCCTGCTGGTGGACACGTCGGCCTCCATGACCACCGGCGGCAAGCTCGAGATGGCCACCCGGGTGGCCGGCGCCCTCGGCTTCGTGGCCCTCACCCGGCGCGATCCGGTGAGCGTGCACACCTTCCCCCTGCAACGGGTGGCACCCCGCTTCGCCGGCCGGGGGGCGGTGCCGGCCCTCTTTGGGCACCTGGCATCGCTCGAAGCCAACGGCGATACCAACTTCGCGGCCGCGGTCTCCTCGCTCCTGGCCCGCCCCGGCCCGGCCGGCCTCACGGTGGTCATCTCCGACCTCCTCACCGAGGAGTGGGAGGGCGCCCTCAGCCGGCTGCCGTCGAGGGGCGGCGACGTGATGGTCGTCCACGTGTTGGCCGCCGAGGAGCTCCACCCCACCCTCCTCGGCGACCTCGAGCTGGTCGACCGGGAAGGGGGGGAAAGGGTGGTCGTCAGCCTGGCCGCCGACACCCTCCGGGACTACGAGCAGGCCACCGAGGCGTGGCTGGACCGGGTGCGGGGACGGTGCGCCCAGGTGGGCGCGGGCTACGTCCGCATCCTGGCCGAGGACGATCTCGAGACCGCCCTGCTCGGCACCTGGCGGGGCGAGGGCGTCCTCCGATGACGGCCGCCGCCGGAGGCCGAACCGGTGACGGAAACCGCCCGCACCGGGCGCTACGTGTCACCGGTTGGAGGGGGGCGTGAGGTTCGCCAACCCGAGCGGGTTGTGGTTGGGGCTGCTGGCGGTCCCGATCGTGGTGCTGCACATCCTCCGGCCGCGGCGGCCGCCGGTGGAGGTGAGCTCGACTTTCCTGTGGCGGGCGGTGGCCCGGCCGGTGTCGGTGGCGGCGCCGTGGCAGAAGCTCCGGCCGAGCACGCTCCTCGCCGCCCAGCTCCTGGCCGTGGCCCTGCTGGCCGCGGCCGTGGCCCAGCCGGTACGGCCCACCGCCGCCCGGCTGGCCCGGCACACCGTGTTCATCGTGGACGCGTCCGGGTCGATGGCCGCCACCGACGGCGACCCCGACCGGCTCGACGCGGCCATGCAGGAGGCCCGTGACCTGCGCCGGCAACTCCCGGGCGGCGGCGTGGCCAGCGTGGTCGTGGCCGACGCCCAGCCCCGGGTGGTGCTCTCGGCCAGCCCCGACGCCGACGCCTTCGCCACCGCCCTCAACGCCATCCGCACCACGCCCGGGCCGGCCGACTTCGCCACCGCCTTCAACCTGGCCGAGAGCGTGGAGACGCCGGGGGCGCCGGTGGGCTTCGTCCTCCTCTCCGACGGCGGCCTCACCGTCGAGCAGCAGAAGCTCCTCCCGCCCGACACCGACTACCGCCGCACCGGCTCCCGCTCGACCAACCGGGCGATCACCCGCCTCACCGTCGAGCCCCGGGGCAGCGGCCTCCACGCCCGGGTCAGCCTGCGCAACACCGGCGGGCCCGCCGCCACCCAGACCCTCCGCCTCGACGTCGACGGCCACACCGCCCACACCGAGCAGGTGGCGCTCGCCGCCGGCGCCGACGTCGAACGGGAGATCGACCTTCCCGGCGGTGACCGGGTGGAGGCGTTCCTCGAGGGCGAGGACCTCCTCGCCGCCGACAACCACGCCGTCGCCACCGCCCGCCGCCGGCGCCCGCTCAAGGTCCTGCTGGCCGGCCCCGACAACGTCTTCCTCGACCGCCTTTTCGCCAGCCTGCCGGCGGTGACCGTCGAGCGGTCCGCCGACGCCCGCCCCGCCCCCGGTTTCGACCTCGTCGTCTACGACGGGGTGGCTGTCCCGGCCGACCCCGGCGCCCCCTTCCTCGCCATCGCCCCGCCCGGCGGTGCGACCGCGGCCGGCGTGGCCATCACCGGCGAGGTGGACAACCCCGCCGTCACCCTCGTCCGCAGCGACGACGCCCTCCTGGCCGGCCTCGACCTGTCCGAGGTCGGCATCGCCCAGGCCCAGCAGGTGACGGCCCCCAGTGCCGACGTCCTCGTCGGTGCCGAGAGCGCGCCCCTTCTCCTCCGGGGGGCCCAGGGCGGACGCCCCTTCGCCTATCTCGCCTTCGCCCTCAACCAGAGCAACCTCCCCCTCCAGGTCGCCTTCCCCCTCCTCGGCGACCGCCTCCTCACCGAGTTGGCCGGCGCCGCCCTGCCCCCGGCCGACCTCCGGGTGGGCCAGCCCCTCCCGGTGAGCCTCACCGGCCCGGCCACCGTCGACGCGCCCGCCGGCGTCGAACTGCGCCTGGCCGCGGGCGGGGCCGCGCCCATCACCGACGCCATCGGCTACTGGACCGTCCACCAGGAGGGACGGGCCGACGTCACCTTCGCGGTCAACGCCGACCCCGGCGAGTCGGCCCTCGCCCCCGCGGCCAGCCTGCCCGTCCCCCAGCGGGCCCTCGCGCCGGGCGAGCGGCGGGCCACCGGCGAGCGGCCGTGGTTGAAGTGGGTCGTGGTGGCCCTCCTCGCCCTCCTCGCCGTCGAGCTCCTCCTCAGCCGCCGCCGGCGGGGCGTGAGCCGCAACCAGTGGCGGGTCGCGGTCGCCCTCCGGGGAGGCATCGCCCTCCTCCTCATCGGCGCCCTCGCCGGCCTCGCCATCCCCCGCACGTCCAAGCGGGTGGCGGTGATGTTCCTCGTGGACGGGTCGGACTCGCTCGGCGCCGGGGGCCAGGCGGCGGCGGTGGACTGGGTGCGCGACGCCCTCCGCCACCAGCCCGACGGCGCCCTCGCGGGCGTGGCCTTCTTCGGGGGCGACGCCCGCCTCGAGCTCACCGTCCAGGCCGACGCCACCCTGCTGCAACCGGCCACCAAGGTCGACGCCTCCCGCACCAACCTGGCCGGCGCCCTCCGCCTGGCGGGGGCCGTCCTCCCGTCCGACGCCCGCCGACGCATCGTGGTCGTGTCCGACGGGCGGGCCACCGAGGGCGACGCCGCCACCGAGGCCAAGCGCCTCCGGGAACAGGGCATCCGGGTCGACGTCCATCCCGTCGACGCCCTGGGCGGGGCCGACATGGCCGTGTCCCGGGTCGACGCCCCCAGCCACGTGAAGCAGGGCGAGGCCTTCACCGTGCGGGCCACCATCACCTCGTCCACCGCCCAGACGGTCGGCCTGCGGTGGACCCGCGACGGCCAGACCGTCGAGGAGCGGGCGGTCGACGTCGTCGCCGGCCAGACCGTCGTCGAGCTGGCCCAGACCGCGGGCGACAGCGCCACGCCCCTCGCCAGCTACCGCCTCCAGGTCACGGGCCCGTCCGACGCCCGCCTGGAGAACGACGTCGGCTTCGCCGCGGTGCAGGTGGAGGGCCCGGCCCGGGTCCTCCTGGTGCAGGGGATGACCGGCGGGGGCACCACCCTGGCCGACGCCCTCCGGGCGGGCGGGCTGCCGGTCGACGTGGTCGGCGCGGCCGAGCTGCCACCGATCGACCGCCTGGCCACCTACTCCTCCACCGTCCTGGTCGACGTCGACGCCCACAGCCTGTCGTCCGACCAGGTGGCCAGCCTCACCGTCGCCACCCGTGACCTGGGCCGGGGACTGGTGGCCATCGGCGGCGACCGGTCCTTCGCCCTCGGCGGCTACCTCGACAGCGAGCTGGAGAAGCTGCTCCCGGTCATCAGCGACATCAAGGACCCGCTCCGGCGGCCGTCGGTGGCCGAGGTGCTGGCCATCGACAGCAGCGGATCGATGGGTGCCTGCCACTGCTCGGAGAGCGGCGGCGCCAACGGCCTCATGGGCGGCAACCGTGATGGCGGCGGCGTGAACAAGACCGACATCTCCCGGGCCGCGGCCGCCCGCACCATCTCCGCCCTGGCCGCCGACGACCACGTCGGCGTCCTCGCCTTCAACACCGAGCAGGCGTGGATCGTGCCCCTTCAGCAGCTCCCGGCGGAGGAGGTCGTCGCCAAGGGCCTGCGCTCCCTGTCGCCCGCCGGCGGCACCGACCTGGCCAAGCCCCTGCTCACCGCGGGCGAGGCCCTGCGCAACGACAAGGCCAAGCTCAAGCACATCATCCTCTTCACCGACGGCTTCACCAACCAGGGCAACCTCGACGCCCTGGTGCAGCAGGCGACGGCGCTGGCGGCGGAGGGGATCACGGTGTCGGTGCTGGCCACCGGCGAGACGGGCGCCGACGCCAGCCTGGCCGCCGTCGCCGACGCCGGCCGGGGCCGTTTCTACAACGAGACCGACCTCAGCCAGGTGCCCCAGATCATGATGCAGGAGGCCATCCTCGCCTCCCGCCAGATCGTGAACGAGGGCGAGTTCTTCCCCAAGGTGGTCTCGTCGGCGGCGCCGGTGCGCGACCTGCGCTCGTCACCCCCCATCCTCGGCTACCAGGGCGCCACGGCCAAGCCCACCGCCCAGACCTACCTGGTGGTGGGCGAGGAGAGCGATCCCCTGCTGGCGTCGTGGCAGGTGGGACTGGGTCGGGCCACGGCGTGGACGAGCGACGCGTCGGCTCGCTGGTCGCAGGCGTGGGCGACGTGGGACGGCTACACCGCGTTCTGGGCGGGCGTGGTGAAGGACACGTTCCCCCTGGGCGGATCGGCCGGCACCGGGGCCCGGGCCGAGCTGGTCGACGGCAAGCTGCGGGTGACGGCGGAGTCGGCCGACGGGTGGCCCGACGGCGCCACCGCCCTGGCCCGGGTGGCCGGTCCCGACCTCCAGGGCCGGGAGGTGGCGCTGGAGCGGACGTCGGACACGACCTTCGTCGGCGAGGTGGCGGCGACCGCGGCCGGCACCTACGCGGTGGGTGTGTCGGTCACCGGCCCCGGCGGGGAGACGCTGCTGGCGGCCACCACGACGGCGGTGCAGTCCTACTCGGCCGAGTACGCGGTGGGGTCCGTCGACACCGACGCCCTCACCCGGGTCTCGGCCCTCGCCGGCGGGCGGGGCGCCATCGAGCCGGCGGCCGCCTTCGACGGCGTCGACCTCCCCGTGGGCCACGGACGGATCGCCCTGGCCGGATGGATGCTGCTGGCGGCGGCGTTGCTGTGGCCGGTGGCGGTGGCGTTGAGTCGGGTGGCGCTGCACGGCTCGGGCGTGGCCGCCCTGCGGAAGGGGCGCCGGCGCCTGGTCGACGAGGTCAAGTCCCGGCTGCCGGCCCGGCCGGGCGGCGAGCGTCCGCCGAGGCCGGCGCCCCGTACCGCCCGCCAGAAGACGGCGTCGCCACCGGCCGCGCCCGTCCCCCCGCCCACCATCGACCGCCTCCTCAAACGCAAGCGGGGCGAGGTCGAGGACGAGAAGGGCGCGTAGGCGGGCCTCGGTTCGGTACATTTCCGACCATGGCCGTGGACCCGACGTGGAACCGCCTGGAGCTGCCCGTCCTGGAGACCATGGCCCAGATGGAGGACGCCGGCGCCCCGGTCCTCCGGTCGAACGACCTGGCCTCCGCCACGTCCCTATCACCGGCGCAACTCGCCCTCGCCCTGCGCCGCCTGATCCAGGCGGGCTACGTGGCCGGCACCGAATACCGCCGGGGCAACGACGACGGGCCGCCCGACTACCTCGAGCTGCGCCTGCTCGAACGGGGCCTGCGGGCGTCGGGGGCGTGGCCCCCGGCCGTCGCGCCCTGACCGATCCGTCGGACCGGCGCCGGTTCCGGTTGCCTGGGTTCTGCGAGCACTCCCGGTGGGTAGGGCACCGCCACCCACGACCAACGAGGAGACGGCATGCGCAAGGCAATTGCTTCGGCAGGACTGGCGGCCATGCTCAGCATGGGGATCGGCACCTCGGCGGTGGCCCACGCCGCCGGCGTCCAGACACCGACGACCGAGGTAAGGGACGACGCGGGCGACAACAAGGACGACGGCGGCATCGGCGACAAGGCCGGCCTGTTCGGGCTCCTCGGGTTGCTGGGTCTGGCCGGGTTGGCCGGCCGGGGTGGCGGCGGCGGTCGGAGCAAGGGGAGCAGCGGGGGCGCCGGCTACTCGGCGCCGAGGGCCCCGAAGGGGGGCCACACCACCGACTGGAGCTCGCGCTAGGCCCTCGACCACTCCTCGGCCGCCCGGCGGCGGCCGAGGAGCCCGGCGGCCCACCGGCGAAGCGCACCGGCCGCGGTGGGCCGTCAGGCCGCCGACAGCCAGAGGTGGACGAGGCCCCGCAGGCGGTCGATGCCGGTGCCCTTGGCCGCGCTCACCCACACCACGTCGTCGGGGAGGAGGTGGCAGGCGGCGGCCACGTCCCGCTGCCGGCGGCCTCGTTGCGACGACTTGACCTTGTCGTGCTTGGTGGCGACGACGGTGTGGGGCAGCTGGTTGGCCCGGAGCCAGTCGAGAAGCTGCAGGTCGAGAGGGGTGGGGCCGATCTCCCCGTCGACCAGGGCGATCACCATGGTCAGCGGCTCCCGTTGCAACAGGTAGCGCTCGATCGTCTTCTGCCAGGCGTTGCGGGCCGCCTTCGACGCCGACGCGTACCCGTAGCCGGGGCAGTCGACGAGCGTGGCCCCCTCGGACACCTCGAACAGGTTGAGCAGGCGGGTACGGCCCGGCGTCTTCGACACCCGGGCCAGGTCCTTGTGGCCGCCGAGGGCGTTGACCAGCGACGACTTGCCCACGTTCGACCGACCCACCACCGCCACCTCGGCGCGGGACGGGGGCAGGTCCTTGGCGTCGTCGACCGACTTCACGAAGTGCATCTCGGTCCCATGCTCCCCCATCCACCTACGCTCCCCGGCCATGGGACTCGTGCTCACCGCAGCCGTCGCCGCCCTCGTCGGCCTGGCCGCGGGTGTGGTGGTCACCCGCCACTCGCACCGCTCGCCGTCGTCGCCGGGCTGGGCGCTCCGGGTCGGGCGCACCCGCCTGCGCCGGTCCGACCTTCCCGTCGGCGGCACCGCCGCCCTCATCCTCGCCCTCGTCCTGGCCGTCGCGGGACAGTCCCACCTGGCCGTGGTGGTGGCCGCCCTCGGCATCGGCGCGGCCGTGGGCGCCGTCGGCACGGGCCTCGCCGACCCGTTGCCGCCCGCCTGACCGTTCTTTGGTGAAATTCGTACCTCTGAGGTACAGAATCCACCAGAGAACCGGTGGACTAGCCGCCCGACACGGCCGGCAGGACGGTCAACTCGGCGCCGTCGGGCACCGGCGTGTCGGCGGCGGCCTTGTCGGAGCCGACGAAGACGTTGACGTGACGTCGTAGCGCCCCCGCCTCGTCCCGGATGCGGCGGCCTACCCCCGGGTGGAGGGCCGCCACCGCGTCGATTACCTGACCGACGGTGGCCGGCGCCGGCACGTCGACCTCCACCGAACACGCCCCGTCGGCGTGCGGCCTCAGCGCGGTGGCGAGGCGAACGACTATCACCTCGGGACTCTCAGCGCAGGACCGCGGCCTTCACGCACAGCACCGGCGGCAGGTGGCGGGCCAGCTCGGTCCACGTGTCGCCGGCGTCGGCCGAGCCGTAGACGTCGCCCGTGCGGGTTCCGAAGTACAGCCCGGTGGGGTCGCACCGGTCGGCCCCGAACCCGTCCCGCAGCACCGACAGGTAGGCGTTCTCCTGGGGCAGGCCGGCGGACAGGGCCGTCCACGAGGTCCCGCTGTCGACGGTGCGGTACACCCGCAGCCGCCCGTCGGGCACGACCCGGAAGAAGTCGGACGTGAGGGGCAGGACGTAGGCCGTACCCGGCCGGTTGGGGTCGGCCACCACCGGGAAGCCGAAGGTCGACGGCAACTCCGTCGCCCCCACCTCGTCCCACCGGCCGCCGAAGTCGTCGGACCGGTAGACGCCCCAGTGGTGCTGGAGGAAGAGGGTGTCGGGCTGCGACGGGTGGCGGTCGACCTTGTGCACGCACTGGCCGAACTCGGGCGTCGGCTCCGGTAGGAAGGGCGCCCGGATGCCGGCGTTGGCCGCCTCCCAGGTGGAGCCGTCGAGCGTCCGGTAGAAGCCGGCGGCCGACACCGCCACCGCCAGCCGCGGCCCCCCGTCCGGGTCGGGCAGCACCGTGTGCAGGCACAACCCGCCCCCGCCCGGGTTCCACTGCGGGCGGTGGGGATGATTCCACAGGCCCCGGTCGAGCGTGAACGACTCGCCCCCGTCGTCGGACCGGAACAGCGCCGCCGGCTCCACTCCGGCGTAGACGACCCCCGGCTGGGCGTCGGCGGCCGGTTGCAGCTGCCACACCCGGGCCACGGCCGCGCCCGCGTCCGGCGGGAAGGCCAGCGTTCCCGCCGACGGCTCCACCCACGAGGCGCCGAGGTCGTCGGACCGGTACACCGACGGTCCCCAGTGCGAACTCGCCGCCCCCACCAGCAGCCGGTTGCGCCCACCGCGCGAGTCCACCACCGCCGAGTAGATCTCCTCACCCGGGAACGACGGCCCCGCCAGCGACCACGAGTCCCGGGCCGGGCCCGAGGTCAGCGTGAACAAGCCCTTGGAGGTGCCGACCAGCACCAGCACGTCGCCCGGCCCGGCGCCGTTCATGACGAGAAGTCCGGCTGCGAGCCCCGGGCGTCGGCCGACCGGCCTTTCGGCTCCTCCCACTCCTCCTGCCGGCCCAAGGCCGTCTCGTCGAGCATGTAGTACGACCCCCCGATCGACTCCGCCCCCCGGGCGAAGACGGAATAGGTGTGGAAGATGGTGTCGCCATCGCGCAGGAAGGCGCTCCGGCCCGGACCCTCGATGGGCCAGTCGCCCTCGACATAGACGGCGCTGCCCGCGGCTTCGTGCTCCTCTGGCGTGCGGTAGTTGTACATCACCGGCGCCACCCCGGGGTCGAGGGTCACGTGGAAGTCGTAGTTGAAGTCGCTCCCGTAGGACGAGTACCAGGGGAACGTCCATCCCCGCCGCTTCTTGTAGTCCTCGATCTTGGCGATCGGCGCCCGGGAGACGTAGGTGAACGACGTGTCCCGCACCCGCAGGTGCTCGAGCAGGCCCTCCGACATCTCCATGGCCCCGGCCGAGCAACTCGGGCAGCCGTCGTCCCAGGTGGGGTCGAACATGAAGTGGCCCACGATGAGCTGGCGCCGGCCGTCGAACAGGTCGAGCAGGGTGGCCCTGCCGTCGGGGCCCTCGAAGACGTACCCCTTGTCGATCCTCACCATCGGCAGCCGGCGCCGCTCGGCGGTGAGCGCGTCCCGCCGGCGGGTGAACTCCTTCTCCTTGACCAGGAACGCTTTGCGGGCGGCGAGCCAAACGTCGCGCCGGACAACCTCGGGAAGGGCCATGTCCATACGACGATCCATCCCCACCGAACTCATCGGCGCCAACCTCATTCGGCCGCCGCCGCCCTCCCCGAGGGGGACCCGCCCTACTTGTCGAGCTCGGACAGCACCTCGCCGATGATCACCGTGGTCTGGTGGGCGGGCAGGGGATCGCCGCCCTCCGCCTCGGCCACCTCGGCGGCGAAGGCCTCGACCGAGTGGACCCCGCCGACGAGGACGTGGCGGAGGGCCTCGCCGCTGGCCTCCGGATCCCCGAGCGCCTCCACCGCCGACGCCACCTCGTGATCGGGCGAGGTGGCCACCGCGTGGATCAGCGCCATGGCCTCCTGCCGCCCGGTGGCCGTCGAGACGACGGGCTCCCTATCGGGGTTCTGCTGCAGGTCCCACTCGGCCAGCGCCGCGTCGTAGCCGCCTTCGCCCGGGTGGAGCACCCGGGTCGTCGGCTCGACATCGACCGGCGGGGCCTCGACGTCGCTGCCGCCGGAGTCCGGCGCCGCGCTCTCGTCGGTTTCATGCTGCCGCTCCGGCTTCACGGGGACGACGAGGGTTCCGTCGTCGTTGCGAATGATGTCCATGGGTGCTTCTCCTTGCCTGGCCTGGCCTTGGCCATTCAGTCTGGCGCACCTGCCGCCGCGCTCCGACCCGCCGTCCCTTGGGGCATGGGAGTGCCGTTCCCGATCGGGTGGTGCCCCAGTCGTCAGCGGCGGTCCATCGAGAACTCCAGCACCTGGGTGAGGCGGATGTTGTTGCCGGAGGGGTCGCGGAACGAGGTGTCGATGCCGTAGGGCTGCGGCGTGGGCGGGTCGTTGAAGACGACACCGCGGGCGGACAGCTCGTCGTAGGCGGCCTGGCAGTCGTCGGTCTCGAGGAACAGGGTGCCCCCGGCACCCTTCGCCACCAGCTCGGCCAGCTGGGCGCTGCTCTCGGCGTCGAGCATCGGCGGCGTCGGGACGGGCATGAGCACCAGCCCGACGTCGTCCTGGCCGACGGGCCCGACGACCAACCAGCGGAAGTTCCCCCACTCGGGCATGGTCACGTCGGAACGCACCTCCCAGCCGAGGGTGCGGGTGTAGAAGGCGAGGGCCTCGTCCTGGTCGTGGACCCAGAACTGCGAGTTGGCGAGCTTGATCATCGGGACCTCCTGGTGTCGGTACCGACGACGCTACGGACGCCCGGACGTCTCGGCTTCTCGAAACGTGCGGTTCTGGGGCCGGCCGTAGGCCCGGGCGACGCAGTCGGGAATGCGGATGTGCCGTTGCGCGGGCGGGAACGTCGCCCGGTAGGCGAGGGGCGGCACGCGGTAGAGGCGCCGGAAGCTGGTGATGAAGGAGCCGACGCTGGTCAGCCCGACGTCGAAGCAGATCTCGGTGACGGTCCGGTCGGTGTTGCGCAGCAGGGCCGCCGCCCGCTCCAGCCGGCGGGTGAGCAGGTACTGGTGGGGCGCCTCGCCGAACGTCCGCCGGAACTCCCGGCTGAAGTGGGCCCGTGACAACCCGGCCGCCCGAGCCAGGTCCGCCACCGTGAGCGGCTCGAAGTACCGGGCGTCAGCCATATCCTTGGCCCGCAACAGGTGACGAGCGGGGGGCACCACGGGTCGAGTATGCCTGAGCGCGCGATCCGGTCCGGCGCCGGGGTGAGGGGGGCGGTAGACGGGGTAGGAGGGAAACCATGACTGAAGAGGACGGACTGTCGTACGAAGAAGCGGAAGATTTCGTGCCTGAGGTGCCGACCACCTTCGCCACCAAGGGCGTGGGCTGGTCGGGCCGGGAAGGCGATGATCTGACGATCATCGAGTCGGACACGCCACCACGGCCTCACACCTTCCGCCGATCACGTCCGGCCGGGGGTTGACAGTCAGCCGCCGGCGACGTTCCTGACGTCGTCACCGCCCACGGGAGGGCCTCGTGTCGCGCCGGCCGGGCCGCCGACAGGCCGATCCCGACGGCGACGAGGATCGCCCCCCACCACACCCACTGCGCCATCGGCACCACGAAGACCTCCACCACGACCGCCCCGCCACCGGTCGACACGGTGCGGAGGGCGACCTGGAGGTCTTGGAGCGGGGTCGAGCGGAGCGCGGCCTCGGAGACCCGGTCGCCGGAGGCGGCGACGAGGGCGACGGGGCGGAGGGTGCCGACGGGGTGGCCGTGGCGATCGAGGGCGAGTTGGGCCTCGGCCGCCCGGCCGCCGTCGGGCGCGGGCACGGGGACGACCTGGTCGAGGCGGAGGGTGTAGTCCCGGACCGTGATCGTCTGACCAGGCACGAGGCTGGCGGTGCGGTGGGTGCCGGTGGCGGTCCCGGCCACGCCGGCCAGCAGGACGGCCACGCCCAGGTGGGCGAGCAGTCCGCCCGCGTTCGCCGGGTGCCGGGGCCGGCGGCTGCGGTATTCGGCGATGGTGAGGGCGGCGGCGGATCCGGCCAGTCCGATCATGGCCAGGGGGACGGGACGGCGGTCGTCGAGGGTGAGCGAGGCGGCGACGAGGGCCGCGGCCAGGCCCCATGCCGCCGGGCGGAGCCGGGTACGTACGTCGGACCACGGCTGCGGGCGCCGGCCGAGGCGGGGCCCGACGCCCAGGGTGGCGAGGACGCCGAGGGCGAGGGGGGCGGTGACGAGGGCGAAATAGCGCCCGGTGACGACGAGGTCGTCCCCCGCCAGGACGGGGTACAGCAGGCCGAAGCCCACCACCACGATGACGGCCAGGAGCAGGGCGTTGTTGGCCCGCACCGCGCCCGCCTGGGCCAGCGGCTCGAACCGTGCCCGGGGTCGTGGGCCCCGGTGGCGGGCCATCAGGGAGACGAGCGCCACCGCCGTCACCACCAGCGCGGTCAGGAGCACCCGGCCCACCGCCCGGGCCTCGGCGAAGGCGTGCACCGACGCCGTCGTCCCCGACCGGGTCAGGAACGCGCCCAGCAGTGACAGGCCGAAGGCCAGGAGCGCCAGTCCGTGCGTCGACGAGGCGTGGCCCACCCCGTCCCCGGGCTCGTCCGGCCGACGGGCCACCACCGCCGAGTGGAGGAAGGCGACGCCGGCCAGCCAGGGGAGGAGGGCGCCGTTCTCCACCGGGTCCCAGGCCCAGTAGCCCCCCCAGCCGAGCTCGACGTAGGCCCAATGGGCGCCGGCGACCAGGCCGACGGCGAGGAGGACGAGGCTGGCGAGCATGAAGCGGCGGGCGACGGCCAGCCAGTCGCCGACGGTCCGGGTGACGAGGGCGGCGACGGCCACCGCCGCGGGCACGGCTAGGCCGACGTAGCCGCTGTACAGCAGGGGCGGGTGGTAGAGCATGGCCGGGTGGCGCAGGATCGGCGTCAGCCCGCCGCCGTCGATGGCGGGGACGGCGAGGGTGGCGAAGGGGCGGGACACCGTCACCAGCAGTCCCAGGAAGACGGCCGCCTCCACCGCCAGCACCGCCTGAGTGGCGCCGGCCAGGTCCGGCAGCCGCCGCCGCACGGATCGCGACGCGAGGAGGGCCCAGCCCGCCAGCATCCACGTCCACAGGAGGAGCGATCCCGACATTCCGCCCCACACCCCGGCCAGGCGGTAGGGCCAGGTGGTGTCCCGGCTGGCGTGGTCGGCCACGTAGACGAGGGAGTAGTCCTGGCCCACCAGGGCCCAGGCCAGCGCGGCCAGGCCCACCGTGACCAGCCCGAACATGGCCACCAGGCCCCGCCGGCCCCAGTCCACCGCACCCGTGACCGAGGCCACCGCCGTGGCGCTGGCGACGACCAGGGCCAGGACCAGCGCTCCCCCGCCGAGCGCCGTCAGTCCCACGGACCGAGCGTACCGACGCCGGCCCGCCCCGCCGCCGCGCCGCCCGCTACAGCTGCCCGAGGTAGAAGGGGGTGCCCTGGTCGTCGGTGCAGTCGGACCTGCGCCCGTAGGGCATCGTCTCGACCGCGGTGGCGGTGCCGCCCGCGGCCCGCACCCGGTCGACGGCGGCGTCGATGTCGTCTACCTGGTACATGGGCCGGGCCGACGCCCGGTCGGCCCCGCCGGCAACGCCGGTCATCGGCACCGTGCCCTCGACGTTCCACCCGTCGTCGACCCGGCCCGGCGTGAAGCGCCAGCCCAACAGCTCGCCGAAGAAGGCGCGGAACCGGGCCGAGTCCACGACGTTGAGCGACAGGTAGGCCAGGTCGGGCGGGCCGGTCGGCGAGCCGCCTGTCCCTCCTACCGGGGGCTGCCAGAGGTAGAAGGCCATGCCCTGGTCGTCGGTGCAGTCCGACGTCTTGCCGTAGGGCATCTCTGCCGGCTCGGATGCGGTGCCGCCCAGGTCACGGACCGTCTCCGCCGCCACGGCGACGTCGTCCACCTGCCAGCAGAGGACGGGGTGGCCCCGCTCGTGTCCGCCCCAGACCGACATCGGCGGGTTGAAGCCGAGCACGCGCCGGGCCTCGGGCCGCTCGGCGGGGGCGAACGTCCACCCCAGGCCGGCGCCGTAGAACGCCTGGGCCCGCTCGAGGTCGGGGACCTGGAAGGAGACGTAGCCGACGTCGCCGTGGCGGCCGCGCCGCTCGTCGGGACGGGCCGCCTCCGACAGCAGCCACCGGTGTCCGAAGGGGTCGACGACCACCGCGTTGCGTCCGTACTCGTGGTCGGCGGGCGGACGGTCGAGCGTCGCCCCCTCGGCGACCGCCCGGGCCACGAGGGCGTCGATGGCCGCCGTCTCCAGGTGGAGGGTGACGGACGCGCCCGCGCCCGGCCGGGGCGCGGTGTGGCCGATGGCGGGGAACTCGTCGGCCAGCATCACCAGAGCCCCCCCGAAGTCGAGCTCGGCGTGGCCGACGCGGCCGTCGGGCATCACGACGGGCTGGCCCCGGAGGCGGGCCCCGAAGGTGTCGGCGTACCACTCGATCGCCTGGCGGGCGTCGGCGACGGCGAGGTAGGGCGTGAGGGTCATGCGGGGGGCGGGGGTGGGGGCGGCGGGGGCGGTGGACGCCGCGGCTTCGAGGGTGGTGACGGTCACGTCGACTCCTTCGGGGAGGGTGAGGGCGTCCTCGATACGGGCCCGGAGGCGGGCCTCGAAGGCGGGATCGGGACGGGCGGGCACGACCGGGGTGCGGAGGGTGGCGAAAGGATCAGGCATCGGGGACCTCCCCTTCGTCGTCCGTGGTGTACGCCCGGCGGAAGGCGGCCCGGGCCCGGACGAGGAGGGCCTCGGTGGCGTGCAGGTTGCGGCCGGCGAGGACGGCCACCTCGGGGACGGGGAGGTCGTCGAGGTAGCGCAGGGTGAGCACCATCCGGTGATGGGCCGACAGCCGGGCGAGGACGGCTTGGACCCGGAGATGGTCGAGCTCGGCGTCCCACGGGTCATGGAAGCTGGCCTGGTCGGCGGCGACGGTGCGCAGTCCCCGCTCCTCCCGCGCCTGGCGGCGCCAGTGGTCGACGAGCTTGTTGCGGGCCACCGTCATGAGCCACGGCCGCGACGGGCGGGCGCCGGCGTCGCGCCGCACGGCCTGGACCGCGGCGAGGAACGTCTGCGTGGTCAGGTCCTGGGCTACCGCCACGTGGCCGCCGCACCGGCTGAGGAGGTAGCCGTACACGTGGGGCAGGGCGTCGTCGTAGAGGGCGAGCAGGGCGGGACCGGGCTCGTTCTCGGCGGCCGTCGGCTCTGTCCCCACACCCCTACTGTCGTCCGGCCGGCCCGTCGTCCGACGGGTGGGGCCGACTATTTCTTGGCGGTGAGGGTCACGGCCGCGGCGAAGGCCACGTTGAGGGCCTCCTGGGCGGGGGCGGAGCTGGCCGCCAGCAGGCCCTTGATGTCGTCGGGGTCGGCCTCGTAGCCGGCGCCGGGGCCGCAGTGGGGATGCTTGTAGCGGGTGGCGTAATTGTGGTTGGCCGCGGAAAGGGCCAGGTGGAAGGCCTTCTCCCGGCCCTTGGCGAACCGGCGGAAGCGATCCAGGCGGCGCCTGCGGGAGTAAAAGGCCCGGTAGGCGGTGGCCAGCCCCTCTTCCAGCTGGACCGCCGTCATCCGGGCCGGCTCGTACACGCAGGAGTACATGTTGTAGCGCTTCCAGTCGAACGTGGTGATGCGCTCGTCGCGGAGCATGCGGGCGTAGGTGGCGGTGCCGGGGTAGGGCGTGAGGATCGAGAAGTGGGCGACGTCGACGCCGATGTTGTCGACGAAGGTGGCCGTCTCCTCGAAGCAGTCGGGGCCCTGGCTGTCGAAGCCGAAGATGAACCCGCCCTCGATGCCGGCGCCGGCCCGGTGGATGCGGGCGACCAGCTCGCCGTACTCGCCGGGACGGTTCTTCTTGTTGCACTCGAGCAGGCTCTCCCGGTCGATGCCCTCGAAGCCCACGAACATGGTGCGCAGGCCGCTGCGGGTGGCGAGGTCGAGGAGCTTGGGGTTGCGGGCCAGACCGATGCTGGCCTGGGCCCCCCACTTCACCTTGACGCCGGAGCTGAGGATGGCCTCGGAGAGCTCGCCGCAGAAATCGAGGTCGGCGGCCAGGTCGTCGTCGAGAAAGAAGACGTAGGCCCACTCGCCCACGTGCTGGCCGACCCGCTTGAGGACCTTGAGCTCCTCGACGACCCGGTCGGTGGGGCTGTGGCGGGAGCCGCGGCCGTTGATGCGGATGACGGAGCAGAAGTCGCAGTTGAAGCGGCAGCCACGGGTGGTCTGGAGGGTGTTGAGGGGGGCGTACCTGGTGATCGGGAAGGACTTGAGGATGTCGGCCCACTCGTGGTTCAGGGGCACGTCGTCCATCGACTGGAAACTGCCCTTGTACAGGGGTTTGAGGGTGTTGTTGCTCGCGTCGTGGAGGACGGTGGCGAAGACGGTGTCGGCCTCGCCCGACACGACGGCGTCGGCGTGGCGGAGGGCCTCGGTGGGGAGCAGGCTGGGGTGGACGCCGCCGAGGACGACCTTCACGCCCTGGGCTCGGTAGTCGTCGGCGATGCGGTAGGCCTGGGGCGCCGTCATGGTCCACACCGTGAGGCAGGCCAGGTCGGGGATCTCGTCGGGGATCTTCTCGTAGTTCTGGTCGATGACCCTGGCTTCCCACCCCGCCCGGCGGGCATGGGCGGCGAGGACGAGGAGCGCCATCGGGGGCATGCGATGGCCGAAGGTCTGGTGCAGGCCGGTGCCGCCCCACCGTGGTATCACCAGGTGAACGAGCGGCTTTT
>JAXDMK010000009.1:0-2832 GCA_034666105.1 Actinomycetota bacterium | reverse complement strand
GGGGGGATGGTGATCTGCGACCGCCCGGTGGTGGAGGTGTGCCCGGTGGAGTGGGCCCGCATGGAGAACCGCAGCGTCCTGCAGTGGGACAAGGACGACTGCGCGGCGGTGGGCCTGGTGAAGATCGACCTCCTCGGCCTGGGGATGCTCACCGCCCTTCATCTATGCGTCGATCTCGTCCGGAAGGCCCACGGGGTCGATGTCGACCTGGCCACCATCCCCCAGGAGGACGCCGTCTACGAGATGCTGTCCCGGGCCGACTCGGTGGGCGTGTTCCAGGTCGAGAGCCGGGCCCAGATGGCCACCCTGCCCCGGCTGCGGCCGCGCACGTTCTACGACCTGGTGGTGGAGGTGGCCCTCATCCGCCCGGGCCCGATCCAGGGGGGGTCGGTGCACCCCTACATCCGCCGCCGCAACGGCCGCGAGCCGGTCACCTACCTCCACCCGCTGCTGGAGCCGGCGCTGAAGAAGACTCTGGGCGTGCCCCTGTTCCAGGAGCAGATGATGCAGATCGCCATCGACGTGGCCGGGTTCTCGCCGGGGGAGGCCGACCAGCTGCGCCAGGCCATGGGGTCGAAGCGGAGCACGCAGCGGATGGAGGCCCTCCGGGGGCGGCTGTACGAGGGGATGGCCGGCAACGGGATCGTCGGCGCCACCGCCGACGCCATCTTCGAGAAGCTGTCGGCGTTCGCCAACTTCGGCTTCCCCGAGAGCCACTCGGTGTCCTTCGCCTACCTCGTCTATTCATCGGCCTGGATGAAGTTGCACTACCCGGCCGCCTTCTGCGCCTCGTTGCTCAACGCCCAGCCCATGGGCTTCTACTCACCCAACTCCCTGGTGGCCGACGCCCGCCGTCACGGCGTCACGGTGTTGGGTCCCGACGTCAACCGGAGCGCGACCAAGGCCACCCTCGAGCCCCTCCCCGACCCCCAGCGAACCGGTGACACGCACAGCCCGGAGAGGGCGGTAAGTGTCACCGGTTCGCCGGGCGCAGCCACCCCGGGGCGAACTGGTGACACGCAGAGCCCTCACAGGGCCAGAAGTGTCACCGGTTCGCCGGGGGGGGCGGAGGTGGCGGTGCGGCTGGGGATCGAGTCGGTGCGCAACGTGGGCGACACGCTGGCCGAGCGCATCGCCGAGCGGCGGCCGTACTCGTCGATGGAGGACGTGGTGCGGCGCACGGGGGCGCCGTTGCCGGCGATGGAGGCGTTGGCCACCGCCGGCGCCTTCGGGTGCTTCGAGCGCGACGGCGGCCGGCGGGAGGCCCTGTGGGAGGCGGGGGCCGTTAGCCAGTCCACTCCCGGGCGGCTGCCGGGCGTGGTGGTCGGCACCGACTCGCCGTCGCTCCCGCCCCTCACCGAGCCGGAGGTCGCCGCCGCCGACCTGTGGTCGACCGGGATCTCGGCCGACCGCCACCCGGTGCAGTTCGCCCGGCCCCGCCTCGACGAGATGGGGGCCGTCTCCGCCGCCGGCCTGGCCGACGTCCGCTCCGGGCGACGGGTGGTGGTGGGCGGCCTGGTCACCCACCGCCAACGACCGGCGACCGCCGCCGGCATCATCTTCGTCAACCTGGAGGACGAGACGGGCATGCTCAACGTCATCTGCCACGCCCGGGTGTGGGCCGCCTACCGGCGGGTGGCCCAGACGTCGCCCGCCCTCCTCATCCGGGGCCGGTTGGAACGGGCCGAGGGCGTCACCAACGTCATCGCCGAGTCGATCGAAGCCCTCTCCCTCGCCGTCGGGTCCACCCGCTCGCGCGACTTCCGCTGACCCAGAAGGCGAGCAATCCACCGAGCTTCGGGCCAACCGAACGAGTATCTCCGAGACGCCAAACCGCAACCGCAGGACCCCGCCGTCGAGGAACGACGCCATCCGAACACCCCCTTGGCGTCGAACACCAGGCGTGGATCGCCGCGCCCGACGATCCACCACCAGCGCCTACGCCTTGGCCGGCTTCCTGGTGGTCGCCGGCGTCGCCCATTTCGTGATTCCCCGGCCGTACCAGCGGATCATCCCCCGGGTGCTCGCCGACCCCGCGTTCTGGGTCCGGTGGAGCGGGGTGGCGGAGATCGCCTGCGCCGCCCTCGTCGTCCACCCCCGCACCCGACGCACGGGAGCGATCGCCGCGGCCGTGCTCTTCCTCGTCGTCTTCCCGGCCAACGTCCAGATGGCCCTCGACACCAACTCCCTCATCGCCTGGGCCCGTCTCCCGCTCCAGATCCCGCTGGTCGTGTGGGCCGGGCAAGTGGCGGGAAAGAGCAGGCCATGGACGCAATCACACTCTTGAGACAGGACCACAAGACCGTCGAGAAGCTGTTCAAGCAGTTCGAGAAGGCGGAGGACAAGCCCCAGGAGGGCCGCAAGATCGCCGACCAGGTGATCGAAGAGCTCTCGGTGCACGCCTTCATCGAGGAGCAGATCTTCTATCCCGCGGTGCGCAAGGAGATGCCCGACGCCGAGGACGACATCCTGGAGGCGCTCGAGGAGCACCACGTGGTCAAGTGGCTGCTCTCCGAGCTCGACGGGCTGCCGCCCGAGAACGAGCGCTTCAAGCCCAAGATGACGGTGCTCATCGAGAGCGTCCGGCATCACGTCGAGGAGGAGGAGCAGACGCTCTTCCCCGAGGTGCGCAAGGAGCTCAAGCGCAAGCGCCTCACCGAGCTGGGCGACGAGATGGAGGCGGCGAAGAAGACGGCGCCCCGCAAGCCCAACCCGAAGGCAGCCGACACCCCCAATGGCAGCGCCAAGGCCCAGACCCCGGCCCGCGCCGGCGCCGGCGCGGTAAGCACCGGTCGTACCTCCTGACCCGTTCGCCGGCGCGCTCCCGGCCGG
>JAXDMK010000008.1:0-12841 GCA_034666105.1 Actinomycetota bacterium | reverse complement strand
GCCCTCCGGGCCGAGGCCGCCGGCTGCCAGGCCTGCGACCTGTGGCGGACGGGCACCCAGACCGTCTTCGGCGAGGGTCCCAGCCCCGCCCGGCTGTTGCTCGTCGGCGAGCAGCCGGGCGATCGGGTGGACATAGAGGGCCACCCCTTCGTCGGCCCCGCCGGCGCCCTGCTCGACAAGGCCCTCGACGAGGCGGGCATCGACCGGGCCACCACCTACCTCACCAACGCGGTGAAGCACTTCAAGTGGACGGTCAAAGGCAAGCGTCGCATCCACCAGAAGCCCAACGCGGGCGAGGTCGAGGCCTGCCGGCCCTGGTTGGAGGCGGAGATCGCCGCTGTCCAGCCCCAGATCGTCGTGGCCCTCGGCGCCACCGCCGCCCAGGCCCTCCTGGGCAGGGACTTCCGCGTCACCAAACACCGGGGCGAGTTCTTCGAGCAGGAAGGCGGACCGGCGGTCACGATCACCGCCACCGTCCACCCGTCGTCGATCCTGCGGGCCGGCGACGACGAGTCCCGCCATCGGGAGATGGCCGCCTTCGTCGACGACCTGCGCACGGTGGCCGGGAAATTGGCCGAGGTCACCGCCGGATAAGGTCCGCCTCCATGCAGGAGGGCAGCCGCAAGGCGATCATCGCCGCCTTCTTCGCCAACCTCGGGATCGCGGTGGCCAAGTTCGTCGGCTTCCTGCTCACCGGGGCATCGTCGATGCTGGCCGAGGCGGTGCACTCGATGGCCGACACCAGCAACCAGGGCCTGCTCCTCCTCGGCGGCAACCGGGCTCGCCGCCAGGCCGACGACGACCACCCCTTCGGCTACGGCCGGGAGCGCTACTTCTGGTCGTTCGTGGTGGCCCTGGTGATCTTCACCCTGGGCTCGATGTTCGCCCTGTTCGAGGGGGAGGAGAAGCTGCGCCACCCCCACCAGCTGGAGTCGGCGCCCATCGCGGTGGCGATCCTGGTGGTGGCGATCGCCCTGGAGAGCTATTCCCTGCGCACCGCGATCAAGGAGAGCCGCCACACCAAGGGTGACGAGTCGTGGTGGTGCTTCATCCGGCGGTCGAAGATCCCCGAGCTGCCGGTGGTGCTGCTGGAGGACGTGGGGGCCGAGATCGGCCTCGTCTTCGCCCTCGCCGGCATCGGCCTGAGCGAGCTCACCGGCAACCCCCGGTTCGACGCGGTGGGCGCGCTGGCCATCGGTGTGCTCCTCGGCGCCATCGCCATCATCCTCATGATCGAGATGAAGGGCCTGCTCATCGGCGAGTCGGCCAACCCCGAGATCAGGGCCAAGATCCGGGCCGCCATGCAGGGCGACCCCGACGTCCGCCAGGTGATCCACATGCGCACCCAGCACCTCGGCCCCGACGAGCTGCTGGTGGCGGCCAAGCTCGGCGTGAGTCCCGACCTCGCCTTCCGCCAGGTGGCCGACGCCATAGACCGGGTGGAGGCGTCGGTGCGGGCCGCCGTCCCCGAGGCTCGGATCATCTACATCGAGCCCGACGTCCCCCGCTCCGCCTAGTCAGGTCCGGCGGGTCGGCCAGCGGCGAGCAGGCCGCAGGGTCGAGCAGTACGTTCCTGGGGGTGACCGACGAGACGGCCGCGCACCGGGAGGGCGACGACCGCCTGCTTCCGGCCACCCGGGTGTTGGCCCTCATCATCGTCCCCGTGCTGGTCGCCGCCTTCACGGTGCTCTTCGGCTTTCCCGGCCGCACAAAGCAGCTCTGGGCATGGACCATCCACCCCGAACTGGCGGCCCTGATCATGGGCGGCGCCTATCTGGCCGGCGCCTGGTTCTTCACCCGTGGTCTCCTCGTCGGACGTTGGCACCGGGTCGCCCTCGGCTGGCTGGCCGTGATCCCCTTCACCACCCTTCTCGGGGTGGCGACGTTCATCCACTGGGACAAGTTCAACCACCGTCACGTCTCGTTCTGGGCCTGGCTCATCCTCTACACGGCCACGCCGATCGCCCTTCCCGTGCTGTGGCGGAGGAACCAGAAGGCGGCTGGGACCCCACCCGAGGGCTCGGGCGTCGAGCTGCCGAAGCCGCTCCGCCTGATGATCGCCGCCTTCGGGGGCGCCCTCATGGTCGCCGCCCTGGTCATCTTCGTGCGGCCGGCGACGGCCCTCGGCCACTGGCCGTGGATGCTGACGCCGCTCACGGCCAGGACGTTGGCGTCGTTCGCGTCCTTCCTGGCGGTTGTCTGGCTGGCCTTCGCCTTCACCGGTCAGTGGAGTCGCCTGGCCATCCCCTTCGAGGCGGCCACCCTGGGGCTCGTCATCGTCGTCCTGGCTGTCCTGCGCGGTCGCCACGATCTGATCGGCGGACAGCGCACCCTCGTCTTGGCCGTGCTCCTGGGCGGTGCCGTCGCCGGCTCCCTGGGCCTGCTGGCCTGGGCCGGCGGGCGACAACGCGACGTCCGCTGACTAGAGGCGCGGCTGGCGGCCGCGGCCGCGGCCAGCGCACGGTCAGCCCGCCTCCTCCTCGGCTTCGTCGGGCTGGTAGCTGTAGTGGAACCAGGAGTCGATGGGCAGCAGGGCGGCGCACTCCACGCACCGCACCCGGGAGGCGAAGCTGAACTGGCCCCCGCACGCCCCGCACTTGCGGAAGGGCGCGGGCAGGATGTCGTCGAGGGCGGTGAGCTCGGCCTCGGCCGCGTCGTCCCAGTCGTCGACCTCGTAGCGCATGCGCAGGCCCCACAGCTTGCGGATCACGTCCTCGTTGTCCCAGCCGTTGACCGCGTCCCGCCACGGGGTGGGGCACGAGTCGCAGGTGATCCACCAGCCGGTGACGTTGTGGCCGATGGCGGTGGGGCTCACCAGCTGCACCGTGTGGCACCACTCGCACTCCTGCTCCACCCGCAGCGTGCGCAGGGTGACCTGGCGGTCGAGGAGCGGGTGCTCGGCCCGCAGGCCGGCGAACCACTCCGCCCCCTCAGGCGTCGACATGCACTCGTAGTGCCAACCGACATCGGGCAGCGCCGGCCACCGGACCAGCCCGTACTCGGACTGGCCGGGCTCGCCGCCGCACAGCGCACACGTGTCAGACATCCAGAGACTCCCCCTCGGGCCCAACCAAGGCAGGGCTGTAGATCTCGGCTCCTCCGGCGACGAACTCCGCCGACTTCTCCTTCATTCCCATCTCGATGGCCTGTTCCGCATCCACGCCGTGGGCCGCCGCGTAGTCCCGGATGTCGTGGCTGATCTTCATGGAGCAGAACTTGGGACCGCACATGGAGCAGAAGTGGGCGGTCTTGGCCGGGGCCGCGGGCAGGGTCTCGTCGTGGAAGGCCCGGGCCGTGTCGGGATCGAGGGCCAGGTCGAACTGGTCCTCCCACCGGAACTCGAAGCGGGCCTTCGACAGGGCGTCGTCCCACTCCTGGGCCCCGGCGTGGCCCTTGGCCAGGTCGGCGGCGTGGGCCGCGATCTTGTAGGCGATCACGCCCGCCTTGACGTCGTCGCGGTTGGGGAGGCCGAGGTGCTCCTTGGGGGTGACGTAGCAGAGCATCGCCGTCCCGAACCAGCCGATCATGGCCGCCCCGATGGCGGACGTGATGTGGTCGTAGCCGGGGGCGACGTCGGTGGTGAGCGGGCCGAGCGTGTAGAAGGGCGCCTCGTGGCACAGCTCAAGCTGGAGGTCCATGTTCTCCCGGATCTTGTGCATGGGGACGTGGCCGGGGCCCTCCACCATTACCTGGACGTCATAGCCCCACGCCACCTTGGTCAGCTCGCCCAGGGTGGCCAGTTCTGCCAGCTGGGAGGCGTCGTTGGCGTCGGCGATGCATCCCGGGCGCAGCCCGTCGCCCAGGGAGAAGGCCACGTCGTAGGCGGCGAGGATCTTGCACAGCTCCTCGAAGTGCTCGTAGAGGAAGTTCTCCCGGTGGTGGGCCAGGCACCAGGCGGCGTGGATCGACCCGCCCCGGCTGACGATGCCCGTGGTGCGGGTGGCCGTCCCGGGGACGTACCGCAGGCGGACCCCGGCGTGCACGGTCATGTAGTCGACGCCCTGCTCGGCCTGCTCGATGACCGTGTCCCGATAGACCTCCCAGGAGAGCTCCTCGGCCTTACCGTCCACCTTCTCCAGGGCCTGGTAGATGGGCACGGTGCCGATGGGCACGGGCGAGTTGCGCACGATCCACTCCCGGGTGGTGTGGATGTTGGCCCCCGTCGACAGGTCCATCACCGTGTCGGCACCCCACTTGGTGGACCAGGTGAGCTTCTCCACCTCCTCGGCCACGGAGGACGTGACGGCCGAGTTGCCGATGTTGGCGTTGATCTTCACCAGGAAGTTGCGGCCGATGATCATGGGCTCGGTCTCGGGGTGGTTGACGTTGGCCGGCAGGATGGCCCGGCCGCGGGCGATCTCCGACCGGACGTGCTCGGCGGTGCAGTTCTCGCGGAGGGCGACGAACTCCATCTCCGGGGTGATCTCGCCCCGGCGGGCGTAGTGGAGCTGGGTGACGATCCGGCCCGGCTGGGCCCGGAGGACGATGGGGCCGCCGTGGCGGTCGGCGCCGTTGCCGTTGCCCGCGGCACCGCTTCCGTTGGCCCGACGGGCGGCCGAGCGGCCGTCGTCGCGGGCCGTGGGCACGCGGCCGTCGTGCTCCTCGACGTCGCCCCGGGCGAGGATCCAGTCCCGGCGGAGGGGAGGCAGGCCGTCGGCCGGCTCCGACCCCGGGCCGGACGTGTCGTAGAGGCGGATCGACGAGCCGTCGGTGAGGTCGACCTGGTTGAACGGCACCCGGGCCCCGTGGGGGCCCTCGACGTAGACCTTGCGCCGGGCCGGGGTCGTGGCCATTCGAGCTCTCCCTTCGCCGGCATGACCCGGACAGGTTCAGACGGTCGGCGCACCCGCGCCCTCTCAGCCCCGAACGGGCTCCCGTGGTCCATCCAGCTTGGCACACCGCCGAAGACCACTTTCCTGTAACGCCACCGCCTCCGAACCGGACGACAACCCGTCAGGAACCGATACCGAGAGATCGAGAGATGGGGGCGAGATGTCCGAGGCAGGCACGAGCGGAGCGGTGTACGTCCAGACCAACGAGCACGAGAACCGGGTGGTGGCCCTCCGGCGGGCGGCGGACGGCGGCCTGGAGACGGCCGGCTCCTAC
This sequence comes from Actinomycetota bacterium, assembly GCA_034666105.1. Lineage (GTDB taxonomy): Bacteria > Actinomycetota > Acidimicrobiia > Acidimicrobiales > AC-14 > JAXDMK01. Next base: position 7,735 of record JAXDMK010000008.1, on the reverse strand, counting down.
CCGACGGGCGGGGCCGGCGGCGGGAACCCGCACCTCCCGTCCCAGGGGTCGGTGGTCCTCACGGGCGACGGCCGGCACCTGATCGTCACCAACACCGCCAGCGACGACGTCACGATCTTCGGCGTGGCGGCCGACGGCGGGCTCGAGGTCGTCGGCCGGACACCGTCGGGCGCCGCGCCCAGGAGCGCCGCCGAACACGGCGGGCTGGTGTACGTCCTGAACACGGGCACGGCCACCGTCACCGGGTTCCGCCTGGGCGAGGGCGGGCTCAAGCCGATCGCGGGCGGCGAGAAGTCGTTGTCGGCCCCCGACGCCGACGGGGCCCAGGTCGGCTTCACGCCGGACGGATCGGCCCTGATCGTCACCGAGCGGGGCGCGAACCAGCTCGTCTCCTTCGCCGTCGCCGGCGACGGGACCCTCGGCTCGCCGCAGGTGGTGGCGTCGTCGGGCCCCACGCCCTATGGCTTCGCCGTCACCGCCGGCGGGACGCTGGTGGTCACCGAGGCCTTCGGCGCCCGGAAGGGGGCGGCCGCGGCGTCGTCGTACTCGGTCGAGGGGGCAACCATCACCCCGGTGACGAAGTCGGTCGGGAACGGCCGGAGCGAGATCTGCTGGGCGGTGGTGACGGACGACGGCCGCCACGCATTCACCACCAACTTCGCCGACGGCGCCGTGTCCCGCTACGGCGTCGGCTCCGACGGCAGCCTGAGCCTGGAGGACGCCACCGCCGGGGTCACCGTCGACGGTCGCACCGGTCTCCGCGACCTCGGCCTCACGGGCGACGGGCGCTTCCTCTACGCGGTCGACGCCGACTCGGGCAGTGTCTACGGCTGGGCCGTCGACGAGGCCGGATCGCTCTCGCCCGCGGGCTCGACGGGCGGCCTGCCGGCCACCGTCGCCGGCCTGGCCGCGGGCTGAGCCCCGGCCGGTGCGTCTCAAGCCCCTTTACCAGGCCACGTTCGCTCCCACCGAGAGCTGGAGCGTCGAACTGGAGGGGGCGCACGGCGTCGAGGGGCAGGCCTTCCTGCTGGTCGAGGGGCGCTCGGAGGGGCGGGTCTCCGGGCGCATCCGCGCCGCCAACTACCCCCGCCGCCGCACCGACGGCACCCAGGCCCCCGACTTCCGGGGCGCGCTGGAGACCGACGACGGCGCCACCCTGCTCTTCTCGTGGCACGGGTACGGCCGACCGGTGGACACTGGCTCGTCGCGGCTGGTGGGGACCATGACCCACCTAAGTGACGATCCCCGGTACCGATGGCTGAACGACGCCGTCTGCGTCCTCACCGGCGAGGTCCAACGTCCGCCCGGTGGCGGTCCGTTCACGGTCACCGTCGAGGTGGCCGAGCTGGTGTGGGAGGCCGGCGGCTGAGCCATAGGGCCGGTGAGCATGGCAGGCTGGCCGGTGTCGACGGCGCGACGGAGAGCGGGCGATACCGAACCGGCACCGATGCCCGCGGGCCCGAGCGAGATCCGACCGAGAGCGAGGAGACGCCGATGCCGCCCATCATCGAGGCCCACGGGCTGACCAAGCGGTTCAAGACCACCGAGGCCCTGGCCGGGCTCGATCTGGTGGCCGAGCGGGGCCAGGTGACGGCCGTCCTCGGGCCCAACGGGGCGGGCAAGACCACCTTCATCCGCATGGTCGCGACGCTCCTCGAGCCCGACGCCGGCACCCTCACCGTGGCCGGCATCGACGCCTTGAAGGAGCCGGCCAAAGTGCGCCGGGCCATCGGCCTGGCCGGGCAGTCGGCGGCGGTGGAGGGGGCCATGTCCGGACTGGAGAACCTCGAACTCATCGGCCGCCTTTTCGGCCACGACCCGAAGCAGGCCCGGGCCAGCGCCCGGATCGTGTTCGAACGCCTGGGCCTGGCCGATGCCGGCGATCGCCTGGTGCGCACCTACTCCGGGGGCATGCGGCGCAAGCTCGACCTGGGCGCCAGCCTGGTCGGCGCCCCCGAGCTGCTGCTCCTCGACGAGCCCACCACCGGCCTCGACCCCCGCAGCCGCAACGAGCTGTGGGACATCATCCGCGACCTGGTGGCGTCGGGGACCGACGTGCTCCTCACCACCCAGTACCTCGACGAGGCCGACCAGCTCGCCTCCCACATCGCCATCATCGACCACGGCCAGGTGATCGCCGAGGGATCGTCCGACCAGCTCAAGTCCCTCGGAGGGGTCGACGTCGTCCAGGTCCACGTCGTCGACCCCGCCGACCTCGACCGGGTGGTGGCCGCCCTCGCGCCCCTCGGCGCCGAGCCGCCCCGCGTCGACATCCCCACCCGGTCGGTGGCCATCCCCGTCGCCGAAGGCTCGGCCCAGCTGTTGGAGGCGGTGCGGATCATCGACTCCCTGGGGGTGGCGGTGGCCGATGTCGGGCTCCGGCGGGCGACCCTCGACGAGGTGTTCCTGAAGCTCACCGGCCGTCCCGCGGAAGCCGATCCCGACGCCGATGCCGACGCGTCCGGCGCCCAGTCCGGCCGCAAGCGCCGTAAGCCGGCGGCATGAGCGCCCAGCCCGAACCGGAGGACACCACCATGACGACGACGATTCCCCCCGTGGCCGGCTCGCGGGCCCCGATCGAGCTGCCCCGTCCGGCCAAGACGGCGAGCGCGCTCACCACCACGCTGGGCATCGCCCGGCGCACCGTCCTGCGCAGCGTACGGACGCCCCAGGTGTTCGTGATCGGCATGATCCAGGGCGCCATGTTCCTACTCATCTTCCGCTACGTGTTCGGCGGCGCCATCCCGATCAACGGGATCCCCTACGTCAACTTCCTCGTTCCGGGCTTCGTGGGCACGGGGGTGCTGTTCTCGGGCATGACCGCCTCCATCGGCGCGGCCGAGGACCTCACCGACGGGTTGTTCGACCGGCTGCGATCCCTGCCCGTGCCCCGCCTGGCGGTCGTCTCCGGCCGGGTGGTGGCCGACACCGCCCTGGGCGCCATCGGCCTGACCGTGACCACCGCCGTCGGCTTCGCGGTGGGTTTCCGCACGTCGGCGGCCGTCCTCAGCCTGCTGGCCGCGTTCGCCCTCTGCGTGATGGCGGCCTTCGCCTTCACCTGGATGTTCGTGTGGTTGGGGATCACCGCCGGCACCCCCCAGGCGGCCCAGAGCATCGGCCTGCTGGTGTTCCCGTTCACGTTCGTGTCCAGCGCCTTCGTGCCGGTGGAGTCGATGCCGGGATGGATGCAGGGCTTCGCCCGGAACCAGCCCCTCACCCAGATCGTCAACGCCACCCGGGCCTTCACCCTGGGCGACAAGGCGCAGGCCGTGCTCGGCCACCCGGCGAGCTACTTCGCCATCCGCTCGCTGCTCTGGTGCCTGCTCTTCGTCGTGATCTTCGCCCCTCTCGCCGCCCGGAAGTACCAGAAGGGCTGACAGTAGGGTCGGGGACGAATGTCCTCCTCTCCCTTTCTCGACGCCTGCTGGGGCAAGCCCGTCGCCCATCCGCCGGTGTGGTTCATGCGCCAGGCGGGACGGTCGCTGCCCGAGTACCGGGCCATCCGGGAGCGGCACGGGATGTTCGACGTCATCCGCACGCCCGACCTGGCCGCGGAGGTGACGATGCAGCCGGTGCGGCGGCTCGGCGTCGACGCCGCCATCCTCTTCTCCGACATCGTGGTGCCCCTCACCGCCATCGGTCTCAAGATCGACCTCGCCCCCGGCCCGGTGGTGGCCGAGCCCTTCCGGACGGCCGCCGACCTCGACCGGCTGCGGCCGTTGGAGCCCGAGGCCGACATGCCCTACGTGTTGGAGACGGTGAAGCTGCTGGTGGCCGAGCTGGCCGTCCCGTTGATCGGTTTCGCCGGAGGGCCGTTCACCCTGGCCACGTACCTCATCGGGTCGTCGAAGGAGCAGACCAGGGCCAAGGCGTTCATGCACTCGGAGCCGGCGTTGTGGGCGCAGCTGCTCGACCGGCTGGCCGACATCGTCCTCCGCTCGCTGCGGGCCCAGGTGGGGGCGGGGGCGGCCGCGGTGCAGTTGTTCGACTCGTGGGCGGGCGTGTTGAGCCCATCCGACTACCGCCGCCACGTGCTCCCCGCCAGCCGCAAGGTGCTGGGCGGGCTGGCCGACCTCGGCGTTCCCCGCATCCACTTCGGGGTGGGTACGGGCGAACTGCTGGAGGTCATGCACGAGGCGGGGGCCGACGTGGTGGGCGTCGACTGGCGGGTGCCATTGGAGCGGGCCCGGGCCCGGCTCGGCCCCGAGGTGTCGGTGCAGGGCAACCTCGACCCCACCGTGTGCCTGGCCGACTGGGAGACGGCGGCCGCCGCCACCCGGGCCGTCCTCGACGCCAACGGCGACCGTCCCGGCCACGTCTTCAACCTGGGATGGGGCGTGCTGCCCGAGACCGACCCCGACATCCTCAAGCGGGTGGTCGACCTGGTGCACGGTGGCTGACCCCGACCCGCAGCCGGTGGGCGTGCTGGTGATGGCCTACGGCACGCCGGCCACCCCCGCCGACATCGAGCCCTATTACACCCACGTCCGCCGGGGCCGGACGCCGCCGCCCGACCTCCTCGCCGACCTCACCCGCCGTTACGAGGCCATCGGCGGTACGTCACCGCTGTTGGAGCGAACGTCGTCCCAGGCGGCCGGGATCGCGGCCGCCCTCGGCCCCGAGTTCACCGTCGAGCTGGGGATGAAGCACGCCCCGCCCTTCATCGAGGACGGGGTGGCGGCGTTGGCCGCCCGGGGGGTCACCCGGACGGTCGGTCTCGTCCTCGCCCCCCACTACTCGTTCCTATCGGTGGGCCAGTACGCGGAACGGACGGCGGCCGCGGGCGCGGCCCACGGCGTCGAGATCCTCATGGTCGACTCCTGGCACACCGCCGCCGGCTACCTCGACCTGCTGGCCGGGTTCGTCGGCGCGGCCATCGACTCCCTCCCCCAGAAGAAGCCCGACATCGAGGTCGTGTTCACCGCTCACAGCCTCCCCGCCTTCATCGAGGCGTCGGGTGACCCGTACCCGGGCCAGTTGCGGGAGACGGCCATCAGCGTGGCCCTGCGGGTGCCCCACACCCGGTGGTCCATCGCCTGGCAGAGCGCGGCCCGCACCGGCACCACCGAGCCCTGGCTCGGCCCCGACATCCTCACCGTGCTGCCCCAGCTGGCCTCCGCCGGCGCCCGGGGGGTGGTGGTGTGCCCGTGCGGGTTCACGTCCGACCACCTGGAGGTCCTCTACGACCTCGACATCGAGGCGGCCAAGATGGCCGACGCCATGCGCCTCGACTTCGTCCGCACGCCGTCGCCCAACGACCACCCCGCCCTCTGCGCCGCTTTGGCCGACGTGGTGCGGGCCCGTGCCGCCGCCTGACCACCTGGCACCTGACGCCCCCCACGTCGTCGTCGTGGGGGGTGGGATAACCGGTCTGGCCACGGCCTGGTTCCTGCGGGACCGGGCCCGGGTGACGGTGCTGGAGGCCGACGGCCGCCTCGGGGGCAAGATCCGCACTTCGTCTCTGGGCGGGGTGCCGGTGGAGGAGGGCCCGGACACGTTCCTGGCCCGGGTGCCCCACGCCCGGGAACTGGCCGCCGCCCTGGGGGTGGAGACGGTGGCGCCGGCGACGGGCAAGGCCTTCATCTGGACCCGGGGCCGCCTGCGGCGGCTACCGACGGGACAGGTGCTGGGCGTCCCCGTCGAGCTGGGACCGTTGTTGCGGTCGGGCGTCCTCCCCCCGGCGGCGGTGGCCCGGGCCGGTCTCGACCTCCTGCTCCCCCGCCGGCGTCCGGGCCTGAGCGCCGACCCGTCGGTGGCCGACGTGATCGGGGCCCGCATGGGCCAGGCGGTGGTCGACCGGCTGGTCGAGCCCCTGGTCGGAGGCATCAACGCGGGCCGGGCCGACGACCTCAGCCTGGCCGCCACCGCCCCCCAACTGGCCGCCGCCGCCGGCTCCCGCAGCCTGATCCTGGGCCTGCGCCGGGGTCGCCGCCCCACCCCCACCACCACTGCTACCGCACCGGCGGCGGCCGCGGCGGCGGCCGCGGGGCCGTTGTTCCTGGGCGTCACCGGGGGGCTCGGGCAGCTGGTGGACCGGCTGGCGGCCGCCCTGGCCGAGGCGGGGGTCGACATCCGGCCGGGAACGGCGGTGCGACACGTCGAGCCCGACCGCGACGCCGGCGGGTACCGGGTGGTCACCGCCGACGGGACGGCGCTGGCGGCGGCGGTCGTCGTCGCCGTCCCCGCCTTCGCCGCCGGACCCATGCTCCGGGGGGCGGCGCCGGCGGTGGCGGCCGATCTCGAACGCATCCGCTACGCGTCGGTGGCGGTGTCCACCCTCGCCTACCGACCGGCCGACGTGGGGTCCCCCCTCGACGGCGCCGGGTTCCTCGTCCCCCGGATCGAGCGCCGGTTGATGACCGCGTGCACATGGTCGACGTCGAAGTGGCCGACCCTGGCCGAGAGCGGATTGGTGCTGGTGCGGGCCTCGGTCGGCCGTTCGGGCGACGACCGCTTCGCCGACCTCGCCGACGACGAGCTCGTCGACCAGCTCCACCGGGAGCTGTCCGCCATCATCGGCGTGCGCCGACCGCCGGTGACCAGCCTCGTATCCCGGTGGCCCGACGGCTTCCCCCAGTACCAACCCGGCCACCAACGGCGGGTCGACCGGATCGAAGCGGGGTTGGCCGCGGCCCTGCCCGGCGTGGTGGTGGCCGGCGCCGCCTACCGGGGTCTGGGCATCGCCGCCTGCGTCCGCCAGGCGGAGGAGGCGGCCACGGCCACGTCCGCGCGCCTGTCGACTCCCGGAGGTGGGAAAATAGGCTGATGCTGCAGCGCAACCGGGACGAGCGATTCGTGGTCATGCGACCGCGCTCCCGTTCCGGCTGGGTGATCGTGGGCGCGATTCTCTTCTGCGGCGTCCTCGCCTTCACCGGCGCCCTGGGCAAGCTCCTGCCGTCGATTCCCAACCCCTTCTCCAGCCGCACCGTCGACCGCACCCAGCCCGCCCTCCTCCAGGCCATGGCCGATCTGAGCGACTACCACGCGGCCCAGGGGAACTTCCAGGTCCTGGTCGACACGGAGAAGGACGCCAAGTTCCTCCCATCGGTGATCCGGGGCGTGCGCACGACCTACTCCGCGGCCGGCTCGGTGGATGCGTCGGTGGACTTCTCCAACCTCGACTCCCAGTCGATCGTCGTCTCCGAGGACCGGAAATCGGTCACCATCTCCCTGCCGCCTCCGACGTTGGGCGAACCCAACCTCGACTTGTCCAACAGCATGGTGATCAGCCGTAACCGCGGCCTGCTCGACCGCTTGGGCTCGGTGTTCTCCGACTCCCCCACCAGCGAGCGGGAGCTGCAACTGGCGGCCCAGTCCAAGATGAAGGCGGCCGCGGCCGAGAGCACCCTGCTCGCCCGGGCCGAGCAGAACACCCGCCAGATGCTGGAGGGCCTCCTCGGCAACCTCGGCTTCACCAACGTCACCGTGAACTTCGTCCCCAGCCCCGCCTGACCCGTTCTCCCGGGCCGAAACGACCTGGCTCCGGGTGAACGCGGAGCGCGACGCCGCCGGCTTCCCATCTCTCTAGGGGCCGGCCGCCGCCAGCTCGGGTTGGCGGGCGGCGGGGTCAGGCGGTGGTCCGTGCGGCCCCTCCCACAGCCAGCGTCGGCCCTGGCGGGAGATCTGCCATCGGTGGTGGGTCTTGAGGTAGTGGTGGAACCGGCACAGCCGGCACAGGTTGACCAGCTCGGTGCGCCCGCCGGCGGCGATGGGCCGGATGTGGTCGATCTCCAGG
>JAXDMK010000007.1:0-16999 GCA_034666105.1 Actinomycetota bacterium | reverse complement strand
CGATGTCGTGGGTGACGAAGACGATCGTCTTGCGGATCTCGGCCTGGAGGCGGAGGAACTCGTTCTGCAGCCGGTCCCGGGTGATGGGGTCGATGGCGCCGAAGGGCTCGTCCATGAGCATCACCGGTGGGTCGACGGCCAGGGCCCGGGCCACCCCCACCCGCTGGCGCTGACCGCCGGAGAGCTGCTTCGGGTAACGGTGGCGGAAGGTCTTGGCCTCGAGGCCCACCAGGTCGAGCAGCTCGTCGATGCGCGTGTCGATCCGCGACCTGTCCCACCCGAGCATCTTGGGGACGGTGGCGATGTTGTCGCCGATCGTCATGTGGGGGAAGAGCCCGATCTGCTGGATCACGTAGCCGATGCGGCGTCGGAGCTGGTCGGGGTTGACCCCGGTGACGTCCTCGCCCTGGATGAAGATGCGCCCCGAAGTCGGTTCGATGAGCCGGTTGATCATCTTCATGAGGGTCGTCTTGCCGCACCCCGACGGTCCGACGAAGATCACGATCTCACCCTCGGGGATGTCGAGGTCGATGTGGTCGACGGCCGGCTTGTCCTGGCCCGGGTACCGCTTGGTCACGCCCTCCAGGCGGATCATGGCCTCAGTCACGGAGACCTTTCGAGGTGGTCAACCGGCCGATGACGAGGTAGGCGATGTCGAGGATAAGACCCAGGATCACGATGCCGAGCACCGCCGCCAGGGCCTGGTTGAGGGCGGTGGGGGTGCCCACCCGGGCCAGGGCCCGGAAGATGTCCTTGCCCAGGCCGGGGCCGTTGATCACCGCCGCGATGGCGGCGATGCCCACCAGGATCTGGGTCGACACCCGGATGCCGGTGATGATGATGGGCCACGCCAGCGGGAGCTCGATGCGGGCCAGCCGCCGCCAGCGGCCCATGCCCATCCCCTGGGCTGACTCGACGATGGCGGGGTCGACCTCCCGCAGCCCGGTGATCGTGTTGCGCACGATCGGCAGCAGGGCGTACATCACCAGGGCCACGACCGCCGGCGTCGTGCCCAGGCCGAGAGGGGAAATGAGGAGTCCGAACAGGGCGAAGGACGGGATGGTCAGGAACACGCCGGTGACGGCGAGGACGGCGTGCCGAGGGCGGTCCGTCCGGTAGGTCAGCACGCCGAGCCCGACCCCGATCACGATGGCGAAGGCGATCGACATCAGCACGATCTGGGCGTGCTCGATCATGAGGCCGGTGAGACGGTCCCGTTGGCTGCTCACGTACTCCCAGAAGCTCGCCGCAAGGATCATGTCTGCCCGGCCGTGGCTACCACCCCCGCTCCCGCTCGTGGAGTGCTGCGACGCTACCAACCCCCTCTTACGGTGACAAGGAAGGGTTCAGACGACGCGGAACCATGATGGGGCCAGAATGACCCGATGCGCGTGGCCCTGGCCCAGATGGACTGCCGCCTGGGCGGCATGGCGGCCAACGTCGGGCGGGCGGCCGAGCTGAGGCTGGAGGCCGGGGGAGCGGGGGCCGATCTGGTGGTGTTCCCCGAGCTGACCGTCACCGGGTACTGCAAGGAGCGGCGGGAGTCCGAGCTGGCCATGGCCGCCGACGACGAGCGGCTGGGCCGGGTGGCCGGCGACGCCTCGGTCGTGGTGGGGTTCGCCGAGCGGCCGTGGTCCAACGCCGCCGCCTGGTGGGAGGGGGGCCGGCCGCGTCACGTCCAGCGCAAGCTCTACCTGCCGAACTACGGCCCGTGGCGGGAGGGCGAGCATTTCGTCTCCGGCGACCGGTTGGAGGTGGTGGACGGCTTCGCCATCCTCATCTGCAACGACGCCTGGCACCCGGCCCTGGTCGAGCTGGCCGTCCGCCGGGGCGCCGAGGTGCTCGTGGTGCCGGCGAACTCCGCCCGCAGCGAGCTGGTCGACAACCCGTCGACGTGGAGGGACATCACCCGCTTCTACGCCCGGCTCCTCCAGGTGTTCGTGGTCTTCGTCAACCGGGTGGGGGTCGAGGACGGATTCTCGTTCTGGGGAGGCTCGCACGTGGTCGACTTCGACGGTCGGGTGGTGGCCGAGGCGCCCGAGGACGTCGAGGCGCTGGTGTGCGCCGACCTCGACCGGGAGGCGCTGCGCGGGCGACGACGGGAGCTGCCCCTGCTCGACGATCCCCGCCTCGACCTGCTCACGACCGGGTTCGGCGACCTGGCCCGGGCCTGGGACGACCCGTGATCGAGGCCTAACGACTGCCGACCGGCTGGAACAGCTCGACCGGGTTGCCCGCAGGGTCCTCGAGCAGAATCTGCGAGCCGCCCGGTCCGGTGACGATGTCGTTGCGGAAGCGCACGCCGGCTTGGCGGAGCCGCTCGACTTCGGACGAGATGTCGTCGACGACGAAGTGGATGCGGTTCCATCCGCCGGGCTGCGGCTGGCCGCCATCGGGCATGGGACGACCGGCCGAGCTGGCGGGCCCGCTGAGCAGAAGGCGCAGGTTGCCGCGTTGCACGTCGGCGAAGGCCGGGGCGGCGCGGGAGAGGACAGTGAAGCCGAAATGGGTCGTGTAGAAGGCGATGGCGGCGTCGACATCGTCGACCATGTAGCGCACGCTGACGGTGCTGGTGTCGGGCATCAGGCGGCCTCCTTGGTAGTGAGGAGTTCGAGGAACAGGGGGATTCGGACAGTGAGCTCGGCGGCGGTCTGCTCGAAGGCGGGGTAGCTCTCCCGATCGTGGGCGCCTGCGTCGGCGGGGTTCGCCATGCTCCAGTGCAGGGACCGGGCCGGAGCGGGGAACTCCGGGCAGACCTCTCGGACCCGGTCGCAGAGGGTGACCACGTAGTCGAAGTGCTGGCCGGCGAACGCATCGAGGTGGGTGGCGGCCCGTCCCGCGAGGTCGATCCCGTAGTGGCGCATGACCGCCACGGTGTTGGGATGGAGCCGCCTGGGGTGGCTGCCGGCGCTATGGGCTTCGACTGCGCCGCCGCTCAATTGGCTGGTGAGCGCCTCGGCCATCGGAGAGCGGGCGCTGTTGCCAGTGCAGACGAACAGCACCCGCCCCGCTACCCGCCCGGCGAAGGCCTCCACGGGTCGCGGCTGCAGGCGGAGGCCGGAATGGAGCGCCTCGCCCGTCTCGACGAGCAGTTGGGCGCAGCGGTCTAGGTTCGCTCGGTAGTACAGCTCCCGGCCGTCGGCCGCGCTGCGTCGGGCTTCGACCAGTCCGCCCGCCCGCAGGAGGCCGAGGTGGTAGGACACCAGATTCTGCGGTTCGCCCACCGCGGCGGTGAGCTCGCGCACCCGAAGGTCTCCGCCGGCCAGCTGACGAAGCAGCCGCCAGCGCAGCGGGTGGGCCACAGCCAACAGGCTCGGAGCGTCCTCTGGCCACGCCCGGGAGTCCATGGCCGCATGATATATCAAATGGGTTTGATCGATTTCCCGAGGTGCCCGGCGAACCCGTCCCAGCCGTCCCGGTCGGTCGGTCACGTTGGTCGAACGCATCCGGTGTCCATCAACCTCTCGACCCGCTCCACCGGCGGATCGTGGCCAGTAGAACTCAGCTTCGGCCGGCATGGGCCCTTCTTTACGGATCTCTACATCCGACGAGGAGATGGCCGGCCGTCAGTCCGTCGGGGCGTCGTGGCGCAGGATGGCCGGGATGTCGAACTCCTGCTCCACGCCGCAGAGCTTTCGGGCCTGGCCCTCGAGCATGTGCTGGCCGAGGCGGTCTAGGGCCCGTTCGGCCACCCGGCTCTCGTCCTCGGCCCGCTCCAGCAGGCTGGCCAGCCCGGTGGCCAGGCGCACGACCCTCGACCATCGGGACCTGGGGACCTCCATCCAGGCGGCGACCTCTGGGCCGACGATCTGGCGGATGACGGCCGGCACGATGCCCTGCAGGGCGCTCGGCATCCCGTCCTGGTGGCGCTCCATGAGGCACCGGGTCAGCTCCACCCCCTCGGGCGTCGGTCCCCACACCCTGGGTCGCAGCACCTGCTCCCACAGGGCGCGGGCCTCGTCCACGGTCTCGGGCATGACGTCGGGTCGGACGCCCAGCATGGCGCCGATGACCCGCCAGAGGTGGTAGTAGTTCTCGGCCTCCTCGGGTTCGGCGACCACCCCCATCCGGGCCATCCCGTCCAGGGTGACGGTGGAGAACAGGAGGATGGCGCAGAGCATGTCCTCCTGGTTGATCGGCCAGCCGTAGGTGTCGAACTCCCAGGTCCCGCTGTCGACCATGAGGCGCCGGACCGAGGCGTGCATCAGCCGGACCTTCTGGATGGCGCGGATGAGGTTCCCCTTGGGACCGAAGGGATCGTCGTCCATCATGTAGAGGACGAACTGGAACGTCTCGGCCATGCGGCGGGGCGGGTGGTGCAGGCGGTGGGTGGCGCTGAGCACCTTGGCCCCGCTGGGGACCGCGTAGGACCCAACCATGGCCCCGATGGAGAGGCTCACCGCGACCTGCAGGCCGTCGTCGACGAAAAAACGGTAGGCGCCGGCCAAGCGGGCGCGGTCGGTCCAGGTCGGAAGGTGAGCCGTCTCGGTGAGGTAGTGGCGCAGCGGCGGCGGGAGGTCGTCGGGGACAGACTGGTCGTTGTCGTCGAAGCTGCGCAGGGCGCGGTTGACTTCGGCGAGCTGTCCCGACTCGAACAGGTGTCGAACCACATGGTCGGCCGGCGGGTCGCCCTCGAGCCGCAGCGCATCCAAGGTTGCCGCCGTGTGTTCCATGCCCCCCGCTTCCTTGTCACGCCGGCCCTAGCCGCGGCCCCGGAATGGTAGTGCCGCTCCGGTTGCAGGCGCCGGGTGGGGACCCCGTGCGGCCAGAGACTGCTACCCGGGCCACCGAGGCCGCGACGCGAGGAGGTCCGGCCAGGTGATCGCGATGCATCTACCCAACATCCGGGGCCTCGTCGTCCCGCCTCGGCCCAGCCGGCGGCGCCTCACCGCCGAACAGAAACCCGGATCTGGCCTCATGGTCCACTACCAACCGCAGCACGTCGGAGCGCGCGTAATGGCCGACGGAATCGAACTGGCGACGGACCTTGCGGGCGTGGTCGGCGTCGATCTCGGCATAGATGATCCCCTCCACGCCTTCGAGGGGACCGGCCAGGATCTCGCCGTCGGGTCCGCAAATCGTGGTGTTTCCCCGGGCCATCCAGTCGTCGTCGCCCCCGTAGATCTCCGCCGCCCGGGGCAGGTCGCGGGGGACATCCGACCCGCGGAGACACGAGGTGACTCCGAGCACGTAGACCCGTCCCTCCTTGGCGATATGCCGCAGCGTCGGCACCCACACGTCGCTGTTGTCCCATGTCGGGGCCAGGTACACGTCGATGCCCTGGGCGTACAGCGCGGCCCGGGCCAATGGCATGTAGTTCTCCCAGCAGGTGAGGCCCCCGAGCCGGCCGAAGGCGGTGTCGAACACGAGAAGGCCCGAACCGTCTCCCTGACCCCAGACGAGGCGTTCGGCGCCGGTCGGCATCAGCTTGCGGTGTTTGCCGAGCAGCGATCCGTCCGGCGCGAAATACAGCAGGGTGTTGTAGAGAGTCCCGCCCTCCCGCTCGTTCACGCCGATCGACAGGTACGTCGACGCCTCCCGGGCGGCGGCGGCGAGCGCATCCGTCGCCGGACCGGGGACCTCGACGGACTCGTCGTAGAGCCGTTCGTACCAGGCTCGGTCGGACCACGGGGCCAGGCGCCACACCCAGTCCGGGTACCCGGGCAGGAACGCCTCCGGAAAAACGACCAGCCCGGCGCCTCCCGCCGCCGCCTCCTTTATCAGGCGGGTCACCTTTTCGACCGTCGCGTCACGGTCGAGGAACACCGGCGCGGCTTGGACCGCGGCCGCGACAACCTTGGCGATCGGCATCGGGCCTTCGCTCTACGCCGTGCCCGATGCGAGAGCGATGTCGTCCAGCAGCGGCTCCGGCCACTTGCCCCCGCACCACACCGTGTCGGACGCGATCTTGCCGTCGCGAACGACGAGGTGGTGGGCGTGATGGCCGCGGTGGCGAACACCGTCGTGCACGAACTCGTGCTCGTAGATCACAAGCTCCCCCTCGGGAACGGGTATGCGCTCGAGCTTCACGAACGTCGCCGGGTCGCTGAACCACTTGGTGTACTCGGCCTTGACCGCCTGCTCGCCCACGGCGTGGAGCCGCCAGTTGGGCACGGTGGCATCGAGTACCGCGTCGTCGGCGTAGACATCCACCTCGTCGATCGCGGCCGCTTCCACTGCCCTCAGAAAATCGCCGATCGGATCGTTGCTCATGGTTGTCGCTCCTTTTCGTGACTCGTTTGGTTTGCCGTTCGTCGAATCGATGGTCATGTCACCCTCCGCTTGTCGCTTTCCGCTCACTTGGTGCCCGAGCCGACGAGGAGCTCGCAGGGACCGACGAACCCCTCGGGCCCCTCGAACCGGGCCAGGGCCGCCTCGATCTCGTCCCACACCGCCGGGCGCTCGTCCGGCGCCACGCCCGCCAGCATCTGGTGCAGGGCCCCGAAGGAGTCCCGCTCGAACCGCACACAGTCCGCGGCGGACGAGAGTCGGAGGGGGGCGGGAACGGCGTCGACGGTCACGTCCGAGAACCCGGCGGTGGTGAGGGCGGCATCGAGGACACCGGGAGCCCCGAGGCTGAACGGTCCGGGTTGGCCCGGCTGGGGAGGAGGAAGTTGAGCCCGGTCCCGGATGATCGATACCGGGACGGAGAAGAACTCGTTGCGGGGCGGCGTCGAGTACACGATGGCGGCGATCCGCCCGCCGGCGCGCAGCGCCCGGCGCATGCCCGCCAGGGCCCGCTGCTGGTCAGGGAAGTAGATCAGCCCCACCCGGCAGATCACCGCGTCGAAGGACGCTGCGGGGAGAAGGTCGAGGGCCTCGCCGTCGGCCTCGACCATCTCGATGTTGGTCAGCCCCGCCTCGGCCGCCGCCTTGGCCCCATAGGTGAGGATGGTGGGGGAGATGTCGGTGGCCAGAACCGACCCGGTGGGGCCGGCTCGGCGGGCCGCAGCGACGGACTGTCCACCGGCCCCGGCAGCCACGTCGAGCACCCGGCTGCCGGAGGTGACCCCGGCCGCGTCGAGCATGCGCTCGGTCGCCTCACCGAGCCAGGCCTCCAGGGTCGGGCCCCAGCGGTGCCACGCCTCGGCGGCGTCCTCCCACTGCTGGCGGGTCGTGGTCTTGTACTGGACGGGGTCGAAGCCCATGCGGATGCCTCCTCGGTCGTCACGTCGTCGAACTGATGGGCGCCAGATGGCGCGCCGATCGCGGAAGATTCCGTCTGGCACTTCGCCAGACGACAACATGGGCGCGAACAGGGAAAATGGGGCGTGCCGTCGCCACTCCCCGTTGATGACCTCGTCGGGCGCGAGCAGCCGCTCAACCGCCTCAACGACCTGCTCCGGCGGGCTCTCGACGGTCATCGGGTGACCGTGCTGGTCAGTGGGGAGGCAGGCGTCGGGAAGACCTCCCTCGTCCAAGCGGTCACGGCCGCCGCCGCCGACCAGGGAGCGCAGACCAGCTGGGGCACCTGCGTCGACGTGGACGGCGCCCCGGGGCACTGGCCGTGGGCCCAGGTCCTCAGCCGGCTGGTACGAGCGATCGGGGCTGACCAGGCCCGTCAGCTGGCGGGCGACGATGCGGCGGTGCTGGCCACCCTCGTCCCCTCGCTCGGTGATGCCTCCCATGGCGAGGCCACCAACCGGGCCCGGCTTTTGTTGCTGGACGCCACGACCCGGTTCCTCGACGCGCTGGCCGCTGACCGGCCGCTGGTGCTGGTGCTCGACGACCTCCAGTGGGCCGACGAGTCGTCCTTGGCCCTGTTCGACTTCGTCGCACGAGCACCGCAGCGGTCCAGGGTCCTCCTCATCGGGGCCTACCGCCACGACGAGCTGAAGCCGTCGGCGCGCGAGCGTCTCAGCGAGCTCATCAGCCACAACCCCCACCTCCACCTCCAGGGCCTGGATGCTGACGCGGTGCACGAGCTCGTCGAGCGGCTCCTGGGCGGACCAGCCGACCGCTCGATGACCGGGGCGATTCACCGGCGTACCGGGGGTCACCCGTTCTTCGTGCGCGAGATCGCACTGCTCAGCGATCACGCCGCCGGCAACGTCGAGCAGGTTCCGAGCGCCGTTCGCGATGTGATCGATCGACGGATCGAGCGGCTGCCCGGCACGACCCGAGAAGCCCTCCAAGTGGCCGCCGTGATCGGCACCGAAATGCTCACCGACGTCGTCGCCCGCGCCCTGAGCGTGTCCACGCTCACTGTCGAGGCGGCGGCTCGGGATGCGGTCGAGGCCGGTGTTCTGGAGCAAACCGGCGACGGTCTGCAGTTCACCCACGACCTGCTGCGAGCGACCATCCTCGATCGTCTCGATGCTCCCCGACGCATTGCCCTGCACCAGGCGATCGGCTCGGCCCTCGAGGAACGCATGGCGCGCGCCGGCCATGTCGCGCCCGCCGAGCTGGCCCGACACTTCATCGCCGCCATCCCGCTCGACGGCCCGGACCGGGCTGTGCGATGGGCCTTGGCCGCGTCGGCCGCCGACTGCGCCGCCCTCGCGTTCCATGAGGCCGCCGCCCACCTCCGCCGGCTGCGGGGCGCCATCGCCGACGCTGCCGTCGACCTGGCCGACGACCAGCTGTTCGACATCCTCATGGCCGAGGCGGATGCCCTCTCCCGCGCCGGGACCACGCTCGAGGCCCGCGGTCTGCTGCGAGCCGCCCGTGACGTCGCAGTCCGCGCCAATGAGCCCGATAAGGCGGCGCGAGTCGCGCTGGCCACCGCCCAGCTCGGCGCCCAATTCGCCTCCCGTCGCGACGAGATCCTGGCCGAGCTCGAGGCCGCCCTCGGTGCCGTCGCCGGCACCGATACGGTCCGGGAAGCACAGCTCACCGCCGCCCTCGCCCGCGAGCTCCAGCACTCGGTGCCCGAAGATCGTCCGCGGGCGGGACCGCTCAGTGAGCGGGCCCTCGAGCTGGGCCGTCGGGCTGGCAGTCCCGCAACCCTGGCCGCGTGCCTCCTTGCCCGCCACGACGTGCTCTGGACGCAGGGCGCCGAAGGCGAGCGGGCCGAGATCGCCCGGGAGATCGCCGCTGTCGCCCGCGCTGCCGGCGACCACGAGCGCCACGCCGAAGGACTCCTCCTGCTCGCCAACGCCCTCCTGGAGCGGGGCTCTCCCGCCTTCGAGACGGCCCTCGATGCCTGCCTGGCCATACTCGACCGCCTCGCCCAGCCTCGCCACCGGTATGTGGCCGAGACCAGGCGGGCGTGCGTGGCCCTACTGCGGGGCCGGCTCGACGAGGCCGCCGAACGTGTCGAGAGGGCGGCTCTGCTGGGCGACCGGATCCGGGAACCAGACACCGGCAACGTCCGGATGTCCCAGCGGCTCGAGATCGTGCGGGCCCGAGGCCAACCCGACGAGCTGCGCGCCTTCGCCGCCGACGCCGTCGGCCACTGGACGGGAGCGCCGATCCATGCCCACGCCGTCGCCGCCGGATTCTTCGCCCGGGCGGGCGACCTCGGGGAGGCCCGCCACCACGTCGCCACCGTCGTTGACCTTGGCACTTGGCGGGCCGACCGCTCGTACCTGTGGTCGGTCTTCGTGCGCGAGCTGGCCCAGGCCGCCGCCGCGCTCGGCGACCGAACCTTGTGCGCCCAACTCCTCGACGACCTCCGACCCCTCTCCCGCTCGTGTGGGGTCAACGGCGCCGTCGTCGCCTTCGCCGGCAGCCACGCTCACACCGCCGGATTGCTCGCCGCCGCCCTCGACCAGCCCGATGTGTCCCGGCAGCTGCTCGAAATGGCCAGCGACGCGTACCGGGCGCTCGGCGCCCAGGGCTGGCTGGCGGAGGTCGGCCGTGACCAGGCGGCCACCCACACCCTGGGCGAGGCGTCCCCTGCCACCGCGTCGATGGGCCGACACGGCGCCGTGTGGCACATCACCTTCAATGGCCAGAGCGCGACCGTGCCCCACACCAAGGGGCTCGCCGACATTGCCCGCCTCCTCGCCGCCCCCGGCACCGACGTCCACGTACTCGACCTCATCGACGCCGCCGACCGCTCGGGCGGCGCCGGCGCCCTCACCGACAGGCAGGCGCTCGACACCTACCGCAGAAGGCTCGCCGACATCGACACGGAAGCCGATGAGGCCGCTCGCCACCACGACAACGGACGGGTGGCCCGCCTGGACGAGGAGCGTCGAGCGCTGCTCGACGAGATCGGTCGCGCCACGGACGTCCAGGGCCGTCCCCGCCAGTTCGCCAACCACCCCGCCGAACGGGCCCGGAAGGCGGTGACCGCGCGGCTGCGCGACGCCATCCGGAAACTCGAGCCACTCCTCCCCGATCTGGCGGTCCACCTGGAGCGATCCATCGTCACCGGCACCTACTGCCGGTACCGGCCAGACGACGGCGCCTGCTGGGAGGTCGACAGTCCTCCGGGCAATCGACCGACGGGCGCCCGACCCTGAACGACCGCCCTGTCCAGCCCCATCCTCGCTCGGGCCAAGTGGCCGGGGGCGGCCGGTGCGAGGGCTCGGGGCGGCCGAAATAGCGTCGGACTCGTTGTCGCGGGAGTCACCCACCGTCCAATTTCGGCGACGATCTCCTCGACTCGGGGCTCGATGTGACCCTATGACCGTGGTCATAGGGTCACATCGAGGTGCTACAGAGGGATGACCGGCGAATCGGCGGGCAGGGATACCACCCGGGCGACGGCCCATATTCCGCCCCGCTCCTGCCGGGCCGGCTGGTTGACCTCCACGGCCGCGGCGATGCCGGTGGCACCGTCGATGACCCGGTAGCGGAAGAACGTCGGGGCCACCGACTCCACGACCGGCTGCGTGAAGCCGAACTCCCCGATCCCGTACTCGGACACGACGCGCTCAGGATCCAGAATGTACTGGGACTGGCCCGCGTCCACCGTCGCCTGGGTCCTCCACGCGTCGTCAGTCGTCACCACCGGCCACATGGCCACCCCGCCCGGAGGGGGAGTGAAGGCCGCCTCTGTCACCGCGTGGGCCGCGCCGGTGGATGCCGCCTGGTTGGCGACCCGCAGCGTGAGCGTCACGTTGAAGGACGACCGGCTGCAGTAGACGCTGCCGGCGGCTCCGTCGCAGACGCTCGCGATCCCGGCCCACGTCCCCTCCTCGTCGGCGGAACGGGCCGCCAGCAGCTGCACCACCTCAGGGGCAGCCAGATCCACGAGCGTCGCGCCGTCGACGGCGATCCACGCGTCGAAGGCGGCGTCGGCGTACAGGCCCGCCCCCTCGGGGCGCGCCCCGCCGCTGACAGCGGGGCTGATCGGTGCAGATGCGAACGCCGACCCGGGAGCACTGAGGGCGATGGTGGACACGCCGACGGCGAGTGCGACGAGTGCATGTCTTGTGCGGATGTGCATGAGTTCTCCTTCTGTGGCTCGTGCCCCCTTGGACGGATCTGAGCCCGGAGTCCTTCCATGACGGTCCCGGCCGGGCCGGGCGATCCGGATTCGGAGAACGTCAATTCGTCCTTTCGGAAGGATTCGATTGCTGGACCCGTCTGATCGGACATTCACCCAAACCACAACCGCAGGGAAGGAAGCCACCGCACATGGTGATCTCCGAAGTCGACAGCTACATCCCGCCCCGAACCAGTTGCGAGGCCGTTACGGCCCTCGTCTTCGCAATCGCCTCTTCCGTGATGCTTCTCCTGCTGCCCGTCGGCGTCCGGTAGTCAGGAACGATGAGAACCATGAACAAGACCTTTCATCTGAGCCTGAAGCAACGGATCCCAATGACGCTCGCCATGGTTCCGATGCTCGTCGCTCTGGCGGTGGACGGCATGCTCAGCGTCGCGACCGTGCTGCTCCTCACCTTGGTCGCAATTGTCTCCATCCGGTCCAGTGGGCGGTTCGGCGTGACTCTCACCGCCCAGGGAGTAAGGGCGGAAGGGCTTCGGTCGCGCTTCTTCCCGTGGTCGGCAATCCGTGAAATCAGGACCGAGCGGATGCTTGGCAGCCGCTTCGTTGTTCTCGTCAGCAACCGTGGGCGTACGCGCTTGCGGGCACCGATCTCTGGGTTCCTGCGCCACGACTCCGACTTCGATGACAAGTACGCCGACGTCGTCAGCTGGTGGCGCGCACACCGCGATTGACCGGCGCGTCGGAACTTCGGTCGCGTCGGTCAGGTTCGGAGAGACGGCGGCCCAGCGGGAGCCCAACCGGGGGGCGCCCAGCCTCCGCACTCACCGGTACCGGCCGATGTAGTCGTATCCCGTGTTGAGCCCGCCTGCCGGGGCCTCCACGGGGGCCAGCGCGTCGAAGGGCTGGACCGTCCCGGGCAGGTAGAGGTCTTGTCCGACGATCCCGTAGATCGCGGTGTCGACCGATCCCGGTGCCAGGCCGTGCTCGACCCAGGAGATCAGCGGCGACAGGAAGTCGACCAGCACGATCGAGTCACCGTTGAAGAGGCAGTGCATCGCCCCGGGGACCATGTACAGGCGGGAGAAGGCCTGGCTGGCTGCGAGTCCGCCGGCTCGTCGCTCGACCGAGGCGTAGTAGTCCACGGTCGACCACGGGGGGATCGACTGGTCGGCCCACCCGTGGTAGAGGATCAACTTCCCGCCGTGGGCCCGGAACGCCGACAGGTCGGGGTTGTTGGCGTTGTAGAGGACGTCGCCCAACTGGTTGAGGGCGGCGAACCCCTGGTCGGTGAACTGCACGTCGGCCAGCGTGAACGTGGACGGAGGGTTGGGCAAATACCCGAGGTTCCGCAGGTAGGTCAACGCCATGGGACCGGCGATCTTGAGCCAGTCCGGCCAGCCCAGCTCGGATCCGTAGGGCAGGCCGCCGTTGTAGAGGTTGCGCCCGGCCGCATCGGTCGGGCCCCGGTAGAGCGCCCGCACCACGTCGACTTGGGCCGCGGTCAGGCAGGACGGTGCATCGGCACCGGGTGGGCACAGGATCGATGCGGGATCGAACCCGCACAGCCGCGGATCTCCGATGATCCCGTCGGCGGCACCGCATTCGGCGATCACGGCCGCGTGCAGGGCCGGGATCTTGTCATCGGTCAGCACGCCGGGGTTGCTACGGACGAGCCACGGCTGGAACATCCCCGAGAGCGGGGCCAGGTTGCCGGCCGGGGATCCGGCCAGGATGCCGTCGAAGTCCTTTGGGAACCGTTGCGCCAGCACGAGTGCCTGGCGACCTCCGGTGGAGCAGCCGTCGAAGTACGACCGGGTCGGCGGTCTGCCGTAGTAGCGGGTGATGATCGCCTTGGCCAGCACCGCGAGCGTGTGCTCCGAGGTCAGCCCGAACGCGGCGCGCGCGGCCAGGTCGTTCTCGCCCCAGCTCCCGTCGAACTCACTGGGGGAGGTGTGGCCACTGTCGCCGGCCGCCAGCACCATCTCGCCGTGCACCACTGGCGCACATTCGCCGTTGCTCATGCCGGGGACCGTGTCCAGCGACGGGATCACCCCGCAGAGGCTGGTGCAGCCGAGCTGGAGGTACTGGCCGTGCCAGCCGGTGACCGGGAGCCGAATCTCGAAATGAGGGCCCTTCACCGCGCAGTAACGGAGACCGCCCGAGACGGTCAGCTCCTGGGTGGTTCCGTACTTCGCCAGCGCCGAGCAGGCGGGTGTCGCGGCGGTGGCCATCGCGGCCGTGCCGACGCCTGAGAGCCCCAGTACCGACAGAACCGTGACGAGCACGACCCCCCATCGGCCGGGCTGCGTGATCGTTGCCATGAGCTGGTCTCCCTTGGGGTGTGATCGGAGTGGGTGAGAGCGCGGGCTGTCACTCGTGGGAGCCCCCGCCTCCGGGTGGAGGCGGGGGTTGGGTGCCGATCACTCAGCAGGGCTGGGGCCCGGCCGGAAACTCGTTCTCGCTGAGCCGGTGGGCGAGCTTCTCCCAGGTATCGATGCTGACGACGCCGTCGGAGGGCAGGCCGTAGGCGGTCTGGGCATCGCGCACCGCCTGCTCGGTCAGGGGCCCGAAGGATCCATCGATGCACAATCCGTACCCGTTGGCGTTCAGGCGGCTCTGGAGGGCCCGGATGCCATCCGGACGCTCGTCGGCGTTCTGGACGAGCGTGGCCCAGGTCAGCGGACCGACGATGCCGTCGGGGGAAAGGCCGTAGGTCTCCTGGAACTGTCGGACCTGACCCTCGGTCTCCGGTCCGAACGCTCCGTCGACGGCGAGGTCGAGGTTGGCCGAGCGCAGCAGGTACTGGATGGCCCACGCGTTGCTGCTGGCGTTGGAGCTGCTCTCGACCGACCACGCACCATCGGACGCACCGTCGGACACGACCGCGGCCGACACCATCGTGGCCGCCGGCACCAGAGCGATGACGGCTACGGCGAGTCCGCCGAGGGCCCGAACCATGAATCGTGTTTTCACTGGACTTCTCCCACTCTCGTTGTTCGTGCCGTGGGTTGGACGGAGTGCGACGTCACTTCCTTCCGCCGACAGAAATGGCGAATGAGCAGCTCAGGTTCGGCCCGGCTCCACCAGGCCGCTCTCGTAGGCGAACACGACCGCTTGCATGCGATCGCGCAAACCCAGCTTGGCCAGGAGGTTGGAGACGTGGGTCTTGATCGTGCCCTCGCCCAGGAACAGATGGGTGGCGAGCTCGGAATTGCTCTTTCCCGTGGCCAGGAGCTGCAGCACCTCGACCTCACGCTCGGTGAGCCGGCCGATGTCCACCTGGCTGCTGCGGGGTGCCGGGTGTCGGGCGTATTCCTCGATGACCCGCCGGGTGACGGACGGGGCCAGCAGGGCGTCGCCCTCCGCCACGACCCGCACCGCGTGCACCAGTTCCTCGGGCGGGGCGTTCTTAAGCAGGAAGCCGCTGGCGCCGGCCCGCAGCGCCTCGAAGACGTAGTCGTCCCGCTCGAAGGTGGTGAGGATCACGACCCGGCTGCGGATGCCGGGCTCCTGCACGATGCGCCCGGTGGCCTGCAGGCCGTCCATCCTCGGCATCTGGACGTCCATGAGCACCACGTCCGGTCGCAGCTGACGGGTGGCGATCACGGCCTCGTCGCCGTCGCTGGCCTCGCCGACGACCTCGATGTCGTCCTCCGCTTCGAGGATCATCCGGAATCCGGCTCGGACCAGCGCCTGGTCGTCGGCCAGGACGACCGTGATGGTCACGACCCTGATCCGTTGGCAGACCCGTTGACTGACCCAGTCACGGGGAACGTCGCATGGACCGCGAAGCCGCCCTCGGGACGGGGGCCGGCGCGGAAGTAGCCGCCGTGCAGGCTGGTCCGCTCCCGCATGCCGATCAGCCCCTGGCCGCCCTCCGAGTGGGCCGCGCCGTTCCGACCAGCCCGGCCGTCATCGAGCACCTCGACCTCGAGGGTCGCCAGCCCGTAGAGGACACGCACCATCGCCCGCCGACCGCCCGAGTGCTTGCGGGCGTTGGTCAGGGCTTCCTGGATCACCCGGTAGGCGGAGACCTCGTGGGTGGGGGACAGCGGCCTGGGGTCACCCTCGATCGAGAGATCGACCGACAGGTCACCCTGCGCCGCCTCCGCAACCAGATCGGCGAGCTGGGCGAGTCCCGGCTGGGGGGTGATCTCGTCGGCCTCGCCGTCGCGTCGCAGGAACCCGAGCAGGCGGTGCAGTTCAAGAACCGCCTGTCGGCTGGACGCTTCGATCGAACTGAGGGCCTCGGCCGCCTTCTCCGGCTGGCGCTGCATCACCCGCCGGGCGGCCCCGGCCTGCACCCCCATCACGCTGACGTGGTGAGCCACGACGTCGTGCAGCTCGCGGGCGATGCGGACCCGCTCGGCGAACACCGCCTGGCGGGCGTTCTCCTCGCGCTCCCGCTGGAGCTCGGCGGCCCGGTCCGCGAGCTCGAGTTTGCTCTGCCGCAGCGATCGGATCGCCGCGCCCGCCACCCAGGGAAGGGCCAGGAGGCCGCCGTTGTAGGCCAGGAAGATGCTCTGCAGAAGCGGTCGGAGATCGGCGGACGCCGGCACGAAGAACAGCTGACGGACCTGCTCGGCGAGGACACCGCCGAGGCAGAGGGCGAGCACCAGCGTCCGGAACCGCCCCCGTCCGTGGGCGGCGGCGGCGTAGATCGCCAGCGACGCGGCGAGAACCGTGATCGAGCCTCCCGGGACCCCGATGACCATCTGGCTGACGAGGTAGGCCCCGGTGACGACAAGTTCGACCGTGAGCGGGAACCGCCGCCGCCACGCCAGGGGGAGGGAGATCGCGAGCATGGCCAGGACGACAGCGACCGTCCCCGGCAAGTGGGCCGAGGGGTCATTGGTGCGCGCGACCTCGGAGATGGCAGTGACAGCCACGATCGCGGCCGCCGCGACGGCGAGCGCCAGGGCCGCGTCCGCCGCCCTCGGGTGACGACGCATGGTCCACTGGACCCGCTGGGCCAGGTTCTTCACAGTCTCCGGTTCATGGACCGACCGTAACCGGCTGCCGCATCCATCTCCTCCCCCAGGAGACAGAGACCCGGACGCATCAAACCCGTCGTCCGGCAGAGGAGCGGAACCCTCTCGGCGGCGATGGCGCAGCCCCGAGGTCGGCGCACAGTGGCGACATGACTTCCATTCAGGTACAAGGCCTGTCCAAGCGCTTCGGCGACGTCCTAGCCGTCGACAACCTCAGCTTCGAGGTTGACCAGGGCGGCGTCACCGGGTTCCTCGGGCCGAACGGGGCGGGCAAGACGACGACCCTGAGGATGCTCTTGGGACTGGCGACGCCCACCGAAGGGACGGCCACCTTCGACGGGCGTCCCTACCGGGAGATCGTGGATCCGATCCGCCACGTCGGCGCGGTGCTCGAGTCGACCAGCTTCAATCCTGGACGGCGGGCCCGCGACCATCTGCGGGTGATCTGCGTGGCCGCGGGCCTTTCTTTCGACCGAGCGGACGCGGTCCTCGAGCAGGTGGGCCTCGGAGACGTCGGCGACCGGCGGGTCAAGGGCTTCTCGCTCGGCATGCGCCAGCGCCTCGGCCTGGCCGGGGCCCTGTTGGGCGAGCCCGAGGTGCTCATCCTCGACGAGCCGGCCAACGGCCTCGACCCGGAGGGCGTCCACTGGCTGCGCACGTTCCT
>JAXDMK010000006.1:0-39983 GCA_034666105.1 Actinomycetota bacterium | reverse complement strand
CCTCGACGGTGCCGATCAACTGGCAGGGCCGGGGGCTGGTGCTCGACCTGTCGGCCGTGTTCCACGACCCCGACGCCCTCACCCTGGTCATGGTGGCGGCCACCGGCTGGCTGCAGGCGGCGATGGCCGTGCCCGACGGCATCGAGACGCCGCGGCGGATCCAGGTCATCGACGAGGCGTGGGCCCTGCTGGCCCAGGAGCGGGTGGCCAAGTACTTCCAGGCCACCACCAAGCTCTGCAGCCAGTACGGCGTCGTAAATGTCGCCATAGCCCACCGCATCAGCGACCTGTCGTCCCAGGCGGCCGACGGCTCGACGACGGCCAAGGTGGCCATGGGCCTGCTCCACGACACCGACTGCCGGGTGCTGTTCCGCCAGTCCACCACCGAGATGGCCAACAACGCCGAGGTCCTGGCCCTGACCGAGGCCGAGGCCGAGCTGCTGCCCAAGCTGACCAAGGGGCGGGCGCTGTGGAAGGTGGGCCAGCACACCGCCGTCGTCCAGCATGCGGTCATGCCCGGTGAATGGGCCTTCTGCGATACCGACGCCAGGCTCGCGGTTTGATGGCCGGGCGGTGGGAGGTCTTCGATCCCCACTACGGGCCGCCGACGCGGGTGTTCCGCTTCCGGCTGTGGGCCCGTTTCGTGGCCCGGCTGGCGGGGTTGGACTACGACAAGGCCGGGACCTTCGTACCCCTTGAGCTCGCAGGGACCGGCGATGGGGACTGACGCCGCCTTCATGGGCGAAGTCGATCCCGCCGGCGGCGCTCGCCTGTGGCTGCTGGACGGTGCCGGAGTGCGCCAGCCCGTCGACCACGTGGCCCGGCACAGCCGGGGGAGCGTGGCGTGGGGCTACCAGGGTGCCGGCCCCGCCGATGCAGCGCTTTCCATCCTCACTGTGGCCACCGGCGACCCCCTTGCCGCCGAGAGGCTGCACCAGGACTTCATGCGCGAGGTGGTGGCCAAGCTCCCCGTCAACGAGCGCTTCGCCCTGCCCCGGGCCGAGGTCGACCGCTGGCTGGGACGTCACGGCTTCCAACCGGCGCCCGGGCCCGAGCGCGCCCTCCCCCCGCCCGCATCAACCGACGCCGGGGGCCCGGCCGAGGGGATCGACGGCCAGGCGGCCGCCGTGGCGGCCCGGTCCCGCGCCCTCGACGAGCGCGAGCGGCGGCTGGTCGTGCGGGAGGCCCGAGTCGACGCCATGGCCCTGACCATCGGCCTGGTCCCGGCCGTGGACGCGGCGACGTCGCTCTCGGCAGAACCGGTGCGGGCCCAGTTCGAGGCGCTGGCGGTGGACAGCGGCGACGTCGTCGAGGACGTGGCCCGGGCCATTGGCATCGACCCCACCTGGGCTGCGGGGGTCGCGGCTGGCACCGTCACCTCCGTCGACCTCTCTCATGTGCGCCAGGTATGCGAGGGCCTGGGCTGCACCCCCTATGACCTTTGGGGTCCGACCAGGGCGCGATCCGTGGCTCACGCCTACGGGCCCGACGCCTGGCCAGCCGATGCCGAGGGGCTGCTGTCCGTCGACGGCGACAGTTCCCCATCCGCCCCGCCGAGTGCCGACTGGCCGGCCCTGGCCCCGGTCCCCGCGCCAACGGGCCCAGCACCGACGCCCGAGCTCGGTCTGGAGCTGGCCCTGTGACCCGGTCAGCGCAACGGCGCGCGCCGTTGCGCAGCGACCGGGCCTGGATGGCCGAGGGTGCCTGTGTGGGGAAGTCGCAGCTGTTCTTCGCACCCAACGCAGAGGAGGGCCGGCCCCGGCCCGCCTGGAGCGCAGAGCCAGCCAAGGCCGTGTGCGGCCGGTGCCCCGTCCGGGACGCATGCCGCGACTGGGCGCTGCGGACGCACCAGGACCACGGGGTGTGGGGCGGGCTCGACGAGGTGGAGCGCAGGGCCCTGCGGCGCCGGGCCCGGAACCAGACCGGGGCCGGGTCCCCGGCGGAACGAGCATCGTGAGCGGGCAGGGCCGCGACGCGGCCGCCGGCCGGGAAGGGAGCCGTATGGTCATGGGGTCACGTCGACAGCAGAACCACAGGGGACGCCGGGGGGGTCCGCGTCGGATCCAGGTGAGCGTGTCGCCGGGCTGGGCGCCGTGCTCGACGCGGTGGCCGACCTCTACGGCCAGCCCCCGGCCCAGGTGGCCAATTCCCTCGTCCTGGCCGCCCTGGCCGAGGCCCGACATGACCCGGCCGTGCAGGCGGCGATGCGGGCGAGGCGCAACCCGGGCGGCCTGTACGTCGTGGCCCGGTCGTCATGACCCGCCCCGTCTCGCCCGGTCGGGTCGGCCCTGAGCGACTCCGGCGCGCAACGCAGGCTCGTGGCCGCACCGGACGTGGCGCCCGGTGGTGCCAACGGGTGTTCGGCACCCGCCGGCAGGCCATCGAAGGCTTTCGCGACACGCTCATCCTGTTGGGCGAGATGCGGAACGCCAAACTGGTAGCGGGGCCGGACGCGAATGGGCCGGTCGATCATGGCTGACGCCGGCGCCGCGGATCAGCCCGCGGGCCACATCGACGCCAATGACATCGTCTCCTACAACCTGGGCGCCATCCGCCGGCGATACGGGTGGACCCAGCTCGACGTCGCCGAGCGGCTGGGCCGGTTCACTGGCCACCAGCTGACCACGGCGTCGATATCGGCGATGGAACGCGCCTGCGATGGCCAGCGCCGCCGGTGCTTCGACGCCCACGAGCTCTACCTGCTGTCGCAGGTGTTCGAGATGCCGATCGCCTACTTCTTCGCCCCTCCGCCTGAGTCCGCGATCGTCGGCCAGGTCCTCGCCGACACCGGCCGATCCGTGTACTCGCTCTACGCCGCGTTCCTCGGCCGCTTCGCCCAGCTCGAGGTCCTCGACGAGCGCCTGGCCCAGGTCGACGTCGGTGGCGGGGGATGCACCGAGCGGGTGCTCGAGGCCCTCTTCGGGACCGCGCTGGGTACGACGAGCTTGTCGGAGCACTACCGCCGGTGGCGGGAGGATCGCCTGCACGCGTTGGCCGACCGCTGGGGCCAGCGGTGGGGCGACGAGGTGGCGGAGGTGGCCAGCTTGCTGGCCACTCTTGCCCGTGACGTCCGGGAGCTCGGATGGGAGGCATTCGCGGTCGAGCAGGCCGAGGCGATGCGGGCACCGATGAGGCCTGCCGACCACGGCTGAGCGGAGCACGTTCCCAGTTCCGCTGCCCCGCGGCTGGGACGGCCGGGGGCGAAGCGCCGAGGTGGTCCCCCGCGTGTGGCGGGCGTGGGTGCCGGCACGGGTGATGGTGCGGGACGAGCACGGGCCCGAGCTGAGGGTCGGAATGCCGGCCGATCTCCAGCTCATCACCGATCGCCAGAGCTGCCCGGACGTCCTGTCGCTGCCGCGCCTCCTCTGGAGTCGAGCTCGCGCCGGGGACTTGGCCTTGCGCTTCCTCGGTCCCCACTGGCGCCGACACGAGGTTGGTCTGTGCCGGTGGTGCGGGTTCTACGCCGACGCCGGGCCCACCCCTCCCCGGCAGAGCTCCACCGTCGTCGAGGTCCTACTCGTCGGCCGGGTCCGACGCCGGGGGCAGTGCTGTTGGGGACAGCAGCAGACCCTGCACCGAGTGTGACTGCCGTCCACCTGCGGCCGCCCCCGGCAGCCCGAGATCGTCGCTCATGACCAGCCGGCGGTGGCGGTGGGCGGGTTCGACTGGGTCGACGGCGGGGGCAACACGGAGGCGGCCAGCCTGTGTCGGTACTGTGCCCAGGACTGGCGCTACGGTACGGTGTTCGATCCCGCCGAGCTGGCCCGCCGTCTCGGAGCGCCGGTGCACTGGTCGCGCTGAAGGGAGCAAAAGGCGGCTCGCCACGACCCGAAAACCGTCAGCTAGGCCGAGGACGAGACCGGCCGCTGCACCCCCGTTTCCCTGATGAACACCTCGGTTCTCATCCACGTCTCCCAGCGCCGCCCGGCTCATCACGCGACCCTCGTTCTACGCCCGGCGAATCGGCGAAACGAGAGGTTTGGGTGTCTTGCACCTTGGAATACCGTCGGGTTGTGGGGGTCTGAGTCGTAGACTTCGGGCATGCCCGCACAGGGGGAGGCCAAATTCGCTCGCTCGCCTTCTCCTCGGCTTCGGGCGGCCCAGGCCGCGGTCCGATCCGATTCCGACGACCACCCTAAAACGGCCTCGGAGTAGCTGACGTGGCCACCCACATCGAACTCATCCGAACGAAGGCGCTTTTCGCTTTGGTGAGAGACACTGCATCCACGAGCCAACGGCGGGTCTCGATTGAGGAAGCTGATCTCTTTGCTGCTTCGGGCGCGATCGTTCCGACGAAGCCTGAGGAGTTCAGGGCACGACGAAAAGTCGAAGCCCTCCTCATCGAAACGAGAAAGCTCGAGGCTGGTCATGTGAAGGACGACCTGTTCGCTGAGATCCGTGCAACCAAACGTGAGTTCCCGCTGGCCTTTCACGGTGAGCCCCGCATCTATGAGACTCAGGTCGGCTGGATCCTCCGCGTCGTCGGCGGAACGGAAGAGTTCGCCCCCGTGTATCTGGACATTGCCGACCGCGCTGGCGTACTGGCCGCCCTCGACTCACTTTCGAGGCGAGGGTACGAGGTAGTCCATGTGTCCGAGGAGCGCGCACTTGTCGAGGGCACGAGCCCGTCTAGCCAGACGACCACGTCCACGGAGATCGTCGGCGCGACGTACCTGCTTCGACGTCCGTAAGAGTGCCCCTCCGCCAGGCGCCCTCGACAACAACCCCCGCTGATCTGCGACGCAATGTTCGGGCTCTGAGCCTAAGGTGGGGCCGGTGTTCAATCCCTATGGCTACCAGCCCGGTATCCACATACCCGGAACAACCTTTCCCATTGCGGTCGCCGTCCAGTACCAGGAGCAGCTTGCCCTCGGTCAGGCCATTCAAGCCGCTCGGCAGTACGAGCTCTCCGCTACAGATCCGGAGGCGGAGGCGATCCGCCGTCGACTCAGGATTCGCCGTCGACACGAGCACCTCCTGCTGCTGATGCCCTGAGGCTGCCGGGGTCAAGGGGGCAGAGCCGAGCACGGACTCCCCCCGAGGTGGGTCAGCTGGTGGTGCGCACCATGCGCCAGACCGTCAGGTCCTCACCTGCGTACCGGGCGGGCACGGCCACTGCTTCCTTGAATCCCAGCTCGGCGTAGTACTCGACGAGGCGCGGGACCACGGTGTCGAGGTACAACACCCGACGGCGCTCGTCAGCTTCCGCACAGACCATCTCCAGCAACGGCCTGCCGGCTCCTGGACGCTGCGGGTTCCCGGAAAAGTTGCACACCAGCCACGCCCCGTTCGGCCGGGCCTCTCGCAGCCGGCGCCGCACGGTCCCGTGGCCCCGCATCCCCCAAAGGCCCTGGCCGAGGACCAACAGGACCACGAGGTAGGGCGTGGTCGCCAGGGGAGGCCAGACCAGGTAGAGACCGACCACCGCCGCGGCCAAGGCGGCGAGGAACAGCGCCAGGACGAGCGCGTAGCGGGGAGCGTCCCGCAGCCGGGGCGGCTCCAGGCAGAGCGCGGCGCCGCCACCATCCGCCACCCGCCCGAGGCCCCCCGCCATCGCCATCCAGGTGGTGACCCACAGTGCGGGGCGGCGGACCCATGCCCAGGGCCAGGCCGCCCGTAGGCGGGCGCCGTCCCCGCACCGTCTCGTCACCAACGAGCTCGCCGACGCCCATCCCTTACCGACCACCGTCTTCGCCTCCCGAGGGATTAGAGTGAAACATCATGGATGACAACGGAACAATGCTCAACCCACGCCAGGCGGCGACTCGCCTCGGGGTGGCCGTGCGGGAGCTCTACCGGCTGATCGACGTCGGCGACCTGGCCGCCTACAAGGTGGGTTGTGA
Organism: Actinomycetota bacterium; assembly: GCA_034666105.1. Taxonomy (GTDB): domain Bacteria; phylum Actinomycetota; class Acidimicrobiia; order Acidimicrobiales; family AC-14; genus JAXDMK01. The sequence continues at coordinate 34,140 of JAXDMK010000006.1, read as the reverse complement.
CCTTCGCCTGCGGGTGGAAGACCTCGACTCCTGGGGGGCGGCCAACTCCGCCTCGTAGGGCCTCAGTCGTCCAAGCCACCGGGCTCTCCCATCAGCCGGCCCATCAGCAGCCGGCGCACGGAGTCGATGGCGAAGGCCAGGCCCAGCTCGCCAATCTCCCCCGCTCGCTCCACGACCTCGTCACAGCGGGCGACGACGTCGAACACCTCCAGGCGGCTCAGGGTGATCTCGTCCGCGAACCCTGCCCGATCACCCATGGTTGGCCTTTCCTCCAGGATCGGATGCCTGGCCCCAACGGGGCCAGTCCTGGGCATCCGATCCGTACCTGCGCACCTGTCGGCGTCCCGGGCGGAGTCAAGGGAGGGGCGCAGCCCCAGCGAGAAGCGGAGCGTCAGCGGAGCCCCGCAGCGGCCCTTGACGCCGGTGGAGGGGCGCTGGCACGACGCATGACAAGGTCAGTGGGATCGCGTGCGGCTGTCGGTGAGGAGCCCGGACCGAGGTCCTAGAACCGGCCGGTGACGTTGACTAGCCAGAGAACGTGGCCACCAATAGCGGGTGCGAGGCGGCCGCTGTACCAGTCACGAACCCGAGTGCAGCGCCGACACCGACGATGCCGGCCACGCCCTCGCAGCTGTGTCCGCCTGAGACTCCCGAATGTGGCCCCAGGGGCAAGGCGACACTGCAGGTATTACGGTGACTCCTGGGGGTTGGCGGACGCTGGCCGAGGAGGGGTCCCGGTGCGGCGGAGATTGGAGCCAGAACAGCCAATGACCTGCTGGACCCTCGTCGACATGACGCGACCCTCGTCGGCAACAAGACCGTGCCGACTGGGCTTCGGCTCGCTCTCCTGTTGAAGTTCGTCGAGCTCGAAGGCCGCTCCCCGCGCCACGTCGGTGGGTTCCCCGACGAGGGGGGCGCACTACCTGGCGGGAGGAGCATCCAACTTGGTGAATCCTGGTGCTGGTTGATTCGATGAACAGGCACCTCGGACGTATGAGTCGGTGTGTTGGGTCGTGATCACGGTTTCCATAGTCGACAGCTATCCCATTTTTGCCCTCGGTCTTACGGACTGCTTGGCGACGGCCGCAGACATGAAGGTGGAACTTTCGGCTCCGTCCATTGAGGAGTACGAACGCAGGGCGATGTTCACTCCCGACATTCTGATCTTTGGCCTGGAATCCGACCTACCAGGGCTGGCTGGCATGGCTGCCGTTGAGTACCTCATCGAGAAAGGGATACCGGTGTTGGTGACGACGTTGCGCCCTCACCCTCGTATCGTCGTGCAAGCGATCGCAGCAGGAGCCAAGGGGATACTCCCAAAGAGCGTGGATCCGAACGACGTACCGGGGGTGATCCGGCTCTTGGTGGCCGGGGAGCGGTATGTTCCTGGGTCGCTCACGTCTGGCGTCTTGCAGGCAGCGGTCGAGTACCGCCGAGTAAACCTCACCGCTCGGGAGGAGGAGGTCGTGCGGCTTCTGGCGATGGCCCTCACCGACTCCGAGATAGCTGACGAGCTTCACATCAGCGTGCGCGGCGTCCGCTCTCACCTTGAACGCATTCGCACCAAGACCGGACGTCATCGGAGGGCAGACTTGACGCGACTGGCTTTCGAGCTCGGCCTTGTGTTCTGAGGAGCAGCTACGCGGAGCGCCCGAGTTCTCGCATGCGGCGCCGGACCCCCGGTAGTGGCATTTGTGCCACCTGAAATGGGTCACTAAGGCCGCTAGCCAGCCGCCCTAGGTATCGCGCATCATGTCAGCAAGGAAACGCCGCGACCGAAGGGAGCCGAACAGTGGACAACGGGAAACTCGACCGGGTAGAGGTGCAGGGCGCGAAACTCTCGGACGCGCCAGTCGAGTACCTGGCGAACGTCTCCGCCCAGATCCGCCAGTACATTCGCGAGGAGAACGACGACGCCTTGCATGGTGTCCTCGCGCTCGTCGACCAGAAGCCGGCTCTCTTCAGCCGCCTCCTGCCGACCCCGCTGGAGAAGGAGCAGCGTCGCGTGGCTGGCGAGCAAGTTCGGCAGATCGCGGACGACAAACGGAAGATGGTGGAGCTCTACACGCACTTCCAGCTGGAGATCGCCCGGCGCGAAGGCGAGGTGCTCATCGCGGCGAGGAGCGTGGAGACTGGTGGGGTACTCACCGCTTTCGCAACGCAGAAGCTCTTGGAGTTGACCGACACAATTGCCGACGCCCAAGAGAAGTTCATGGACAAGTATGGCCCCCGTCAGGACGAGATCGACAAGTACAAGACCACGAGGCCCGAGTTGTACGAGCGGGCAGCGAAGTCGCAGCGGCACCAGCTGGAGATCTACTTCAACACCACCGACGCCCTCTTGAATGACTTCCAGGCGTCCCTGGAGAAGCGGTTGGCCCGGCAAAGCGACGTTCGGCGATAACCACTCCACAGCCCAAAGCAGACGAACGCAGGGGAGCAAGAATGGGCCGTTTCTTCATCTGGTTGTCAGGTGCCGACCACACGATTCTCGCCGAGTGCACGAGCCTGTCTCGATCGGAGCGTAGTCGTTTCGCCGGTCTTGGGACGCTCGTACTGATTCCCGCGTCCCTCGGGCTGCTTTCCATGATGTACGCCGTATCCACCCTCCAGAGCGACCCACTCGTCTACGTAACAGCGGGGATAGTTTGGTTTCTGATCGTCATAGCCATCGACCGATACCTCGTTTCCACGACCTTCAAATCCGTCGTCCAAAGGGGACTCTCTAGGACTCTCGGAGTCTTCGCACGCGTGGTGCTCGCGGGATTCATCGCCTTGATCGTGGCCCACCCACTGATCTTGCTCATCTTCCACGACACAATCTCCGAGCAGCTGCGTGACACGCAGCGAACTGAGATCGACGCCATTAGGGCGGCCGGCGAGCAGAAGAAGGCGGCGGTGCCCCCGGTGGCCGCGCCATTCGAGAGCGCTGCTGCTCGTGAGCTGAATCAGAAGCTCGAGCAGTCAGCCTGCCTCGGCCGGCTGCAGACTGCCGAGCAAAGCGGCGTCGCACTCTCACTACCCTGCGGGACCAGCTCCTCTTTCCAAACGTGCGCCGTGCGCTGCGTCGCCCTCGGCGAGCAGAAGAGGGAAGTCGACAATGACATCGCCATCCTGCGGCCGCAGGTACAACGCGAGGAGGGTCAGCAACGTTCCGACCTGCAGGGGGCGGAACGGCAACGACAGGCGACACTCACCAGCATCGACACCGAAACAACCGCCGCGGTCGAGGATCGCGAGCGCAACTTCAGCACGGACTATCTCGCTCGGGTCCACGCGCTTACGCAAGTCGAGCAGGAGCGGCCCGAGGTGAGGGTGGTGAAGTGGGTAATCCTCGGCCTCTTCTTGGTCATCGACGTACTCCCGATCATGATGAAGCTCGCGACGCCCTCGGGCGAATACGAGGAGGTCCGTGACCGTAGGCTGACCGACGCGAAGGTTCGCGAGGGAGTCACGCGAGAGGCCATCCAGGCCGACCTGGAGGATCAGATTCGCATCGCAAGGGTCCGCCATGAAATCGACACGATGCACAACACGTGGGCTCGCTACACGACGACGTATGCCGAGGGGAACGAGCAGTTCGAAGCTTCCCTTGATTCTGTACGCGAGAACGCGGGAGCCAATGGCGACGGCGCCGGACCTGAGGTCGATGACCTTCGCAAGGCGAACAACCACCTCTGGGCCGCCTGGCGAGAGCGCATGCGCGAGGATCTTGAGCCAAAGTGAGCGAGCCGTCGGACGACCATGCTGATCTCAGCGACGAAGTCCGTTCAGCGATGGAGGCGAATCTCTCGCGGCAAACGGAGCGAATGGGCCAACTTGAGGCACGTCTTGCCGAGCGTCGGGCCGCAGTCACGGCCAGCGCATACGAGAGGCTGTCTACAACCTCGAGACCGCCTAATCGTCCCGTGCGTCGCATCCTGACAGCCATGAAGAGGCTCCCATGTCGCGCCCGCGGGAGGCTTAGGGCAGTTAGAGAGCGTCGATGGACAGATGGCTCTACCCAGAGGCCCGACGACTCCTCGCGGAATATCGACACCCCCAGCAGCTGACTGGAGTCCGGCGATATTTATGGCCCTACGCGTCTGACTGGGGAGAGCGGGTTCGGATTCGAGGCGGCCGAGGCTTCGATGGCCAAGTGACACCGCCAGCGTGAAGGAGCACCCGGAGGCGGTAGTGCTCGAACCGTTTGAAGCCGTGGCCGCAGCGCTTGACCCGCTTGACGCATAGGTTGAGTCCCTCGGTGGGACCGTTCGACGCCCCCGTGTCGTGGTGGGCCAGGATCTCGGTCCTCCACGACTTGAGGGTGTGGCCGAGGGAGCGGATCTCCTCGACCTCGTCGCCGATGCAGCCGGCGATGGCCTTGTCGAGGAGGGTGGCCGCGACCGCGGCATCGGCGGTGAGATAGACGTCGCGGACGGACTCCTGTCTGTTAACCGGCCCTTGTTCGTGCTGACGGAGGGCATCCACCAGTAGGCAGGAACGGGACCGGATACTCGCGGCGAGGGAGGCCGGCCATGACGAGGGTTCGGGTTGTTGGGTCGCCGGAGGGTCATCGACTTGATGGCGACGGACCCGTGATCGAAGCGGCCAACGGGTTCCTGGGGCACCTCCGGATCCGAGGATTCTCACCGGCGACCGTTCGGGCCTACGCGTTCGATCTGGCGAACTTCGCCATGTTCCTCGAGGATCGGGCGCTCCAGCTCACCGATGTCGTGCCCACGGACCTGTTCGGCTACCTGGACTGGCAGAGCCGCCGATCGGGACGGGCCGGCAAGGTCGTGACGATCGGTCCGACGACGCCGGCGCCGGCGACGCTGAACCGGCGGATCGCGGCGGTCCGGGGACTGTTCGAGCATCTCGTCACCACCGGCGCTCGGGTCGACAACCCCGTCCCGTCCGCTCGGCGGGCGAGCGGGCTGCGGGGCCAGCACCGCGGCGCGTTGGGCCACGTCGCCACCAGGTCGAGGTCGGGCGGCCGGCTGGTGCGTGAGCCGCAGCGACTCCCGGAGAGCGTGTCGGCCGAGGACGTGACCGCCTTCCTGGCCGACCTCGAGACGCATCGGGACCGGGCCATGGCGCTGGCGATGGTGTTGGGCGGACTGCGGGCGGCGGAGGTCCGCTCCCTGCGGTTGGCCGATGTCGACATGGGGCTCCGCCGGGTCCGCGTCGTCGGCAAGGGAGGCAAGGAGCGGGTCGTGCCGGTGGACCGGGTGTTCTTTGCGGAGTGCGCCGCCTACGTGCGCGCCGAACGACCGCCGGGCTGCCGCAGCCCCGAGTGCTTCGTTGTCCTTCGGGGGCCGACCCGGGGACGGGCCATGACCGAGGCGGGACTGCGCAAGGTGTTCCGGACGCATCGGGCCCGATCGGGAGCAACGAGGGTCCGCCCTCATCGACTTCGCCACACCTATGGGACCGAGCTCGCTGCCGCCGGGATCGACCTGTTGGCGCTGCGCGAGCTGATGGGCCATGCCTCCCCGGAGACGACAGCCCGCTACGTGCACCTGTCGTCGGACACGCTGGCGGCCGAGTTCGCCGCCGCCCGGGCGGTGACGGGGCGATGACCACACTGGCCGCGTCCTCCTCGGCACCCCTGAGCTTGGTGAGCGACTATGCCGACCACGTCGGTCTGCTCGGAACTCAGCTCGCCTATCAGCGCCAGCAGGTAGCGGCGGCTGCGGCGTTCCTGCGGGATCACCCTCGGCTCGATGAGTGGATGGCCGGCTCGGTCGACGAGCGGCTGGTCGAGCTGGGGCGTCGGCCGCTGGTGTGGCCGCTGGTCGGGTTCGCCATGCTGTCGGGGCGGGTCCGCGCCGATGCCGAGTTCTTGTTCGCCAAGAACTTCGGCCACAGCATGGCGCGCTGGACGGCGGGGCTGTTCCCCGACGACGTGGATCGCCTGCGCGCGGCGGGCGAGCGCGTCGGCGTGCCCGCGCTGGCGCAGCTGCTGAGTGAGGACCTGCCCCTGGCCGTGGCCTTCTCCGGCCATCCACCTGCTTCGTTGACGATCGAGGACCTCGAAGCATTGGGCGACGCGGTTGCCGTCACCCATCGGTTGAGCGAGTCGATGCGCCGGCGGCGGCGGAGCCGGCTGTTCGGTCTGCGCCGGCTGCTGTTCGAGGCCGGTCTGGTCGACCTTCCGGCACAGCACCGGCGCGAAGGCGGCCCTGCGACTCGCCAGGGACGCCTGGCCGCGGTCGCCGCACCGGAGATCCGCCGGACCCTGCTGGCCTACCTGGACGTTCGGGCCACGGTGCTTCGACCGAAGACGATCGAGAAGTTGACCAGCGCCCTGGCGATCTTCGGCGAGTACCTGAGCGAGCACCATGGCGACGTCCGCTCCGTGCGGGCGCTGGAGCGCCGTCACGTCGAAGGCTTCCTCGCCTGGACCGCCACCCGCGGCTGCCGAGGCAGCCACGACAAGGGCCGGCGTGTCGGGCCTCACGTGCACGCGCACGCCGCCATCACTTTGCGGGGGTTCCTGGATGACATCACCGCCTGGGGTTGGGCCGAGGCGCCTCGCCGGCGTCTGGTGTTCGCCACCGACATTCCGCGCCAACCCGACTCGCTGCCCCGGGCGCTGCCGCCCGACATCGACGGTGCGCTCATGGCGGCGGCGGCCGTCCTGGAAGACCGCTTCGCCCGGGTCGCGATCACGGTGTTGCGTCGCACCGGGCTGCGCATCGGCGAGCTGCTCGATCTCGAACTCGCCCACCTCGTCGACTACCGGACTGGCGGAACGTGGCTGCGGGTCCCCGTCGGCAAGCTCCACAACGAACGCTCCGTTCCCGTCGACGACGTGGCTCTCGCTGCCCTCGAGGAGTGGCTGGCGCACCGAACCGGCCAGCGAGCCCAAACGCATCCCCGGGATGGCCATCGGGCTGACTTCATGTTCATCGAACGCGGGCGTCGCCTCGGCCAGACCCGGATCCGCCAGGGCCTGACCGACGCCGTCGCGGGCGCGGGTCTCACCGGTCCCGACGGCCAGCCGCTTCGCATCGTCGCCCATCAGCTGCGGCACACCTGGGCCACCGAGCTGGCCAACGCCGGGATGTCGATGCAGGCCCTCATGACGCTGCTCGGCCACCGCAGCGCGGAGATGACGACTCGCTATGCCCGCCTCGCCTCACCGACCCTCAAGGCCGCTTATGACCAGGCCACCGGCAAGATCGCCCGGCGCATCCCGCTCGCGCCCGCGGGTCGCCCAGCCATCCCGGATCACGTCGAATGGCTGGCCTCGGAGATGCTCAAGACCCGCGTTGCCCACGGCTACTGCTCGCGGGAGCTGGCGGCCGAGGCGTGCGCCTACGCCAACATCTGCGAGACCTGTCCCAACTTCGTGACCACACCGGATTTCGAGGCCGCCCTCGTGGCCCAGGTGGACGACGTCCGTCACCTTCGCCAGGACGCTGAGGACCGTGGCTGGACGTCGGAGGCCGCTCGTCACCAGCGAGTCATCGACAGCATCGAACAGCACCTCCGCCGGCTCTCGACCGGACCAACCAGCCAAGCATCCTGTTGACCCAGCCCCGAGGGCCGGTTAATTGGCCAGCCAGGCGCCCAGCACCTCGTCCTTCGGATCTCCCGCCCGCAGGCCCAGCAGCATGCGGGCGTTGCCGTTCTCGTCGAGCCGTTCACCGCCGGTGAGGAGCAGCTTTCGGATGCGATAGAGGGGATCGTCCTTGCGCCCCCGGTGATCCAGCGTCTCGTTCTGCACCCGGCGCCGGACCTTGTCGAGACAGCGGTTCCCGACCCGGACCACGTGGAACGGATCGGCCACCCGGGTGGCGTGGTCCAACCCGGGCGACAGGCCCGCCCGGAACGACTCGGCCAGGTCGGTGGCCACAACGGTGATGGCCTTGAGCCACGCCGGATCGGTCCCCTTCGTCCATCGCCGCAGGTCAGCGGCGGCGTTGCCCTTGACCAGGTCGATGATGACCTTGGCTTCGAGGTCGACCAGGCCGGTGGCGTAGATGGTGGAGTGGGAGCGGTTGGCGGTCAGGAACGACGTCTCGTCGACGCCGAGCTGGGTGACCTTGCCGATGCGATCGGGATCGTCGACCAACGGCGTGCCGTGTTCGATCACCGCGTTCATCACCGTCCACCAGCACACCCCGAGCTCGGCCGCCACCGCCGCCACCGGGCGGGCGTCGGCGCCGACCTGGCGGCACGCCTCGGCCCCTGCGCGGCGGGTCAGCACGGCCTGGGCGTCGACGTGGTCGGAGTGCTCGGTCCACGTCTTGGCCTCGCAGTCGACCTCCACGCAGCGCCACCGGCGCTTGATCCACACCAGGCGGGCGGGGCGGCCGAAGCACGCCAGATCGCGGATGTCGATCGGCATCCGGTCCTGCGCCTCGGCCCGCACCCCGCAGCTCCCGCAGCCCACCTGCGTCATCACCGTCTCCACGGTGACGACCAGCTCGTCAGGCCCTTCGGCGACCGCTAGCACCCGGAAACCCTCCAGTCCCAGAAGCGCCTCCGCCAGCCCGATACCGTCGTTCGCCACCAGGGGTCTCCCATCGCTGCAGCCGTCGAGAAGCCGCAACGATGACGGGGCCCCTGGCCCCTGTGGTGGATGCTCCTGCTACCTCACGCTCCCCACTCCAACGCGGAGAGCCATATTTATGCCCGTGCCTTGGCGGGTTGCGCTCGTCGTGAATGACAGCATGGAGGCGTTGAGCGCGGTAGCCAGACTGGCGGTGCCGGCGACGCAGCCGCTCCAACTCCTTCCTCAAAGCCAGTGCCGTCTCCTTCGACACAGCGGCAGGATGCCCTGAAGCCAACATGGCGGGTGAGCGTCGAAGGCGGGTCGAACCTGTCGCACCTGTCGGCCGCCGCGTGGCCGTGCTGTGCCGGGTGCCTGAGGTCGGGACCAGCACCTTCCACGAAGAGCGGGGAGGGGGTGCCCCTGCCGGGTTCTACCCACCGACGGACGCGGCATTGGCCCCGGGCTGGCGGCATGTTCACGAGGGTATGAGCGCACCAAGTGTGAAGCGACACGAAACTGACAGTGGCGGCGCAACGAAATTGACAGTTGCGCAGGGCCCGAGCCTTGGCCTCACCTCCGCCTTAGCGGCGCGGAGGCATGACCACGGGACTCCACTGCCTCCCTCCGTCGCTGGTGACGTAGACCTCCACCTTGTAGTGGTCGGGCGCCGGACTGACGAGGGTCGTCACTGTCGCCCAAGCGTGGGAGTCGTCGACGGCGTGAACGTAGTCAGGCGGCCCGGGGAGGCCAGCCGCAGATAGGGAGGTCCAGCGGCGGCCGGCGTCGGTGGTCACCTCGACCCGGACCGGGTTTGTTGGCGTCAGGAGCCACCAAGTGGTGGCCGAGGCGACAGCGATGTTCGGGTACCGACCGAAGACTGGCCCATTCTGCGCTGGCGGGACGGTGGTGGGGCGCGACGCGTGCTGCTGCCATGTCCGGCCGCCGTCCGACGTGATGTCGAAGCCGACGGTCATGTTCTCGTCGGCGCCGCCCAACGTAGCCAGCACGCCGTGATCGGGATCGGAGAAGACGGGCAGTGCGTACTGGGCCGGCGAGCCCCCCGCCGCCGGTGGCGCCTGACGGTCCCAGGTCCGGCCACCGTCGTGGGACACCGCGAAGTAGCCGGCTGGCCATCCCTTGCGCTCGGCGAGATCGCCGATGAGGGAGGCGCTGAACGCGTCGTGTTCGTCGGCGAAGACGACCGGCGTACGGGCCCGGCCCAGGGGCGTCGGTGGTCTTGGCCAGAACGTGACAAGCGGCACAACGTACAGGCGCGTCGAAAACGGCGACGTCGGCCGACAGCGTCTGGATGGACTCCTCGCAGTGGTCCCCGCCGCCCGTCAATTGGCGCTCCCGCCGTCGCTCGTCATGTAGTTCGTCATGCGGTAGTCGCCGAGGTTGCAAGCCGCGACCCATCCGGTGTTGGGGTCGACAAAGGACCCGCTGACGAACTCGATCGCACCACTCGTCGGCGTCGTCGAAACGGGCGGGGTGATGTCTCGCCAGTGGACCCCGTCGGTGGACGAGTAGAGGCCGGACGGCACTGTTGCATCCGAGCGGTCATGCATGGCGACCAGCTCGAGTTCCAGCTTGGCGTCCAGCACTCGTGCGATGGGCGTGTGGGACGGCAGGGGGTAGGCCGCCTGTGAGGCGGGAGGATAGGCCGCCCGTGAGGCGGGCCGCCCGCCGCCGCCGTCACACCCGGCGGCGAGCATACCGACGGCTATCACGACTGCCCAGACCTTGCTGCGACGCCCCACGGCTAAGTGACGCGTCAGCGAGCCTCAGGGATGGTTCAGCTCGCTGTCGCCAGCCCAGCGGTCATCGTCCTCGGAGTCAAGTACGGCGTGAGCCAGACCGAGACGCCGCACGGACCGCGATCGAGCCCGACCGACCGCCTCCACCGACCAAGGTCGTCTACTACTGATACTTGTGAGTATCAGTAGTCGAGTCCGGTCGTGGGCTTCTGATACTTCGTTGGGTGGGATGCACTGGTCCCCGGATCAGCTTCCGATACAACGGAGATTCCTGTCCCTCGTGGCCCGGGTTGGCGGCCCACCTCCGGGCGACCTTCGATGGGCTACGTCAAGATGCTGGATCGGCCGGGGGACGCGACACGCTGCGCACCTTCTCCGGATCGTCTTGCGGGGCAACCGTCGCCGGCGTGCGGAATCCTGGTGCAACATCTGGTGATGCTCACGGGGACGGTCTATCGGCAGCTCGCCGAAGTCAACAGGCTGTCGCACGCCGCGCTGGCCCAAGCAGAGGCCCGCGAGCCAGCCGAACAGGTGGCCCGAACGGTGCAGGACGCCCATGCAGCAATCAGCGTCCTGGCGCAGATGCTCGGTGGCGACACGTTGACGAAAAGCAGTCTCGGCCAGCACCTGCACTGGCTTGGCTATTGGTATGCGCGAGGGAAGCACGATCAGTACGCCAGTGACGTCGTCGACATCCGAGAACGAGATCTTCCAGCCCTCGCCGAATTCGTGGCGCAGTGGGAGCGGTCGCTGCTGGACCCCAGGCTGGCGGCGGCCATCGACCGTGCCTGGACCGACCGCAACTTCCTAGCCGTCGTCCGAGACGCGTTCGTCTACCTTGAGCATCGACTGCGAGACCTCGGAAAGGTCGATCCGGCGAAGGGCTTGACCGGCGACGCCCTCGTGACACTGCTTTTGGGTCCGAACGCTCGTCAGAAACTCACTCTGCCGGCAGGCACCCTGCTTGGTCCGGTGACAGGTGGCGAGGATGCGGGGCTGATGCACCTGTTCAAAGGAGCGTTCCTCTTCGCTCGGAATCCGACTGCACACCGGCCGATCGAGTACGAGCCCGAAGAGGCCTACGCCTTGGTCGCCCTCGTCGACCTATGCCTGCGGATCATTGATCCTCGGCCTCGAAAATAGCCGTGGCACCTTCACGAGCGTCGTGTTAGGCAGCCGGTGTACCAAGCCTCGAAGCCGAGCGCAGCCGACGACACCCGACGATGCGGCCAGTGCGATCGGGTCTGGGTGCCACGCGAAGTGGCGGCGGCGAAGACGAGCGAGCTGGCGCCGATGGCGAGCGGCGGAGTCACGCCACGGCCGCGAATCTGTCGCCTCCGCCGCTCGGGCACGGAACCGAACCCGCGTACAACCCTGAGCGGCAGCAGAAGGCTTGAAGCAAGAGCGGGGAGGGGTGACCCTGCCGGGATCGACCCATGCCGGATGCGGCAATAGGACACCGGCTGGTGGCACGTTCACGAGGGCACCTGGGCCCGGGCCCGGGCGACGGCCCGATACACCGTCGACCGGGTCACCTCAAAAAGTTCTTCGAGCTCGCCGATGGTGTGCTTGCCTGCGTCGTAGAGGCCGACAAGGTGGGCCTCCCGCAACGGACTCAGCTTCGGGCTCTTGCCCCGCAGGCGGCCCTTGGCTTTGGCGACCTTCATGCCCTCACGGGTCCGGGCCCGGGCCAGGTCCGACTCGAACTCGGCGACCATGGCCAGCACGTTGAACAGGAGGCGGCCTACGGGGTCGGTCGGGTCGTAGACAGACCCGCCGAGCTTGAGCTTCACGGACCTGGCGGTCAACTCGTCGGCGATGGCGCGGGCGTCGGGCAGCGAGCGGGCCAGGCGATCCAGCTTGGTGACGACGAGGGTGTCGCCGGCGTGGCACGCCGCCAGGGCCTCCCTCAGCCCAGGGCGCTCTCTGTTCCTGCCGGTCAGGCCGTGGTCGACATACACGCGGTCGGCGTCGACGCCCATCTCGGCCAGGGCGTCGCGTTGCGCGGTGAGATCTTGCTCGTCAGTCGAAACCCGGGCGTACCCGACGAGGATGGCGGCCACGGCTCCAGTGTGGCCCGTAGAGCCCCCGGTGAGCGGGACCCTTCACCGAACCACTCTTACGGGACTTTCCTACCTGCGGCGCAGGTCTGTCGTCCGTCGCCGAGGGGGGTCCCGGTCGAGGTTCCCCTTACGGGACGACGTGCTGGATCGCCCGGGCCGCGGCGGGCGCCTGCAGTCGAGGGGGCAGGGTGGAGGTGCCCGATGAGACCTGGAGAGCCGTTGGGTGCGACAGATGCGACGGTTCGCCCATATGGCGGATGGCCCCTTACATATAGTCACGACCGTTCGGCATCCGTGGGCTGCTGACGGCCGGAGCTGATCGAACTGGCGAGAGGCCTTGGTGGTCCCCTCGGAGCGCTCGTGATCGCATCACCATCCGAGCCCACACCATCCCGACCGGGCACAAGGAGACCGACAACCACAGCTTTGCGCGACGCCTGGGGCACATGGGCGGTGCGGTCCCCTGGGTGCGGAGGGACTGCGAGTCATCCGCCTACGCTCGCGGTGTGAGTGTCGCCGCCGACGTGGAGCACCTGGCGGCGATGGTCGCCGCCTATAGACGGATGGTGGGGACGTCCGGCCTTGCGGGAGTGGTCGACCCAGCGCGGTTCGCGGGCATGGCCGCGACGCAGGCTCGGATCGTCGATGCCGGCGAGTGGACTCATGGCCCGTCAACGCTCATGTCCGTACTCGGTCTGGACCGCGCCGAGGTCGCGAACTGCAGGGTCGTCGGGTGGTTGCTCGACCCACTGTCGCCGCACGGTCTGGGTGTCGCGATGCTTAGCGCGCTCGGCCAGGCACTTCGGGGCGACGACTTCGATCGGCCAGCCAAGGCCAGCGTCCGTATGGAGGTGGTGCGACCGGAGACTCGTGCCGACGTGGTCATCACCGGACCGGGCTGGACCGTCGTCATCGAAGCAAAGGTTGATGCCCCCGAAGGAGACGACCAGGGTGCCGCGCTCGAACGGGACTGGCCGACAGCGAAGCCGCTCGTGTTCCTGACCCGCTCGGGCGCGCGCCCTCCCGCAACTGCGAATGACCCCGGCCGGTGGGTTGCCATCAGATGGATGTGGTTCGCCGACACCGCCGCCCGGCTCCTGGGCCAGATCACAGCCAATACCCGGACTGCCGTGCAGGCCCGCCACGCCGTGCACGAATGGGTCACTGCGACAAGGAGCAACCTGGCGTGAGTGACGAAGAGTTCGACCCGGTGCCAGCGGTCGGCGACGGTGCCGACGTATTCGACCAACCGGCTCTCTTCTTCCTCACCCATCAGGCGACAATCGAGCAGTGGGCGAAGCTGAGCACGGCGGCGGCTGAGGCTGGCCACCAGTGGCTGAGCACGACGGTGCGGGCAGCGCTCGCCGATCTGGCTGCGCAGCGTGGCTTGGAGTTATCAGCGGTGGCCGGCCCAGGCCAGTGGCAACACCTGCTCCTGCACCCCGCGGAGACCCCGACTGTAGGCGACGAGCCGGTCATCGGGGTCGGTCTCTGCTGGCACCGCCAACGCCTCGACCCGCAGAACTACCTGCCCTTCATCGGAGTGAGGGTCGGCTCGAATCCCCAGGGCGCAGCGGCCGGCACCGCATTCCTGGATGGTGGTGGTCTGCAGCTGCGCAATGAGTTCCACTGGCGCGGCAAAGGCGAGCCAACGTGGCCCGCATACTTCCACCTCGACCCATTTGAGCGCTGGTGGCAGGACCTCGACGCCTACCGCGCAGTCATCGTCGATCAGGTTGGGCTCGGGCTCGATCGGATGGAAGGCCCCGTTCGTAACGCTCTAACGACGCTGGGGTTTTGACGCTCTACACATACGGCAACCAGAGGAGTAGCGCCCGTGGTCGATCTCGAGGTGCGGCTGATTTCGGGGCCTCAGGAGTGGGGACTGGGTTCGTCGCCTCGGATCGTTCCGGCGGGCCAGATCGTGATCGCAGTCTCTGGCAGCCGGACTCGCACAGTGACGCTCGACGGTCGATTGAGGCGCTTGTCCTCGGGCAAAGAGCGCCTTCTCGCCGTCGACCTAAAGCGGTCCACCGGCTACCACCGCTTAGAGGTCGACGGGTCAACGTTCTGGTTCGCTACCGAGGACGCGAAGCTTGGGCTCGAGGGGATTGAGGTGATGCTGGCCCAGCTTCGAACGATCGGAACCGGCTGGACAGGCCAAGCGCTCTTCTCAGACGGATCAGGACTGCGGGACGTCCACGTTCTGTACGCCTGGCTGGACCAGTGGGCCGATGAGGCGCTAGCGGCCGTCAGCGGGATTCTGGCGGCCCCTCGCCCGGTGTCGATCAACAACAGGGCACTGCGGCGCCGAGGAGGCCCGCGGGTTCTCGTTGCGCCAACCGTGCGGCTGCTGCGATCGTCCCCCCGGCAGTATCTTCATCCGAACGCCGCGGGATTGGTCGAAGCCAACGGGAAGAGGTACGACCCGTTGAGGGTCGTGGTTCGACGCCGGACCACGACGCTGGACAGCATCGCCAACCGCCGAGCCGCCGGTCTCCTGCGCTGGCTGGCGCGGCTCATACAGGAGGTTCTGCAGAGCGTCCCCGATACAGCGACACAGGTACGCTGCCGGCGTTGGCTGAACACCACCCAGACGTTGCAGCGGCGGCCAGTGGCTCAGATGCTTCGGTCGTTTGACACGGGGACCGCCCCACGTCAGGCGGAGGAGACGACGGACGCTCGGTACCGGAAGAGCTACGAGGTGTCCCACGATCTACGTCGGCAGTTCGGGTGGTCGGCGAACGTCACGCCGCTGCCTCGTTACAGCTACGTCAATCACGCCGACAACATCTACCAAGCCTACGCCGCCTCCTGTGTCGCCAAGGCGCTGGGACTCACCCAGACCAGTGAAGTTCTAGGCGTGGAGTCGCCGGCGTTCTCTGGCCCGGACTTTGATCTCTACGTCGATACCGCGAGCCCGCCCGCCGTGCTGCGGTCCTGGCGTGCAGCCAGCGCCCTGCCGGACGCATCGCGTCCGGACCTCCTGCTTCACGAGCGCGTGACCGGACGCGTCGCGATCCTGGACGCCAAATACCGGCTCTTCAAGGCGGAGGCGACGGAGGAGAGTCGGAAGGAGGTGACGTCCTACCTCGGGCTATACGGGCTCCATACCATCACAATCATCTTCCCGGGAGATCCGGGCGCAGCTCGGATCATTTCGGGTAAGGGGCGCAAGATCATAGAGTTGCCATTGAAGCCGCCAGACCCGCAGGCGACCATCACAGCCAGTCTCCCCGCCGTTCTTGCAGGACTTGAGCTGCCGCCCTACTAGAGCAGCGGAAGCAACTCGTCGGATGGCCCGTCCATCATCCGGTCGACGAGCAGAGCGATCTCTGCAGCGTTGGGGAGCAAAGCGCATGCGCTCCGGAAGTCTTGGATGTCGGCATGCGACCCTCGAAGCTGGTGAACCAGTTTGTCGGCCACGGACTGGCCGAGCGCGACGAGCTCGGCGTGCTCGTTCCGCTCCGCGTGGACTATCTCCAACACGACGTCTTTAAGGAGCCCAAGGGTGTACCACGAGCGGCCTGCCGGCGTCGTCAGGATCGACGAGCTGACACTTGTGAGCGACGCCTTCACAGCGTCAGAAAGGTCGTCGAGGCTCGACACGCTGTTCAGGGCGAGGGCCCGCATGCCGTCGAACTGCGTACTGGTGTGCGCCGCAAGACGGGCGTTGACCCGGGCCTGCTCCGTGCCGATCAGTTCACTCGCCAGTGCCAAGACGGCGCCTTCCGGGTCGTCGTCGAACCGGTCACCGAGGACGTTTGGCATGGTGATGATCGTTGATCGTCGCTTGGTGGGTGAGCTTACGCGAGTGCGAGTCTCCGGCTCGTCGCGGTAGGAGTTGCAGGTGGCGAGCAGGAAGGTATCGACCGGCAACTGAGCGGTGCCACCGGCGGGGAGTCGCACGAGACGTTCTTGCTCTTGGGTCGCTACGAGGACAGATGCGAGGTATGTCTCGATGGACGCGAGATTGAACTCCTCGAGGACGACGACGCGTGCCTCCAGCGGCTGCGAGGTGAGAAGGATCTCCCGAGCGAAATCCCGGAGTTGGGGGGTCCCGTCCAGCCTCTCGTACCCGATGAACTCGGACTCGTCGAAGTCGGCGCTGATAGGAATTAGGAGCGGAGGCTCCAGATTCAGTTCTGCCTCCATGGCGCGTCCGAGAAGCCCAGCGAACATGGTTTTGCCCGTACCAGGCTGGCCGACGAGGACAACAACATCTCCACGAAGCCAGGCGGTGAGCACCCGCCTGACGAGTCCCGGCGGGAGCTGGTAGCCGCCACCGTGCAAACGTGTCTCGAGGAGTATGACCAGGTCGGCGACGGTGGAGCTGATCGTCGGAGCAGCCGGGAGGCTCCCGAGCTCCTCGGGTGCTGCCTGGTCGATCGGCTCCGGGGCAAATGGAACCACTGTGTACTCAGCGGGGATGTCGGTGAGATAAACGGTGCCTAGAAGGTCCGCACGACCTGGGTTGAACAAGGCGTTGAACCAAGCCATCAAGGCGTTGAGGTCGGCCACGTCCTGGTTCCGTCCGAACCACAGGGCCAAGTCGACCAGTCGAATCGCCTTCGACGCCGGAACCGACATCATCTCGCTGCCAGCGGCGGGTGTCAGGGACCAGATGTCCCTCGGACCCGGGCCGGTGGTGTTCGGCTTCCGCTTGAAGACGCGGTTCCGGGCGACGTGGTCGGTGCGCATGCGCTGCAGGCCCCCACCGGGATACTTCCGCTTCTGCCACTGCTCGGTGGTGGACCATGGGGCCCGCCACGGGCGGTCAGGATCGGGCGGACGGGGAAGGAGGAAGTACTCGTTCAGTAGCGAACTCTCCTGACCCGATCCGAAAGGCACGCCCTCGTTAACGGGGTCCCTGCCGCTTGACTGCGCAGTTCGTAGGAGAGCGGGGATCGTCACAACAGCTAGTGGATGCGCGTCGGCTAGGGCGTCAACAGCAGATAGGACGAGCTCAGCCGGCGCGTAGGGCACACGGCAAAGTTAGCTGTCCGGTACTCCCGAGCCCGGCTCGGGCACCGCCCCCATGTTCTCCGCCACCAAAGCGCAAAACTCTGGATTCAGCTCGATGCCGATCGATGACCGGCCCATAGCATCGGCAACGTACATCGTGGTGCCGCCCCCCAGGAACGGGTCCAGCACAACCCCTCCCTCTCGGCAGCCAGTGTTGATGCAGCGCTCGACAAGCTTCCGCGGGTACGGAGCGTAGTGGGTACCTCGAGCGAGGGACTTCCTGTCCGGTTCGATAAACCAGACATCCTCCTCGCCCTCGAGGCCGTCGCGGTCGAAGTGGTAGCGCACCGTCTTCGAGAACAAGAAGATGTGCTCGTACTTGCGCCAGGGCCGGTCCTTGCCAGTGGGCTCTGGTATCGCACTGTTGCGGACCCATATTATGGCGCTTCGGAGGGTCCAGCCGTCCTCCTGTAATGCCAGTGCCACGCGCCACGGGATGCCTAT
Organism: Actinomycetota bacterium; assembly: GCA_034666105.1. Taxonomy (GTDB): domain Bacteria; phylum Actinomycetota; class Acidimicrobiia; order Acidimicrobiales; family AC-14; genus JAXDMK01. The sequence goes on along the minus strand of JAXDMK010000006.1, from coordinate 16,363 downwards.
CAAGGACTTCCGTGGGAGGCCTAGTCCGGGCCCATCGACCGCTCTGAGCCCGGGAAGGCGCCTACTGCGGTGCTTCTCGTCTTTGCCGTGGGGTCGGCCCTTGGCGTTGTAGAACGTATCCCCGAGGTTGAGGAAGATCGTGCCGTCGTCCTTCAACGCTGGCTTGAGTGCGGCGAATGCGTCCCGGAGGTTCTCGACGAAACCATCGATGCTCGGCTCGAGTCCGAACTGGCCTTGAACCTCATAGTCACGCTGCCAGTAGTAGGGCGGGCTGGTGATGACGCAGTCCACAGAAGCTAGAGGCAACTCGGGGAGCACCTCCCGGCAGTCCCCGAGCATGATCTGCCAGGAGGTTCGGTTTGGACGTTCGCCCGCAGCGAACAGACTATTGACGGGCTCCGGGACAATGCTCATGGGATCGACGTAACGGCGGATCGTGCCAAGGACATGGGATGAGTGTAAGAGATCTCCGACGGCACGGCGGTGATGGTAGGGCTTCGAGACCATCGCGGTCTAATGAGGGACCCGTCGCGTAGCCTCCGACTGGTGGCCGACGAGGACCAGGAGCTGCGCTCGCTCGCCGAACACCTCGTTGGGCCGGCGGAGATCGCCACGCTCTTGGGGATTGAAGCCAACACCATCAACGTCTGGAAAACCCGGGACCTAGGCTTCCCCGCGCCTGTACGGCGCCTCAAGACCGGGGATGTGTGGGACGTTCGCGAAGTGTTGACGTGGGCCGAGAGAACTGGCCGATACAAGCCACCCGAGAACCCGAGCCCGGGCACCTGACACTCCCGCCTGGCGTGACGTTCGTGATTGAGTAGGCCGCCGTCGCCTCCACTTCTTTGCCCAGGCGCCCCACACAGCCGGAGTCTAGCGAACGCATGTTCGCCGAGGTGGGATGAGCCATCGCCGGGTAGCTCTGGCCGAAGGTAACAGCGAGTTTCGCCTACAACCCGGTCACTCCATGTGTGGTCCGACGTACATATGACACGTGGCTGCACACGCCGGCGGCGCTCTACCGCTGATTCAACACGCCGGCGGCGCTCTACCGCTGATTCAACCGATGCTGGTCTCCACTGGCCCCCTCCCGAGAGGGGCGGTGTACGCCGTCAAAAGCGATGGGTGGCGCTCGCATTGCCAAATCGACGGTCGGTCCGGGCTGGTCCGTCTTGTCACACGATCGGGGCGATATGTCGAACGGGCGGTACCGGAGCTGGCGGCAGCGGCCGCGGCCCTGGACGGCCGCGAGGCGGTCCTCGACGGTGAGCTCATCGCCGGCGACGGCCTCCCTCCCAGCTTCTACCGGCTCGGGGGACGGATGGGCGCTTCCACAGCGCTGGCCATCGAGCGGGGCCGGCGCTTGACGCCGGTAACGTTTGTCGCCTTCGACCTGCTGTGGCTCGACGGCCGATTCCTCCTTGGCGACTCCTACCGGCAGCGCCGAGCGGCCCTCGACGCGCTGGAGTTCGCCGGCCCGCACTGGGTGACGACGCCTGGTTTGTCGATGGCGAGGCGCTGTTCGAAGCCTGCGAGGCCATGGGCGCGGAGGGCATTATCGCGCGTCGTCTCGACAATTCGCCGTATCTTCCGGGCCGGAGGAGCCGGGCCGTCGTGAAGCGGAAGTGTCAGGGATGGCTACGCGAACATGCGCCTCGCCGGGCGCCGGCGGGCTGGGCGATCCGACGGCTCGACGCCTGAGTCAGTGGCTAGCCGTGCTTGGCCGGCAGCAAGGATTGCCCGGCCCCTTACCCTCGGTGCCCACCTTTGCGTGGCGCCCTGAGGCTCCTGTGGGCTGGATTTTGGCCAGATGGGGCGCAAGCGGCGCGCAACCAGGGTCCCAGTGCCGTCGTCGCCCGCCATCGGAGCGGCCATCAGACACGCCCGTTGTCTGCCGTGTAGACGACACGGGACGGTGCCTGCTTGAGGATCCCGTCCTGGGCGTCGGCGATGGACAGCACACGTGACCGACTCTTTAGGTAGAGCCTGAGCTCCGTCGAAGGCCAGAAGAGCCTTTCGATGAAGTCTCCGAAGTGCCGTCCTGCATCCTCGGCCATCTGACGCCTTTCCTCCTTCTTCGCCTCCCGCAGGGCGGCGTCGATCTCCTTGTGGTCGATCGCAATCGCCAGATCGACGTCGTTCACCGGGTCCCGGTCGGGGTCGAGAAAGCTGCCGAACAGCACTACCAGTACGACTCTGTCGACATAGTCGTCAGAGGCGTTGGCCTTCTCCACCCGGTCCAGGAAGGCGTCGTACGCTCGCTGGGCGGTGGCCCGCTTGATCGGGGGACCAGCGTTGGCCATGGCCAGGGCGTTGCCGGCGAGGGTGGTGCGCCAGTAGTCGTCGAAGGGCTCGACGTACCCGCCGTCGATGAGCGCGGCCAGTACCCGTGCCCCCTCCGCCTCTGTTACACGGGGTACGTCAGCAGCTCGGGGTAGAAGCCGTTGTCGCCCCGGCAGTACTTGAGGGCGTCTCGTACCTGGCGGGCCGGCAGCCCAGCCACCACGTCGTCCTTGGTGATCCTCATGGGTAGAGGCCCGGGACCTGCCCCGAGGCCGTCGCGTCCGCTCGGTTCGCCGAGCGCTTGGCCAGTCGGCGTTGCTCACGGGAATGGGCCGCCAGGGCCTGAGCCGGAATCAACTCGAAGTGGCCTTGATGGACGTAGAACACCGCCTCGCGGTGGTGATCTCCATGCGAGTACTGGCCCCGGGCTAGCACATAGGAGTGGACGGGGGGCCGGGCCGACCAGAACCACGCGGCTGTGACCGAGCCGTCGGCCACCCAGCGGACGTACGCCTTGGTCCCCGTGCGGGCCCGTTGGCGGTGGCGGACGACCTGGCCGAGGCACGAGACGGTTTCGTAGGGACCGTGACCCACCGGGCTTTGCCGGCCCAGCGCCAATGCCCGCTCCCACACGGGGCTGAGTCGGGCATCTCGTCGACGTCGCAGACCGAACATCGCTCTACGAGGCCCGGCTCGGACGAAAGAGTCCACGCTCGTCGGCGATCACTTCGTGGGTGTCCATCGGGAACCTCCTGCCAGCTCCGGGGTCGAGGATACGGCGGGGGACGACACTGCTGCGTCGCTCCCAGCCAGCGGGGTACTCAGCATGCCGACCACAGCCCACGCCGGCTCTCACGAGCGTCGCGGACCGCGTCCCGCAAGGCCGCCTCGTGGGCCACGTTGGGCGGGAAGGTGGCCTGCACGGCGTAGCCCTGGCGGGCCAGCTCGAGGTTGACGAACAGTCCGTCGCCGCCTCGATAGACGTAGGCCAGGTCGCGCCCGTAGCGGTCCTGATGATCTACGTCGTACACCAGGCGGACCCGCGAGCCCACTGGGATCAGCTGGCCCAGAAAGGCGCTCGCCTCGGCTGCGTAGCACTGGACCCCTTCCAGCCCACGCAGCTCGGGGGTATCTATGCCGATCAGCCTGATCGGTACCGTCGCCCCCGAGTCCTGCTGCGCCCGGAAGGTGTCGCCGTCGGTGATCGATGCCACCACCGCCTCGACCTCGACGGCGGCCGGGGGCGCGACGGCCGTCTCGCCGGCGGAGCGCTCGAGTACGGACGGCGCGCCGCAAGCCGCCAGCAGCGCCAGTGCCAACACGCCGCCGAGGCCAGGCCGAGCCACGAGCTACCGCCCCGCCATCATGAGCACGAGCAGGGCCACCACCACCAGCGCTGCCGCCAGGGCCAACGCGTACCGGGCCCGGCGCCGGCTGGCCACCAGCTGCAGCTGGTAGCGCGTCCGCTCCGCCGCCTGCTCCTGCGCTCGCACCTGCGCCTCGGCCCGGGCCACCAGGGCGGCGGCGGCGGCCGAAGGCGTGGGGTGGCAGGCGGCGGCCAGACTGTCTGCGAGGCAATGGTCCGTGGCGTGGCCCAATGCCGTCCAGATAGGAACGGCGCAGCCGGTGATGGCCAGGGCGACGGGCCTACTCTCCCATGGCGCCAGGTCGCTCTTGGGCCCCCCGCCCCGGGCGATCAGGATGATGTCGACGCCGGCGCTGGCGAGCAGGTCGATGGCCCTCGACACCTCGGCCGGCGCCCCCGGCCCGCTCATGGCCGCGGTCGCCTCGATCACGTCGAGGGGAAGGGGGGACCGCCCGAGGACCTCCAGGACGTCGGCCCGGCCGGCCGCCCCGGGTGAGCTGACCAGGCCGATGCGCCGGGGCACGGCGGGCACGGCCAAGGACGCCTGGGCCCGGAGCCGCCCACAGCGCTCGAGCTCGCCGACGAGATCGTCGCGGGCCAGGACTGCGGCCCCGACGGTGGTCCGGGGGTCGACGCGCTCGGCCAGAAGGCGCAGGCGCCCATAGCGGGGATTGAGGTCGAGCTTGCCCCACAGCGCGACCTGCAGGCCGTCGGCCAGCTCGGCGCCGGCGACAGCCAGGGTCTTGTTCATCTCCCGGGCGAAGCGGGCGTAGACGCCCACGGTGAGCACGGCGTGGACGGTGGACCCGTCGGCCTCGTAGTCGACCAGCTCGAAGCTGGTGAACTTCGCTCCCGGCCGCATGCCCGTCACCGTGCCGGTCACCCACAGCTCGACCAGGCCGGCCGAGCGCACGGCGCCGTCGATCAGCTTGAGGAGGTGGGTGACGCTATAAGCGGCCGGCAACCCGCCCGCGGCCTCGCCGGCCCGGATGACCGTGAGCTCGGCGACGTCGTCCATCGCCGGCTCTACAGGTCCCAGCCTGCGGCCCGGGCGGCGCGGAAGCGCTCGGGGCTGATCGGTATCAGCATGCTCATGTGGTGGTGGCCCTCCTCGCCCTCGACACAGCCCGTCGAGTAGCACATGCACCACAGCTGGCCCCGCTCATACAGGCGCTCCTCGTCCGGAAAGCGCGCGAGGACCTCCGCGTAGGGCCGGGCCTCGACGAAGATCCGGTACTCCTTGTGCTCGAAGTACGGGCTCAGCCGGGGCGAGCGGCTGTAGGGGAAGAACTGGCGCACCACCGGGCTGATCCACAGTGGGTCGACGTAGCCCATCGGCCGCTCGGGCTGGCGCAGCACCCGGCGCGGCTCAGGCTCCAGATCGACCTCGACGTCGACGTCGACGTCCGGGTACTCCGCCATCGGCATCGCCTCGATGACCGGGATCACCATCCTCGGCGCCGGCGCCGAAGCGCTCCGTCGTGTCCAGGGTTTCCTCATCTCGTGCACCCTCCTTGCGGGCGTCGGTTGCGTCTACGGCTCCCGGTCGGCGAGGAGGGGATTGTCGTGCCCACCATCTGATGGATGGCCGCACCGCGGCCAGGGATGTCCATCAGATGGCGTGGGCGCCGAGGCCCCGCCGGTCGAGGGCGGTCAAGGGAGGGCCGCAGGCCCAGCGAGGAAGCGCAGCGAAGCGGAGCCCCACAGCGGCCCTTGAGGGTCCACAGAGCCGGCGAGGTAGGGGGAACTCTAGTTCGTACAGGGGCCATTGTCACTGCATATCCGCGGACCGAAGCCACCGCCGTTGCGAACGAGGGCATCCCAGCCGAGCGTGGGGACCTCCCACGGCCACGGTGCTCCGAGGAGCACGTGGGGGATGCAGGCGATGAGGACGAAGACGGCCGCCAAGGCGGCCGCCGAACAGTAGCGGCGCCGGAGGCGGGTCACGATGGGTCGGGCCCAACGGGCCCCGACGGCGCCTCGAGAGGCCCACCCACCCGGGACACGGTGAGGCCGGGCGCGATGGTGGGCCCGATCGGGGCAAGGGGGGCGGGCGCCGTCGGCGCACAGGCGAACTTGGCCCCCTCCTTCGATGCCGGCGGCGGGGGCGGGGGAGCGAGGGCGGCGGCCGTGGCCATGACCGCGCTCTCGCCGACGAGGGCCCGCAGGCGGCGCTCGGCGTAGTAGAAGCGGCCCCGCAGGTGAGCCGGGCGCAGCGTGCCGTGGATGAGCAGGCCCTCGCCCGGGGGGACCTGGCGCAGGATGTCGGCCGGCACCAGGCGCAGCCGGGTGGCGGACTCGTTGACGCTGTGGCGGCCGAAGCTCAAGTCGTTGGACGAGCCCCGCTGCAGGACCTCCTCGTCGCCGAGCAGGCGGCTGACGTAGTCGAGGGTGGAGGGATCGGAGATCCCGGAGAAGAACAGCTTGGTCCCGTGGTTGGTGAGCACGGAGTCGGCCAGGGTGCGGTAGGCGTCGTCGATCTGGGCCTTGGACTGCCAGATCGTCACCAGTTGGATGCCGATACCCGAGCACGTGGAGGCGACCTGGGGCAGCCATCGGGCGGGCGTGTTGGCTGCCTCGTCGAGGACGAACAATGTGTCCGGCAGCCGGGAGCCGTGGTCGTTCTGCCACTCGTAGGCCTGCTGCAGCAGGTCGTCGAGCATTCCGCCGAACACGGTGGCCAGGCGCAGCTGCTCATGCAGGGGCGAGCAGACGTAGAGGGTGTTGGCCCCGCTGACGAGCCACTCCATGGTGATCTCGCTGGTGATGGCGCAGTCGGCCACGATCGGGTCCTCCCAGCTGGTGACCATGGTCAGCGCGGTGCTGTAGATGCTGGAGCGGATCCGGGCCTCCTTGCCCCAGATGTCGGTCAGGATCTTCATGGCCATGGTGGCGTGGCGGCGCCGGATGGGGTCGTGGCCCGACAGGGTGGGGTCGAGGCGGTTGGTGATGTCGGGGATGCTGGCCTCGTCGCCCAGCACCCAGCTCACGACGTGGCCCATGGTCGCGCCCGACACCGCCGCGGTGTACAGCAGCGGCCACAGCAGCTCCTCGGCCATGGAGCCGAAGAAGCCGTCGTTGGGCATGTTGCCGGGATTGGCGCTGGCCAGCGCCGAGGCCAGCTTCTTGGCCCCGGTGACGTCGCCGCAGTTGGCCACCGGCGACCACTGGGCCCGGGTGTAGCCCTTGACCACGCCGGTGGGGTCGAAGATCTTGACTTCGCCCAGCTGGCGGCGGCGCTCGATGGTGGCGCTGAGCAGGTCGCCCTTGACACTCGAGAGGATGGCCGGGCCTTCGTTCTCGAGGATGGCGGAGATGATGTTGGCCGACTTGCCGCACCGGCTGGGCCCGATGACGGCGATCGCCGAGCGGTCACCCGCCCGCCCCCCGGGCCGGGCCCGCTGGGTCGGGTCGCGCAGCTCGTTGGCCACCAGGTGGCGCCCGACCCGTCCGAGGATGAGCCGGCCCGGCACGGGACCCTTCACGATCAACGGTCGCAGATCCCGGGCCGTGGCCAGCCGGGCCTTGGTGTCGACCCCGAGGCGCCGCCGGTCCTCGGTGCCGATACGCCCCCGGCCGAACACGCGCAGGCCCGACGCCACCGCGATCGCCCCCACGACGGCGGCGAAGGCGGTGCAGGCCCAGTAGAGCGCAGCGCCCGGCAGGCTGTCCTGCCACGGCGGGCCCCAGGCCAGGCGTGGCTCGGCGGTGTTGGCCGGCAGGCGGGTGAGGGCGTGGAAGGTGGGGGCCAGGCCGGCGCTGAGGTGGCCGCCGGCGAGGATGCTGGCCAGCTGCGCGCCGAGCCAAACGACGCCGAGGACGCCCAGGGCGATGACCAGGAAGGCGCCGCCGCCGCTGGAGTTGTTGGCTCCCCCCGCTTGGGGCGGGGACATCAGACGGCCCGGGCCGAGGCCAGGCCCGCCGGCCGGGGCTCGCCCAGCACCTCGGCCGCCAGCACCCGCTCGACCCGGTTGCGCCGGCGCACCAGCGAGTCGGGGTTCCAGTCCAGCACCCCGGCCAGCGCCGCTGCGCTGTGGCCGCTGACCCGGGTGGTGTAGACGAGGCGGGCGTCGACGGGACGCAGCACCCGGCGCTCGACGGCGTCGACGAGCACCAGGGCCAGCTCCTCGGCGTCGGTGCGCGACGGCGCCGCCAGTCGGTCGGGCCCGTCCCGCAGGGGCACGGTGCGGTCGTGGTTGCGGCGATGGGCCCGGGCGTGGACTCGCAGGCGGGCCCAGGTGGAGTCGACGACGATGCGCAGGCGGAAGCGCTCGGACTCGGCGGCCACCTCGGTGATGCGCTCGTAGGCGGTGGCGACGATGAACTGGTCGAGCTCGTCGCAGCTCGAGAACGGCTCCCGGGCCCCGCCCACCATGTCCAGATGGTCGCGGGCGAGGGCGGCCAGTCCCGGCAGCAGCGCCTGCAGCACGGTGCGGGCGGCCCAGGGGTCAGCCGCCGCCTCCTCGGTGAGGGAGTCGACCAGGAACCGGGCCGAGCCCCCCCGCCGGTTGCAGGCGGTGACGAGGTCGGCGGGGACGTCGAAGCGGGCGAGGCCGGGGCGGGTGTCCGCCCAGCGCCTGAGCGCGGCCCGGGCGTCCTCGGTCCGCCCGTCGCGGCTCCATGTGTCCTGCAGGTCTCGGTACAGGTTGGCCATGGCCGCAACCTGCGCTTGTGGACTTGCCCCGGGTCTTGCCCTGGACCTTGCCGACGAGCAGATTCTTCGGCGCTGGCGGCAGATTTCTTGCCCTGGCAAGGTCGGCGACTTGCCACGCTCCTTTCCTGTGGACTTGCCGCCACCTTGCCAGGGGATCGCGAGCGCGGAACTCAGATGGACAGAACCGGGCCCTCGATCGCCCGCTCCAGGGTTCGGGTGGGGCGGAACTCCACGGGGAGCTCCCGTACCGCCAGGTCCTGGCGCAGGGCCAGGGCCGGGTCGGTGGGGGGAGCGCCGATGGCGGCGGCCAGGCCCTCGGCCGCCAAAGGACCGTCGGCGGGGGCGAGCCCGAGCTCGGCGTGGCGCCATGTCTCGATCCGGCTGGCGGCCGCGTTCCACCGCTCGCGCTGGGTGCTGTCGGTGGGTCGGGGCCCGAGAGCGGTGGACAGGTACGGAGCGGGGGTGGCCACCGCTTCCTCGACGTGGGCGGCGATGGCCCGGTCGATGCGGGCCATGCGCTGCTCCAGGGGCAGGCGGGCCTCGGCGAGGGCGTCGGGCGCCAGCGCGTCCACCCGGGCGGTGGCCTGGCGCAGGGTGTCGGCCGCCGCCGTGCGAGCGGCGACGGCGGCCGAGGCCTCGTCGGTGGCAGCCTCGACCCGTTTGGCGCTGGGGCGGCGGAGCAAGCCCCGCTGGGCCAAGCGCTGGCCGGCCTCGGCCGCCGAGCAGCGGTCGTCGGCGTCGGTGTAGTCCCGTTCCGCGTCGCGCTGCACGGCGAGAGCCTGGGTCAGGCGCTGGGCGCTGGGCGGGGCCATGGCGCTGCGCAGGTGGGCCCGCTCCTCAGCCAGGCGGGCGGGGGAGCGCTGGTCGAGGGTGGCCTGCTCGGCCCGCAGGATGGCGCCGCCCGCCTCAATGTAGGCCGGGTGCAGGGCGGCGTCGTCGGGCACGGAGCCGAGCGCCCAGCTGACGAAGGCGCCGTTGGCCACGGGAGTAACCGGATGCCGGGTTCGGTAGAGGGCGACGTGGCCGACGGCGTCGTCCCACGCGTCGCGGGTGGGGCCGGGGCCCGGGCGGGGGCCGAGCCGGGTGAGCATCTCCCGGGGAGGGTCGAGCCGGGCCCGGGCCGCGATGGCGTCCTCCTCGTGGCGCACGGCCCGCTGGGCGAGGGGCGCGGCAAGCGAGCCCGACGCCGCCATCTGGTCGAGCTGGCTGAGGCTGTGCGAGGCCCGCAGGGCCGCCACCTCGGCCGCCAGCGGATCGATCTCGGTGGCCAGCAGCTCGTCGCGGTCGCTGCTGATCTGGGCCGTCACCGCGGCCAGGGTGCAGGTGACGTCGTCGAGGCGGGGCATCTCCGGGTGCTCGGTGGGGGAAGGGTCGAGGTCGCGCTCGAGGACCACGTAGAGGCGCAGGTCGTGCTCGCCGCGGGTGGCGCCGACGTAGACGCCCTTGGCGCTGGAGGCGTCGGTGGCGATGGGCCGGGCGGCGTCGTAGGTGTTGCCCTGGGCCGCGTGGCTGGTCAGGGCATAGCTGTGGGCCAGGGCCCCGACCACGCCGCTGTCGAGGCGGCGGGTGAGGTACTCCATGGGCACCACCACCTGGCCCCGGCGGGCGAAGTCGACGACCACCGAGCCCGGGTCGCGGCGCTCGGGCAGGTTGACGGCGACCACGACGCCCTGCTCCGCGGTGTGGACGAACTCGCCCCGCCGGCGGGCTCCGTCGGGTTTGAGGTCGCGGTCCTGTTGCAGGGCGATGACCTCGTCGCCGGCTTGGAACTGGAGCTCGCCCGCCTGCAGGACGGGACCGTGCAGCGTGCCGTCGGCCACCAGCATGGCCCGGGCCCGGGCGTTGAGCTCTCGGCGATCGCGGTGGCGCTCGGTGGTCATCGACGAGCCCTCGAGCTCCGGGTCGGCGATACGGCGCTGGCGGTCGCCGTACCAGTCGGCCACCACCGCGGTGAACAGGTCGTCGCGGTTGTCGGCGATGTGGACTCGGCCGCTGCGGTCGAGGCGGTGGATGGCGGCGTCGATGTTGCCCTCCCGCCAGTCGGCCAGGGCCAGTCGGACGTCCTCCATCTCCGCCCCCTTCTGGCGGCGGACGTAGTCGAGCTGCGCCCGGTCCTCGGGGTAGGCGGAGAGCAGATGCCTCCACGCCCCGCCGGCGGCCACCGCCGTGTGTTGGGCGGGATCGCCGACCAGGCGCAGGAGGAAGCCGAGGCGCTCTGACTGGTAGGCCAGGTGGGCGAAGTCGCGATTGCCCAGCGCCGAGCACTCGTCGACCAGGACCACCATCTTGGGGCCGAAGCTGGTGTCGCCGCCGGCGATGCGCCACAGGATGCTGGCCACCGTGGCGTTGTCGATGGTGGCCTTGTCGCCGACGATCTCACTGGCGGTGCCCTGAACGGCGGCGCCGATGACCTGGTAGCCGGCCGACTCCCACGCCCGCGCCGCCGCCTCCAGCGCCGTCGTCTTGCCCGCCCCGGCGGGGCCGTAGACGAGCTGGATGCGCTGCCCCGACGAGGTGATGGAGCGCACCATCTCGACCTGGTCGTCGCCCAGGTGGCCCCGCCGGGCCAGCCATTTGTCGACCGTCTCCGTCGGCACCACGCCGACGTTGGTCCCCCGGGCCCGCTCGTAGGCGCCGACGATCTGGCCCTCGATGGCCAGCATGTGCCGGGTCGTGTAGAGCGCCTCGCCTTCGACGGCGGCCACGCTGCGTCCGTCCTGGCGGCGGATCACGTCGCCGGTGCGGGAATCGCGCTGCTCGGGCTCGAGGCGGACGATGTCGGGCATGGTCAGCCAGGTGTCGGCCAGCTCCGCGATCTCCTCCGCGCCCAGGCGGTCGCCGGCCCATTCGGCCACGAACTGGAGCGCGTCGCGCCGGTCGAAGGTGGAGGCGAACTCGGTGAGGCCCTCGGCCGAGCCCATCAGCGCGAACAGCTCCCGGCGATCCTCGTCGGTCACGAGCTGCGGCCCTCGCTGGCGGCCGTAGCAGGCGTCGATCGCGTGGCGGTCGAATCCGACGTCGGCGAGCCGGCTCTCCCACGAGGGGCGCAGGGAGTCCGGGTCGACCGCGCTGTCCTTGGGAGCGCGGGTGTCGTAGGCCGCGATCTGGCGGCCGCGGGCGGTGGTGGGCTGGTGCTCGACCATCGCCTCGATGTGCTCGTCCATCTGCCGGGATCGCTGGCTCATCTCGGTGATGGCCCGGCGGCTCACGCCGTCGACGTCGGCCACGCCGCGGTGCACCGGGTCCCAGGCCAGTCCCAGCTCCATGCTCAGGCGGTGACGCAGCTCGGCGCCGGCGAGGTAGCCGGCAGTCTTGGCGTGCATGAAGAAGGACCGGCCGTCGAGGGTGCGGATCCTGCCGTCGGACCCCTCGGCCATGTTGGCGGCCACGACGTGGAAGTGCAGCTGCGGGTCGAGGGCTCGGGAGGTGTCATGGAGGTAGGCGGCGGCCACCAGGCCCGACGCGCTCTGGCGCTCGAGGCGGGGCCCATGGTCGGTGGGGACCGAGACCCGCACGTGGGCGCCGCGCTCCTCGAGATAGCCCATGCCGACTCGCACCGACTGGGTCACGGCGGCCTCGATGGCCACCTGCTGGGCGGGCGTGGCGGTGGCCCACAGGATGCTGACGGACTTCGGCACGGAGAAGGTGAGGTCGTAGCCCACGACGACGGGGGGCGCCTCGCGCTCGGCGGCGAAGCGCCGCAGCTCGGCCCGGGTCACCTGCCAGTGGGAGTGCTTCTCGGCCTGGGCGGCGTCGAGGTACGACTTCGGCAGCGGGGTGAGGTCCCGGCCGGCGGCCTGCTGGCGGAGCTGCACGGCCCTCGCCTTCCTCGTCGCCGCCGCCTGGGCCCGGAGATAGGAGGAGCTCACGCCCAACGCATCGGCCGCCTCGGCCAGGCTGAGCACGTCGTCGTCCCGACCCCGGAGCGCGGCCGCCACTGTGTCGGCGTGCGCCCGCTGGGCGGAGCCGTTGCCGGTCACCAGCTGGTCCCCGGTGTGGGGGTTCTGGCCGACGAGGACCCGGTGGAGGTGGTCGGGGTCGACGAGGCCCTCCATGCGCACGCCGGTCAGGCCGCGGCCCATCCAGATGCCCGGCGAGGCCAGGGCGTCGGTGTAGTAGCCGAGGATGTCCGAGCTGCCGTCGACGACCGGGAGGTCGGGGCTGGGGCCGGGGTCGCGCCCCTGCTTGGCCGGGCCGTGGCCCTCCAGGTACTTCACGACCTTGGCGGCCGCGTCGGCGGCATCGCCGGTCTGCGAGCCCAGAGTCGTGACGCTGACGATCACGGCCGGAAACGTACGGCCTGGCGCCTGCCGGGCCAAGCGGCCGCGGGAGGAGGCGCCGCCGGCTTTTGGAGCCGGGAGAAGGCGGCGCGCCGACAACTGGCTGGTCAGGGTAGGTGGGGCGGCGATAGCCGCCAGCTGACCAGGTCGGCATCGGGCCGACGAAGTCGCGCGGTTTGGGGGGGCGGTTCTGACCTTGCACCTTGCGCAAAGCGCAAGGTGCAAGTGTGTCTCCCTACGGTCGGCCGGCGGACGGGATTTTCGTCATCATCCGTCGTCCTCCCGGTCCGACCGCCTTTGACGGTGCCTTCCCTATCGCTGAGACGGCTTCATCGCCCGGTGGCAAGGCGCCGGGATTGGTATCGGCGAGGTCGGTTCTGCTCGGGCGCTGTTCGTGCAGCGGTTGCGCGTTTGCGCACGCGCCAGACCGTCAGGTCCTCGGCTGCGTAGCGGGCACACTCACTGCCTCCTCGAATCCTCGCCGAAGTACTCGACGAGGCGTGGAACGCGGTGTCGAGGTAGAGCACCCATCGGCCTCCGTCGGGCTCGACAGATCATGCCGACAGCGGGCCTGTCCGCTCCTCGGCACATACCAGCCAACGCGGGGGCTCCACCGACTGCAGACTCCCTTCCCAAGCGAAGCCCACCGTCACCCGGGCCGGGAACGGACCACAACCGCGTTCTCGGGCAACAACTGGCGCAGAAGCCACCCCCCGTCGTTGTTGAGCGGCTGCCAAGCGTCTACCAGGGAGGGAACCTGGTCGGCGAGCACGAGTCGAATCGCATCGTGGAGTTCGACGAGTGCCTTGAACAAGAGTCGTCCGTCATGGAAGGCGCTCTTTCCACGGTGAGACAGGTTGGAGCGAACACCGTAGAAGTACTTCGCAGCGCCGCTGCCATCCTGACGGAGTCTGTACTTGGCATCTGGATCTCGAGAGTCGAACACCTCGTCCTCGATCGCGCCAACGTCGACGACGGCTGCTTGGAACGCTTCGTCACGGTCGAGACGTCCAACCCGCTCATGGGGGTCGAGGGCTGGCCCGTACCGCAACGCCGTGTACCGCTCGACAACTGCCCAAAGCAACAGGTACGCAGCCTGGAGGCGGAAGAATTGACGCCATAGGTCCGGTCGGTCCGGCTGTACCTCGACGCCCTTAGGGGCTACGTCCATCGTCATCGTCAGCACTTCAGCCAATCCCTCGACGAAGACAGGGTCCCGAGCAGCCGACCACCGATCGGTCGTTTCTGGTGCGGTGCCGCGCCTGACCTGACGGCCGACGAGCACGTTGGCCCGGACCGGCGTTCCTTCGATGTCCACCGCGACAGCTGCATACCGATACTGACTGCCGGGCTCAAAGTTTGCGACTGCCTTCCACAGGTCGGCGGCGTTAGGGGGCTTGGGAAGAAGCAGATGACCCTGAACCTGGCCGCTGAGGCGGGGGTCGAGCAAGGGCAGGCCGTCACGTACCCGGAGGCTCCCGGAAACGGTGCCGGGCACCGCCTCAGTCACGTAGTCGGCGATGAGGGGATAAGCGAGTTCGCCGGGTTGGAGTAGGCCGTACACGAACAGGGGCGCCAGGAAGTCGCAGGGCTCACCTAGGCCTGGCACCGACACATCCTGTCAAGAGCAGGAAACGAAGGCCTGCCCGGATTCGATTGCGTGGAAGGTCGGGTCGAAAGGGACTTGGCAGCCTCGGTCACCGGAGCTTGTGGACGAACACGCGTTCGGTAGGATTGGGTCATGGTGTGGAGGCCATCGACTCCCGAGGAATGGGAGATCACCACCACCGTTCGATCGCGATGCTGCCTGCGTGCCACCCCCCTGGGATGAACAAAGAGGCGGCGATACACGCGGTTGACGAGGTGCGCCGACTGCTTGCCCGAGAGCGGCAGCTGATCGGAATCCTGAATCAGGTGCGGGCGTTGCTGGTCGACTTCGACAGGTGATCGGGGGGCGCCAGCCCCCGCAGGCGAGGGAGCGCAGCGACCCGGAGCCGGGCCGGGGGTACGGGGGCGCCAGCCCCCGCAGGCGAGGGAGCGCAGCGAGCGGTGCGGGGTCGGGGGCGCCAGCCCCCGGAGCGAGTGCAGCGAGGTCGGGGGCGCCAGCCCCCGGAGCGAGTGCAGCGAGCGGTGCCTGCTATGGGTTCTCCTTTGCGATGCGGTCGGCCTCGGCCGGCCCCCAGATGCGGGCAAAGGCCCACATGTCGGTGCCGGGGTGGAGATACCACGCTTCGAGGAAACGGCGGGTAGTGGCACCGTCGTCGTCGGGAGAGTCGGCGAAGCCGGGCATGTATTCAAGGAGGCCAGTGAAGGCGATGGAGGGGTCGAGGTCACTGCGGTGCTTGGGCATGGCGTTGTCCTTTCGTGTTGTCGGGTGTCATCAAGAAGGAGGGGGCGCTGCCTTGGCCTGAGTCAGCCGGCATCGGCGTCCAGCCGGAGGTAGATCGGGGCGTAGTCGAGGTCCGGCGGCAGGTCGATGGCGAGACGATGCCGACGGGATGTGGCAACGAGTCCGGCGTCGACGGAGCGGGCGATGCTGGGGTCCACTCGGACCTCGGCGAGGATCGGGTGCGGCAGGACGTCCTCGATGTCCGTACGGCTCAAGGAGCGGTGCGTCTCGTTGACGAGGATGATCCCGACGGTGGTCTGAGGACTGTTGAGTGCCCGGCGGAGCGAGAGGTAGTCGTTGCGTACGACTACGAGTACGGCACCGCTGTGATCTGAGAACAGGTCCGTTCCTGCGTCGACGACGGTGTGGTCTGCCGTCACCGCGATGTCGCCGAGTGTCAGGCCGGGAACCACGGAGACCGACCCGCCGGGAGTGGGCGCCGGCACGCCGAGGACGGCGGCCAAGTCCTCGATCCCGGCCGCGGCGGTGGCGGTGAGGTGCACGCTGCCGGTTCGCTCCGCGAGCTCGATTGCGTGGAAGGCAGCGACGGTGGAGGTGCCGACGCCGCCTTTGGCGCCGACGAAGGTGGTCGTGGTCATTGGGGAGTCTCCTGTCGGTGAACTGCCCCGGCGGGGCTGCCGGGGTCACGCGCCGAAAGGGCCGGCCGGAGCCGACCCAGACGGACGCTGCATGTGATGCGGTGCTAGGCCTCGGCCCGCACGATGAGCCCCTTCACGCCCGCCTGCCGAGCCCGGCGAACCATGTCCCGGGTGCCAGGCGAGGGTCGGTCCCGCTCGTCGATGAAGGCGACGACGAAGCTCGGCCGGCCGTTGAGCAGCATCCGCTGATTGCGAGCCATGCCGGCGCTGCGCCCTTCGCTCCGCCAGTTGGCCGGGTGCGACTCGACGGCCCATCCCCGGCGGCGTGCCACATCGGCGGCCATCCGGTCCGCTCCTCGTGCGTCGCCTTGGACCAGGGTGACCTTGGCGACGCCGGCCGTGACCCGCTCCAGGACCTCCTCGACCTTGCCCTGGTCGGCCCAGCTGCGGGATCCGCAGACGAGCACTCGCATGTCCGCCGGCGGGGCGCTGGTGGCCGAGTCTGACTGCGCACGGGTCCGGGGGCGCTTGGCAACGAGGGAGGCGACCCGGTCAAGGTTCAGCAGGGGGTCGAGTCCAGCCAGGCGGGCCCGGAGTGACGGTGAGATCATCGAGTCGATCGGGTGCGGTCGTAGGGCGTGGCTGGTGGCCGTTGCTCCTGTCAGGTCGTTCACGGTGAGCCTCCTGTGGCGAGTCCCCGGGAGCGGTTCTCGGGGTTGTTGGCCCACCCAGCGGCGCCGGGGCCAGGGTCAAGTCCCGTCTTCGGGGCGGCCGCAGCGAAGTTGAGGCGGG
>JAXDMK010000005.1:0-3205 GCA_034666105.1 Actinomycetota bacterium | reverse complement strand
CAGCGTGGCTGCGGGCCTGGAGTCGGTGGTGCTGGGCGAGAGCCAGGTCCTGGGCCAGGTCCGCACCGCATGGGAGCGGGCCCGCGACGAGGGCGCCGCCGGATCCCGCCTGTCGGGGTTGTTCCGCCACGCCCTGGAGGTGGGCAAGCGGGTCCGGTCGGAGACGGCCATCGGCCGGGGGGTCACGTCGCTGTCGCAGGCCGCGGTCGGCCTGGCCACCGACCGGCTGGGCACGCTCGAGGGGCGCAAGCTGGTGCTCCTGGGCGCGGGGGAGATGGGCGAGGGCATGGCCGCCGACCTGGCCGCGTCCACCGAGGCGTCCGCCGGCGACGGGCCCGACGTCGTCGTCGCCAGCCGCACCCGCCAGCGGGCGGTGAAGGTGGCGGAGAAGGTGGGGGCCGAGGTGGTGGACATCGCCCAGTTGCCGGCCGCTCTGGCCGTCGCCGACGTCCTGTTGAGCTCCACCGGCTCTCCGACCGTGGTGCTGGGCCCGGCCGACCTCACCCCGATCATGGCCGCCCGGTCCGCCCGCCCCCTGCTCATCGTCGACATGGGCATGCCCCGCGACATCGACCCCGCGGTCCGGGCCGTACCCGGCGTCACCCTCCTCGACCTGGACCACCTCCAGGCCTTCGTGGAGGCCGGCCTCGACGAGCGGCGCAAGGAGGTGGGCCGGGTCCGGTCGATCGTCGACGAGGAGGTCGTCCGGTTCCAGGAGGCGGTGGCCGAGCGCCAGGCGGCCCCCCTCGTCACCGCCCTGCGGGATCGGGCCGACGACCTCCGGCTGGCCGAGCTGGCCCGCTACCGCAACCGGCTGGAGGGCCTCGACGCCCGCCAGCACGAGGCCGTCGCCGCCCTCACCCGCAGCATCCTGGCCAAGCTCCTCCACGAGCCCACCGTGCGGCTCAAGGAGTCGGCCGGGTCGGCCCGGGGCGAACGCCTGGCCGAGGCCATCCAAGAGCTCTTCGACCTCTGATGGCCGGCCCGCCCGCCGGGCTGCGGGCGGCCACCCGGGCGAGCACCCTGGCCCGGGTCCAGACGGCGGCCGTCTCCGACATGCTGGCCGCGGCCTGGGGCATCGAGGTGGAGGCGGTCGTGGTCGACACCGTCGGCGACCGGCGCACCGACGCCCCCATCTGGGCCATCGGCGGCCAGGGCGTGTTCGTCAAGGAGGTCCAGGCGGCGGTGCTCGACGGGCGGGCCGACATCGCCGTCCACTCGTCCAAGGACCTTCCGTCCAAGCCCTCCGACGGCATGGTGATCGCCGCCTTCCCACCCCGCGCCGACCCCCGCGACGCCCTGGTCGGCGGCCGGCTGGCCGACCTCCCGCCCGGGGCCCGCATCGGCACCGGCTCCATCCGCCGCCGGGCCCAGCTGGCCTGGCTCCGGCCCGACCTCACCTTCGCCGGCCTGCGGGGGAACATGGAGACCCGCCTGGCCAAGGCGGCCGGATTCGATGCCATCGTGGTCGCCGCCGCCGCCCTCCAGCGCCTGGGCCGCAGCGCCGAGCGCACCGATGTCCTCGACCCCGAGCTGGTGGTGCCCCAGGTGGGACAGGGGGCCATGGCCGTCGAATGCAGGGAGGACGACACCGCCACCCGCGACCTGCTGGCTGCCATCGACGACCGGCCCACGCGCCTGGCGGTGGAGGCGGAACGGGCCTTCCTGCGGGAGGTGGGGGGGTCGTGCGACCTGCCGGTGGGCGCCTACGCCACCATCGGCGACGGCGACACGATCCGCCTGGAGGGGATGCTCGCCACCGGCGACGGCCGTATCGTCATCCGCCGGCGGGACGAGGACTCCGACCCCGTCGAGCTCGGCCGGCTGGTCGCCCGCTACCTCCTCGACGACGCCGGCGGCGCCGACCTTCTCGACGTGGGCATCCCCGCCTCGCGATGACCGGGGGCCGGTGACCGTCTACCTGGTGGGCGCGGGACCGGGCGACCCCGGGCTGATCACCGTCCGTGGCGCCCAGGTGCTGGCGCGGGCCGACGTGGTCGTCCACGACCGGTTGGCGGAGGCTTCGCTCCTCGACCAGGCCCCGGCGACGGCCGAGCGCATCGACGTGGGTAAGTCGCCCGGCGGCCCCGTCCGCCAGGACGAGATCAATGCCCTTCTCGTCGAGCGGGGACGGGCCGGACAGGCGGTGGTGCGGCTCAAGGGCGGCGACCCCTTCGTCTTCGGCCGGGGCGGCGAGGAGGCGGCCGCCCTCCTGGCCGCGGGCGTGCCCTTCGAGGTGGTGCCCGGCATCTCGGCCGCGGTGGGCGTGCCCGCCTACGCCGGCATCCCCGTCACCCACCGGGGGCTGTCCACCTCCTTCACCGTCGTCACCGGCCACAGCCGCCACACGGTCGACGACGACATCGACTGGGACGCCCTGGCCCGGGTCGGCGACACCCTCGTCGTCCTGATGGGCGTGGCCCACCGGGCCGAGATCGCCAGCCGGCTCATGGCGGGGGGTGCGCCGGCCGAGACGCCGGTGGCCGCGGTGCGGTGGGGTACCCGGCCCGACCAGCGCACCATCCGCACCACCCTGGGCGAGCTGCACGCCTGCCCCCTGGAGCCGCCGGTGACCCTTGTGATCGGCCAGGTGGCGGCGCTGGATCTGCCCTGGTTCGAGTCCCGGCCGTTGTTCGGCCGGCGGGTCGTTGTCACCCGGGCCCGCCACCAGGCCTCGGGGCTGGTCGAACGGCTGCGGGCGGCGGGGGCGGAGACGGTGGAGGTGGCCACCATCGAGATCGCCGACCCCGACGACGGGGGGGACGGGCTGCGGGCGGCCGCGGCCCACGTCCGGGACTACGACTGGGTCTGCTTCACCTCGCCCAACGCGGTCGAGAGGTTCCTGGCCTGCCTGTCCGACGCCCGGGCCTTCGGCCACGGGTTGGTGGCGGCGGTGGGACCGGGTACGGCCGCGGCCCTGGCCGCGGCCGGCATCGTCGCCGACCTCATCCCCGAGCGGTCGCTGGCCGAGGGTCTCGTCGCCACGTTCCCCCACCGCTCCGGCGGCGGACGGGTCCTTCTCCCCCAGGCCGCCGGCGCCCGCCCCGTCCTGGCCGACGGACTCACGGCCAAAGGGTGGGCGGTCGACGTCGTCCACGCCTACCGCACGGTCCCCACCGCTCCGCCCCCCGACCTCCTGGCGGCGGCGGCCAAGGCCGACGCCATCGCCTTCACGTCGGCGTCGACCGTCACGTCCTACCTGGCC
>JAXDMK010000004.1:0-31586 GCA_034666105.1 Actinomycetota bacterium | reverse complement strand
GGAACCCGACCGGGTGGCACTCGGCCATGTTCGAGCCCATGATCAGGATGCAGTCCGAGTTGGCCAGGTCCTGCTGGAAGGTGGTGGCGCCTCCCCTACCGAAGGATGTCCCCAAACTGGGGACGGTAGAGGAGTGTCATATGCGGGCCTGGTTCTCGATCTGGACGGCCCCCAGGGCGGTGGCCAGCTTCTTGATGAGGTAGTTCTCCTCGTTGTCGAGGGTGGCGCCGCCCAGGCTGCCGATGCCCATGGTGCGACGAAGGGGCCGGCCCTGGTCGTCGCGGTCCTGCCACGTGGCCCGGCGGGTCTCGATGACCCGGTCGGCGATCATGTCCATGGCCCGGTCGAGGGGGAGGTCCTGCCAGGCGCTGGCGTGGGCCGGGCGGTACTTGACCTTCGTCTCCCGGGACGGGCCGGTGACCAGGCTCTTGGTGGCCGACCCCTTGGGGCACAGGCGCCCCCTCGATATGGGGCTGTCGGGGTCGCCCTCGATCTGGGTGATCTTGCCGTCCTTGATGAACACCTTCTGGCCGCAGCCGACGGCGCAGTAGGGGCAGACGGACTGGACGACCTTGTCGGCGTCCTCGGTGCGGGGGTGCAGGTGGTCGGTTCGGTCAGAGCGGACTGCCTGGCCGAGGCCGAGGGGGTCGCCGTCCGTGAGCTGGCGCACGACCGGCCACTTCCCGAGCAGGCGCCGCACGTCGGTCACTGCGGTCAGTCTGCCCCCACCGCCCAACTGGTGACACGTGAGCCGCCCCTGACCGGGCGAAGTGTCACCAGTTCGGCTTGGGGGCTACGCCTCCGGCCGCAGCGTCGGGAAGAGGATGACGTCGCGGATGTTGGAGGCGTCGGCCAGGAGCATGACCAGGCGGTCGATGCCGATGCCCAGTCCGGCGGTGGGGGGCAGGCCGTACTCGAGGGCCCGCAGGTAGTCGTCGTCGACGGCCATGGCCTCGTCGTCGCCGCCGGCCTTGGCCGCGGCCTGGGCCGCGAACCGGGAGCGTTGGTCGTCGGGGTCGATGAGCTCGGTGAAGGCGTTGGCCAGCTCCCGTCCGGCGACGATGGCCTCGAACCGCTCGGTGAGGTCGGGGTCGTCCCGGTGGCGGCGGGCGAGGGGCGACACCTCGGCCGGGTAGTCGAGGACGAAGACGGGCCCCCAGAGCTTGGCTTCGGTGGTCTTCTCGTAGACCTCGAGGACGATCTTGCCCGGCCCCCACGAGTCGTCGGGCTCGACGCCGACCGACCGGGCCACGGCCCGGAGATCGTCGACGGCCATGTGCACGTCGACGTGGACCCCGGCGTGCTCCTCGACGAGGTCGGTGAGGGTGGCCCGCCGCCAGGGCGGGGTGAGGTCGAGGTCGCGCCCGCCGTAGGTGAGCCTCAGACCGCCCGCCACCAGCACCGCCACCTCGGCCACCAGCTCCTCGGTGAGCTTCATGAGGTCGGTGTAGTCGGCGTAGGCTTGGTAGAGCTCGAGCATCGTGAACTCGGGGTTGTGGCGGGGGGAGATGCCCTCGTTGCGGAACACCCGTCCGATCTCGAACACCTTCTCGAACCCGCCCACCACCAGCCGCTTGAGGTAGAGCTCGGGGGCGATGCGCAGGTAGAGGTCGAGGTCGAGGGCGTTGTGGTGGGTGACGAAGGGCTTGGCCAGGGCTCCGCCGGGGATGGGGTGGAACATCGGGGTCTCCACCTCCACGAAGCCCCTGTCCTCCAGCCGCCGGCGGAGGAGGCTGACCACCCGGCTGCGGAGGAGGAGGGTGTCGCGGGCCTCGGGCGTGGCGAACAGGTCGACGTAGCGCTGCCGGTAGCGGGTGTCGGGGTCGGTGAGGCCGTGCCACTTGTCGGGGAAGGGCCGGCGGGTCGCGGCCAGCAGCACCCAGTCGTCGACCCGAACCGACAGCTCGCCCCGCCGGGTGGTCATCACCTCGCCGGTGACGCCGATCCAGTCGCCCAGGGAGAGACCCACGAAGTCGTCGAACCGGGGCGTCTCGCCCGTCCGGGCGAAGAGCTGGACCCGCCCCGACGAGTCGGCCAGCGTCCCGAAGGCGACCTTGCCCTGGTCCCGCCGCAGCATGAGGCGCCCCGCCACCGCCACCACTTCGCCCGTCTCCACGCCCGGCGGGAGGTCGGCCCACCGCTGGTGGAGCTCGGCCGCGGTCGCGTCCCGGTCGAACCGGTAGGGCACCTCCGGCGAACTGGTGACGACTTCGGTCCCCAGGAGGGCGTTTTCCGTCACCGGTTCGCCAGGCTCGTCGGAACTGGTGACGCTTTCGGCCCCCAGGAGGGCGCTTTCTGTCACCGGTTCGTCGGGGGGGGTCACCGGTTGAGCTCGTAGATCAGGCGCAGGCCGTGGAGCGTCAGCCACGGGTCGTGGCGTTGGATGCATTCCGACAGGGGGGCCATCAGGCCGCCCAGGCCGCCGGTCGACACGATCATGCACGTCCCCAACTCGGCCTCGAAGCGCCGGCAGAGGCCGTCGACCGCGGCCGCGAACCCGAACAGCACGCCCGATTGGATCGACTCCGGCGTGCTCTTGCCGATGACCCGCTTGGGCGGGACCAGCTCCACCCAGGACAGGGCCGCGGCCCGATCGAAGAGGGCGTCGAGGCTGATCTCGATTCCCGGGAGGATGGCACCCCCGAGGTACTCGCCGGCGGGCGACGTGGCATCGATGGTGGTGGCGGTGCCGAAGTCGACCACCACCGTGGGCCCGCCGTAGAGGTCGAAGGCGCCGACGGCGTTGGCGATGCGGTCGGGCCCCACCTGGCGGGGGTTGTCGTAGAGGATCGGCATCCCGCTGCGGATCCCGGGCTCGAGCACCACCGCGGCCAGGTCGAGATAGCGGCTGGCCATCTCCCGGAGGACGGCGGTGAGGCGGGGGACGGTGCACGACACGACCAGCCCGGTGAGGTCGCCCAGGGCCGATCCGCGTTGCGACAGGAACTGGATGAGGAGCAGGACGTGCTCATCCGACGTGCGCTCGGCGTTGGTGGCGATGCGCCAGGTGTCGAGCAGCTGGTCGCCGTCGTACAGGCCGATGACGGTCTGGGTGTTGCCGGCGTCGATTGCCAGGAGCATCAGGGGACGAGGAGCACGGTCGGTCGCCGGTCAGCGGAGGTCGAGGCCGATGTCGAGCGAGGGGGCGGAGTGGGTGAGGGCGCCTACCGAGATGAGCTGGGCCCCGGCCGAGGCGTAGGTGGGGACGTTCTCCAGGGTGACGCCGCCCGACACCTCCACCACCCCCTGGTAGCCGGTGGTGCGCAGGACCGACACGCAGTCGGACACCTGGCCCGGAGTCATGTTGTCGAGCAGCACCAGGTCGGCGCCGACCAGGGCCGCCACCTGCGCCTGCCGCAACGAGTCGCACTCCACCTGAATGGGGCGTCCCGGGTAGAGGCTGCGGGCCTTGGCCACCGCCTCCTCGATGGAGATGCCGAACAGGTGGTTGTCCTTGAGGAGGATCCCGTCGGACAGGTTGCCCCGGTGGTTGAGGCCGCCGCCGGCCCGCACCGCCGCCTTCTCCAGGGCCCGGAGGCCGGGCGTGGTCTTGCGGGTGTCGCGGACGTTGGCCCCGGGGGAGGCGGCGTCGGCGTAGCGCCGGGTGAGGGTGGCGATTCCTGACAGGTGGCACAGGAAGTTCAGGGCGGTGCGCTCGGCGATGAGGATGCTGCCCAGCCGGCCGGTGACGGTGGCCACCGGCTGGCCCGCGATCACCCGGTGACCGTCGTCGGCCCACCAGTCGATGTGGATCCGGGGGTCGACCTGGAAGAAGGCCTCGGTGGCGGCCAGCCGCCCGGCGAGGATGCCCAGCTTGCGGGGGACCATGTCGGCGGTGGCTTTGGCGTCGGCCGGCAGGAGGGACGTGGTGAGGTCGCCCAGGGGCCCGATGTCCTCGGCCAGGGCCCGGGCCACCGCCTCGCGCACCGCGTGGAGGGGGGGGTGCACGGCGGCTACGTCGCGACCACGAGGATGCGCCGCTGGAAGGCGGGCGAGGTTTCGGGGTGGTCGGTGCGGGTGTGGGCGCCCCTGGTCTCGAGCCGGGCGGTGGCGGCCACCACCACGGCCCCACCCACGGCCAACAGGTTCTGGTGCTCCCAGTCCTCGGGCGTGACCGGCGGGGCCGACGGTGTCGCCCGCTCGATCACGGCCCGGGCCCGGCGGAGGGACTGGTGGTCGCGCACCACGCCCGCCTCCACCGTCATGCCCCGCTGGAGGCCGCCCCGCAGCTTGGCCACGTCGGTCTCCGACGACGCCCGCTCCACCCGGGGCGGCGCGTGCACCCGCAACGGGCCCGCGCCCGCGGGCCGGAGGATCGCCGCCATCAGCCCGGTGGCCTCGGCCCCGTCCCTGCCCCGCTCGATGGCCTCCACCACCCGGGCCGAGAACACCATCCCCTCCAGGAGGGAGTTGGAGGCGAGCCGGTTGGCCCCGTGGACGCCGGTGCATGCCACCTCGCCCGCGGCCCACAGCCCGGGCAGGTCGGTGGCCCCGTCGAGGTCGGTGAAGACGCCGCCGATCGTGTAGTGGGCGGCGGGGGCGATGGGCAGCCAGTCGGTGGCGGGATCGAGGCCGGCCGCGTCCAGGGCGGCGGCGATGGTGGGGAAGCGGTCGGCGAAGCGCTCGAGGCCCGTCGCGTCGAGCCACAGGTGGTCGACGCCCTGCTCGAGCATGCGGGCGGCCATGGCCCGGGCCACCACGTCGCGGGGCGCCAGCTCGTCGACGAAGCGTTCGCCGGTGGCGTCGCGCACCAGCGCCCCGTGGCCCCGCAGCGCCTCCGACAGCAGGGGACGGGGCACCTGGGGGTGGTGCAACGCCGTCGGGTGGAACTGGACGAACTCCATGTCGGCCACGGTGACTCCCGCCCGCAGGGCCATGGCCACACCGTCGCCGGTGGCCTGGGGCGGGTTGGTGGTGACCGCGTAGAGCTGGCCGAAGCCGCCGGTGGCCAGCAGCGTGTGGCGGGCCCGGACCTGGTGGGTGGCGCCCGACGGGTCGAGGGCCACGACGCCCTGGCACCGGCCGTTCTCGACGATCAGCTGGATGGCGAACCATCCCTCCATCACCGAGGCGGCCGTGGCCTGCACCGCCTCCACCAGGGCCCGCTCGATCTCGACGCCGGTGGCGGCACCGCCGGCGTGCACGACCCGGGGCACGGAGTGTCCGCCCTCCCGGGCCAGGGCCAGTTGGCCGTGGGCGTCGCGGTCGAACACCGCGCCCAGGGCGATCAGGTTCTGGACCCGGGCCGGCCCCTCGTCGACCAGCAGCCGGGCCGCGGCCACGTCGCACAGCCCGACGCCGGCGGCCAGGGTGTCGGCCAGGTGGAGGTCGGTGGAGTCGGGGTCGCCGCCGAGTACGGCCGCCACCCCGCCCTGGGCCCAGCGGGTCGACGCCTGGTCGAGGTCGCCCTTGGTGAGCACGCCCACCCGCAGGCCCTGGTCGGTCACCGCCTGGACCGCGGCGGACAGGCCCGCCACCCCGCTGCCCAGCACCAGCAGGTCGAGCACGACGTCAGACCGGCCGGTTGTCGGCGTCGACCTTCACCGTCACGGGCGCGAAGGCGGCCAGCTCGTCGTCGTCGTAGTCGGCGTAGGTGACCAGGATGACCAGGTCGCCCACGTCGACCAGCTTGGCCGCGGCCCCGTTGAGCTGCACCTGGCCGGGCTCGCCGGCGATGGCGTAGGTCTCGAAGCGCTGGCCGTTGTCGACGTCGAGCACCGCCACCTGCTCCCATTCGAGGATGTCGGCCCGCTTCATCAGGTCGGTGTCTATCGAGATGGAGCCGGCGTAGTCGACTTCGGCGCCGGTCACGGTGGCCCGGTGGATCTTCGACTTCATCATCCGCCGCCTCACGGGACCGTCACCCCCAGGTTGTCGATGAGCCGGGTGCCGCCCACCCAGGCCGCGATCAGCAGGCGGACCTCGGTGCCCGGCGCGACCACGTCGAGGGGGACGAGGGTGTCGGGGTCGACCACCTCGGCGTAGTCGAGGAGGGCGAGGGGCTCGGCGGCCACGGTGCGGGCCATCAGCCGGCGGACCTCGCCCGCGTGCCGATCCCGGCCGGCACCGCCGATGGCCTCGGCGCCCGCCGCCAGCGCTCGGATGAGCACCGGCGCCGCCGCCCGCTCCTCGGCCGACAGGTATTCGTTACGGCTGGACAGGGCCAGGCCGTCGTGGTCGCGCACGGTGCGGCACGCCACCACCGTCACCGGTAGGGCCAGGTCGGCCACCATCCGGCGGACGACGGCCAGCTGCTGGAAGTCCTTCTCGCCGAAATAGGCCCGGCTGGGCCCGGCCAGGTTGAACAGGCGGGCGACGACGGTGGCCACCCCGTCGAAGTGCCCGGGACGGCTGGCGCCCTCCAGCCCCTCGGACAGCCCGGCCACGTGGAGCGTGGTGGCCGACCGGCCCCCGGGGAACATCTCCTCCACCGGGGGGGCGAAGACCACGGCGGCGCCGGCCTCGCCCGCCAGCTCCAGGTCGGCGGCCAGGTTCCGGGGGTAGCGGGACAGGTCCTCGTCGACGGTGAATTGCAGCGGGTTGACGAAGATGGTCACCGCGGTTACGTCGCACTCGGCCGCCGACCGCCGGATCAGCGCCGCATGCCCGGCGTGCAGCGCGCCCATGGTCGGTACCAGCCCGACGGTGCGGCCCGCGGCCCGCTCCCGGTCGAGCTCCTTGCGCAGCACGTCGCCCCGGTCGACAACCCGAGGCCCAAGTACACGGGGGAGAGGTGCCCTCTCGTCGCTCACGTCGTCTCCTCACGTTCCGGCCCCCGGTTCGGGACTACTGGGGGTGCCGTTCGTCGTCCCCCAGCCTACCGACCACCCGGACCTCCCCGATCGCAGTTGCCTCCCACCTCGAGGGGACGATGTCGGGGGCGAGGTCGGCCAGGGGGGCGAGCACGAACCGGCGCTCGTGCATCCGGGGATGGGGGACGGTGAGGTCGGGTTCGTCGACCGCCTCGTCGCCCACCAGGAGGACGTCGACATCGAGGATCCGGGGCCCGAAACGCTCCGCCCGCACCCGGCCCGCGGCCGCTTCCAGCTGCTGGCCGATCTCGAGCAGCTGGCGGGGGGTGCGGTCGGTGGAGAGCTCGGCCACCAGGTTGAGGTAGGACGGCTGGCCGTCCGGGCCCCCGACCGGCTCCGTCTCGTACACCGGCGACACCGCCACCACGTCGGGCAGGGCGGCCACCGCGATGCGAAGGGTGCCGATGCGGTCGCCCAGGTTCGAGCCCAGGCCGATGAACGCCCGGCGCCGCCGGCGGGGCTGCGGCCGCCGGGTGACCCGCACCCCGGCCGACGTGAGGTCGACGGGTAGGGGCGGGCGCAGCTTGCGGACGGTGACGGTGACGGACCGGATCCGGGGGTCGACGTCCGCCACCTCCGACGCGATGCGCTCCGCCAGTCGCTCGAGCAGCCGGAACCGCTCCCCGCCCACGACCGCGGCCGCCACCGCGGTGACCGCCCCGTAGTCGACGGTGTCGGCCAGGTGGTCGCTGGCCCCTGCCACCGACAGGTCGGCCTCCACGTCGAGGTCGATCTCGAACGGCTGGGCCCGGTCCTGCTCCTCGGGGAGGGCCCCGTGCACGCCCAGCACCCGCAGCCCCCGCAGCTCTATGCGGTCGGTGTCACGGGATCCTGGGTCCACCGGATCAGCCTGCCAGGGAACGGCGCCGGCTCCGGAACCGGGTCAGGCCCGGTCGGCCAGCTCGGTGGCCAGGGCCACCAGCTCCCGCCCGGGCGGGCCCATCTGGCGCTGGCTGATCTGCTCCACGATGGAGATGGCCTGGGGATGGGCCCGCACCAGGCCGGCGTAGACCAGGTAGGCGGCGGCCAGGCCCAGGACCCGGTCGCTCAACTCCTCCTGGTGGAGGAGGATCTTGCCGCCCGAGGCGAGCCAGCCCCGCAGCTTGGGGAAGAGCTCGGCCAGCACCGCCCGGGGGTCGTCGTGGAGGGCGAAGGGGATGTGCTCCCACGCCACCCCCAGGTCGTCGTAGGCGTGGAGGTTGTGGGGCGACCCGAGCAGGGACACGACCCGGGTGAAGCCCT
Organism: Actinomycetota bacterium; assembly: GCA_034666105.1. Lineage (GTDB taxonomy): Bacteria > Actinomycetota > Acidimicrobiia > Acidimicrobiales > AC-14 > JAXDMK01. The sequence goes on along the minus strand of JAXDMK010000004.1, from coordinate 23,532 downwards.
GCTCCCGGATCCAGATGATCTCCTCCTGGCGGCGGATGGGGCGGTGGGCCCGGGCGTAGCCGCCCGGCCGCTCACTGACCGCCAGCTGGTCCTTGATGATCCAGGAGAAGTTGCGGGGGGCGATGCCGGTGGCCCACTTGCCCTTCATGAGAGGGCCGGCTCCAGCAGCCGCAGGGCCTGCACCGTGGGGCGCACGTCGTGGACCCGGACCATGGCCGCCCCCTGGTCGACGGCCCACACCGCCGCCGCCAGCGACGCCTCCAGCCGGTCGTCGGCGGCCGGCGTGACGCCTCCGTCGGCCGTCACCAGGCCGAGGAGCGTCTTGCGGCTGGCACCCACCAGCACCGGCCAGCCGGTGGCGGCCAGCGCCCGGGTCGCCCGCAGCAGGGCCAGGTTGTGGGCCGCCGTCTTCCCGAACCCGATTCCGGGGTCGATCCAGACCTCCTCGACGCCAGCGTCGCGGGCCCGTCCCGCCTGCTCCACCAGGAACGACCGCACCTCGGCCACCACGTCGCCGTACTCGGGCGCCTGTTGCATGGTGCGGGGCTGGCCCCGCATGTGCATGGCCACCCAACCCACGCCCGGCCCGCCGGCGGCCGCCACCGGCCACAGCGAGGCCGACACGTCGTTCACCAGCGTCGCCCCCGCCTCGATGGCCGCGGCGGCCACGCCCGCCCGCCGGGTGTCGACCGAGATCCGCACGTGGGGGGCCAGGGCGGCGATGACGGGCAGGACCCGCCGCAACTCCTCGTCCTCCGCCACCGGCTCGGCTCCGGGGCGGGTGCTCTCACCGCCCACGTCGACCACGTCGGCCCCTTCGGCCACCAGGGCCAGGCCGTGGGCGACGGCGGCGTCAGGGTCGAGCCAACGGCCTCCGTCGGAGAACGAGTCGGGAGTCACGTTGAGGACTCCCATCACCAGGGGACGGGGCACGACGGAGAGCGTACCGGCGCCCGGTCAGCGGGAACCGTGGATGAACTGCAAAGCTTCGGCCCGAGTGGCCTGATTTTCCCGCATCAGGCCCCGCACGGCCGACGTGACGGTGGTGGTGCCCGGTTTCTGCACTCCCCGCATCGACATGCACAGGTGCTCGGCCTCGACCACGACGAGCACGCCGCGGGGCTGGAGGCTGGCCACCAGCTCGTCCGCGATCTGGCGGGTGAGCTGTTCCTGCACCTGGGGCCGGCGGGCGTAGGCCTCCACCAGGCGCACCAGCTTCGACAGGCCGGTGATGCGCCCCCCCTCGTTCGGGATGTAGGCCACGTGCGCCTTCCCGGTGAAGGGGACGAGGTGGTGCTCGCACATGCTGTAGAGGGGGATGTCCTTGACCATGATCATCTCGTCGTGGTCGGCGGCGAAGGTGGTGGTCAGGTGCTCCGCCGGCGACTCCCGCAGCCCGGCGAAGATCTCCTCGTACATGGCCGCCACCCGCTCGGGGGTGCGCCGCAGCCCCTCCCGGTCGGGATCCTCGCCGATGGCCTCCAGGATTTCCCGGACCGCCTTCTCGATGCGGCCGCGGTCGATTTCGCCGCGATCAGGTGCGCCGCGATCAGGTCTGCCCCCCTCCGGCCCGCGGGGCGAGGTCAAGTACGGCTGATGGGCCGGACGTTGCCCCGGGGGCCGGACCCTTCCGTGGAACGCCGGGGCCGCTCGGGCACCTCGCCCAGGATCTCCATGACCTCGGCCGTGTCGAGGGTCTCCTTCTCGATGAGGGCGTCGGCCAGCCGGTCGAGGACCTTGCGGTGGGTGACGAGCACCTCCATCGCCTCCCCGTGGGCCTCGTCGATGAGGCGGCGGACCTCGGAGTCGATGTGGGCCGCCACCTCCTGGGAGTAGTTGATCTGGTGGCCGAACTCGCGGCCGAGAAAGACCTCGGTGTTCTTAGCGCCCAGCTGCTGGGGCCCGATCTCGTCGCTCATGCCGTACTCGGTGACCATGGCCCGGGCGATGGCGGTGGCCCGCTCGATGTCGTTGCCGGCGCCGGTGGTGGGGTCCTGGAAGATCAGCTCCTCGGCCGTGCGACCGCCCAGGAGCATGGCCAGCTGGTCGAGCAGGGCCGACCGGGTGGTGAGGTACTTGTCCTCGGTGGGCAGGGCGAGGGTCCAGCCCAGGGCCCGACCCCGGGCGATGATCGAGATCTTGTGGATGGGGTCGGCGTCGGGCAGGACGTGGCCCACCAGGGCGTGGCCGCCCTCGTGGTAGGCGATGACCCGCTTCTCCTTCTCCGAGATGATCCGCGACTTCCGCTCCGGACCGGCCATGACCCGGTCGATGGCCTCCTCCAGCTGGGGCATGCCGATCTCCTTGAAGCCCCGGCGGGCGGTGAGGAGGGCGGCCTCGTTCATGAGGTTGGCCAGGTCGGCACCGGTGAAGCCGGGCGTCCGCCGGGCCAGAACCTCCACGTCGACGCCCTTGGCCAGGGGCTTGCCCTTGCCGTGGACGTTGAGGATGGCCCGCCGGCCGGCCAGGTCGGGCCGGTCGACCACGATCTGGCGGTCGAAGCGTCCCGGACGGAGCAGGGCGGGGTCGAGGATGTCGGGGCGGTTGGTGGCGGCGATGAGGATCACGCCCGCCTTGGTGTCGAAGCCGTCCATCTCCACCAGCAGCTGGTTGAGGGTCTGCTCCCGCTCGTCGTGGCCGCCACCCATTCCCGCCCCCCGGTGACGCCCGACGGCGTCGATCTCGTCGACGAACACGATGGCCGGGGCCGAGGCCTTGGCCTGCTCGAACAGGTCGCGCACCCGGCTGGCGCCGACACCTACGAACATCTCCACGAAGTCGGAGCCGGAGATGGAGAAGAAGGGCACGCCGGCCTCGCCGGCCACGGCCCGCGCCAGCAGCGTCTTTCCCGTCCCCGGGGGGCCGAAAAGGAGCACGCCCCGGGGGATCTTGGCCCCGATGGCGATGAACTTGGCCGGCGCCTCCAGGAACTCCTTGATCTCCTGCAGCTCCTCCACCGCCTCGTCGGCCCCGGCCACGTCGGCGAAGGTGACCTTGGTCTGCTCCTTCGACACCTGCTTGGCCTTGACCTTGCCGAACTGCATGACGCGGCTGCCGCCGCCCTGCATGGAGTTCATGACGAAGACGAAGGCGCCGATGAGCAGGATGACGGGCAGGAACGTCTGGAGGATCGCCCACCAGACGGGGTCCTTCTGGTGGTCGACCCGGACCTGGGGCGGCGTCTCGGCCGTGCGCAGGATGGTGCCCAGCTGCTCGGAGTCGTCGCGGACGTAGTTGACCTTGTACTTCTGGCCGCTGGTGAGCTCACCCGAGACGGTGCCGTCGCGGTCGGCGATGGTGGCGGTGCGGACCTCGCCCGCCCCCACCATGTGCTCGAACTGGTCGAGGCGCAGCTTGCGGGGCTTGTCGCCCGACCGGGCCAGCCCCCCGATGACGACGACCGCCAGGAGGGCGAGCAGGACGTAGGACGCGGGAGAACGAAGAAGCTTCTTCACTCCCCTCAGGGTACCGAGGGCTCGGGCCCCGCGTATGCGCACACGAACGGGAGGTTGCGGTAGCGCTCGCCCACGTCGAGGCCGTAGCCGATGACGAAGTCGGACGGGATCTCGAAGCCCACGTAGCGCAGGTCGGGATCGTGCTTCTGCAGGCCGGTGCGCACGAGGAGGGCGCACACGTCGAGCGACGCCGGCCCCCGCGAGCGGAGGTTCTTGCGGACGTAGGACAGGGTGAGCCCGCTGTCGACGATGTCCTCCACCAGCAGCACGTGGCGGCCGGTGAGATCGAGGTCGAGGTCCTTCACGATGCGCACCACCCCGCTGGTCTTGGTCGCGCTCCCGTAGGAGGAGACGGCCATGAAGTCGAACTCCACCGGCAGGTCGATGGCCCGGGCCAGGTCGCTCATGAAAACGAAGGCGCCCTTGAGCACGCCGACCAGGAGCAGCGGCGAGCGGTCGCGGTAGTCGTCGGTGATCTGCCGGCCGAGCTCGGCGATCCGGGTGCGGAGCTGCTCCTCCGACACCACGACCGGGCCCAGGTTCGGATCGCGGGTCAGGTCGCGGGTGGGATCTGGGCCTGAAGTGCGGTCAGGAGGCGCCACGTGGCCCGAAGCTACTTCCCCGGCGGACCGGGCCCGGTCAGGCCCGGTAACGGCTCGATCCGCAGGCGCTGGCCGGTGCGGGCCACCCGGCGGTCGCCGCCGATGTCGGTCGCCCTGTCCTCGCCCCGGGCGACGGCCAGCACCCGCTCGACGATGGTGGCGTCGGGGGGATGGTCGCAGCCCGCTCTCAGCCAGCGGCGGACGGCCCGGCGGGAGAGGGCGACAGGCGCCGCGGCCAGGGCGCGGGCGTCGGTGGGGTCGAGGGCGGCGGCCAGCCCGTCCAGCAGCTCGGCCTCGTCCCGCAGGAGCGAGGCCTGGCGGGCGATGATGCCGGCCACGTCCCGCTGGGCGACGTCGTCGCAGAGGGGCAGCAGCTCGTGGCGGACCCGGTTGCGCCGGTGGGCGGGGTCGGCATTGGACGGATCGTCGACCGGTGTCAGCCCCAGTTGCCGGCAGATCAACTTCGTGTCCCGCCGGCGGAGGCGGAGGATCGGGTGCCGGGGACCGGGGGCCATCCCGGCCAGCCCGTCGAGACCGGCCCCCCGCAGCAGGTTGAGCAGGACGGTCTCGGCTTGATCGTCGCCGGTATGGCCGGTGAGCACGTCGGCCGGCAGCACCCGGTAGCGGGCGGCCCGGGCCCGGGCCTCCAGGTTGGGCCCCGGCGCCACCGCCACCCGCTCGGCCCGGAAGCCGGCCCCGAAGGTGGCCGCCGCCGCCCGCACCACCTCCGCCTCCGCCGCCGACCCGTCCCGCAGCCCGTGGTCGACGTGCACCGCCGTCACCTCGCAGCCGGCGGCGACGGCCAGCGCCAGGAGAGCCAGGGAGTCGGCCCCGCCGGACACGGCGCAGGTGACGGGCGAACCCGCGGGCGCGAACGTGCACACCTCCAGCAGGCCGGACGCCACCAGGTCGGCCGGCTGCCATCTGTCCGGGGAACCCCCGGCTCCCGTCGCCCCAGTCGTGGCCGGCGTCAGCTGGCTGCGGCCCGCACGTCGGCCACCCGGGAGACCCAGGCGTCCGGGTTGCGGATCTCGAGCAGCGTCGGCAGGTACTCGGACCCTTCCCAGAGCAGCGAGACGTGGCCCGGGTCGGAGAGCTCGATCGCCTCCAGGAACTCCTCGCCCTCCTGGTACTGGCGCAGCTTGGCCTCCAGTCCCACCAGCCGCTGTACGAAGCGCACCGTGCCGTTCGACTGGCGGCGCTCGTGGAGGACGTCGCGGAAGCGCCCCGCACTGGGGATGCGCTCGGCCGCGGCCCGGTCCATGGTGATGTCGCCGTGGCCCTCGAGCACGCTCATCAGGCCCTGCATCTGCTGGAGGACCGCCTGCTGCTCGGGTCCGGCCAGGAGCGTGACCAGGCCGCCCTCGTCGAGGGGTCGGCGCCCGGCCCGCAGCTCCTCGACCGCCCGCCGCAGGGCGACCACGAACATCTTGGGGTCGGGGTCGAACGCCGACAGGGAGGACTCGACCAGCGACAGGAAGTAGGGCCGGAGCCAGGGAACGCCCGTGAACTGGGCCCGGTGGGTGACCTCGTGGAGGGCCAGCCACAGCCGGAACTCCCGGGGCGGGAAGGAGAAGCGCTTCTCGAGGGACAGGACGTTGGGGCCCACGTAGTAGACGATGTCCTGGTCGTCGGGGTTCTCGTTCTCGATGACGAGCATGTCGTACTGGCCCAGCACCCGGGTCGACATCCACCCCAGGAGGGCGCCGACCTCGGCTCCTGCGATGTGGCGGCCGATGGGCGCCACCTTGGTCTGGTTGACCCGCTCGCCGATGCGGTCGGTGAAGGGGCGCAGGAGGCGCTGGAAGGAGGCCAGGTTGGCCCTGATCCACCCGGCCCGGTCGGTGACCCGCACCCGGGCGGGACCGTGCAGGGAGTGGAGACCGGTCTCCAGGCCCACCAGCTCCTCCGCCTCGGCGGTGAACTCCTGGAAGTCGGGCTCGAGCGAGGAGTAGTGGTACGACTCGGCGAGAGGCTCCTGGCCGGCGACGCGCACCGCCACCTTCTCGGCCGTGTCCCAGGCGATGAAGTCGAACGCGGGCGGGGCGGAACTCGCTGCGGTCACGGGGCTCCTACGTCTTGGGGTACTTGGCGGCCACCACTTTCACGAGGTAGCCCAAAAAGAACCCGATCAAACCGAGAACGGCAACCAGCGTGAGCACCGGGGCCAACCAGTAGGTCCAGGGCTTGGCGGCAAAGATCAGATCCATTGGGGGAGCACTGTACCGGTGCTGGCGCCGCAAGCCCGTCCACCGCTGGGACCGGGACGGACCTCAACCCCGCCGGACCAGGCGGGAGGGGAGGGGGTGGACCGGTTGGGGGTCAGGCGATCTTGCGACCGCGCACCCGGGGGACCGACATCGGCTCGTGCTGGTAGCAGTACTTGCCGTCGTTGTAGATCGACAGCTTGGTCTCGCAACCCGCCTGACTGCACACGCGCCCGGCCTTGAACCGCTTGGAGGGCCGGTCGTTCCCCGAGATCGGCTTGGCGCCGACAGAGGCTTCGGACATGCTCTTCACAACCGGCGGAGGGGGTGAGCTATTCCGCCGGGGGGGCGGGGTCTTCCAGCTTGCGCAGGGCCTCGTAGACCCGGGCCCGGAGGCCCTCGGGCACCCGTTCGCGGCACCGCTGGGCGATCACCAGGCGGAGCTCGGACTCGAAGTCGAAGGCGTCGCCGCACGGGGGACAGTCGGCCAGATGCATGGCGATGACCACCCGTCGCTCGTAGGTGAGCTCGCCGTCGAGATAGAAATACAGCTGCTCAACTGCCTCGTAGCAATTGTCATGCATGCGGCGACCCCTCCGGCACCAACCCTCGTTGCCGTCCGAATTCGTACAACCGCTTCTGCAGGGCCTTTCTTCCGCGGTGCAGACGACTCATGACGGTGCCGATGGGGATGTCGAGGATCTCGGCGATCTCCTTGTAGGAGAAACCCTCCACGTCGCCGAGGAGGACCGCCATGCGGAACTGCTCGGGAAGGGCCTCGATGGCTTCCTTGACCTCGGACTCGGTGATGTGGTCGAGAACCTCGTCCTCCGCGCTGCGGCCGGCGGTGGCCCCTTCGGCTCCGGCCAGGCGCCGGTACATGTAGAGGTTCTCGAGGTCTTCGAGCTCGGTCTCCTCCGGGCGGCGCTTCTTCGACCGGTAGGAGTTGATGAACGTGTTGGTGAGGATCCGGTAGAGCCAGGCCTTGAGGTTGGTGCCCTCCTGGAAGCCGCCGAAGCCCCGGTAGGCCTTGAGGTACGTCTCCTGCACCAGGTCCTCGGCGTCGGACGGGTTGCGCGTCATGCGCAGGGCGGCGGTGTAGAGGCCGCCCATGTGCTCCATCGCCTGGTCCGCAAAGGTCGCCTGGTCGGCCACGAAGGTCACGGTACTCGCGGCGAGAGACAGTCCCTGACCGGCCGGCGGGGCCCCTCACCAGGAGCTGGTGATCTCCGGCCGGTGGTTCAGGGTCTGGAGGACGACGCAGTAGCGCTCGGTGAGCTTGCGCAGGGTGGCCAGCTGCTCGACGGTGGCGTCGCTGTCGAGGTCGAACGACAGGCGGATGGCCCGGAAGCCCACCGCCACCTCCCGGTCGACGGCCAGCGTGCCCCGGAAATCGAGGTCGCCCTCGGCCCGCACCGTGCCGCCCGCCATCGGGATCGACAGGGCGGTGGCCACCGCCCGCAGGGTGACGCCGGCGCAGGCCACCAGGGCCTGGAGGAGCATGTCGCCCGAGCAGGCGGACAGTCCGTCGCCGCCGGAGGCCGGGTGCAGGCCCGCCTCCACCAGCGCCCGGCCGGTGTCGACCGAGCAGGAGACGGCCTCCTCGCCCAGCCGGCCCTCGGCGGTCAGCGTCACCAGGGCCGCGTCGGGCTCCTCCCGGTAACGCTCCTTGAGGGGGGACTGGAGGGCCCGCAGGGTGTCGGAGTCCATGCCGGCCAGTCTCGCCGATCTCCTGCCTCAGGAGGTGGCGAGGAGGGAGAGAACGGCGGCCGCCAGGTCGGACAGTCCCTCGCACTCGGGCTCGTAGCCGTCGTCGGGGATGGCCGCGCTGAGCAGGAAACGGTCGCCGCCGGGGGCGGTGACGACCGCGGAGTCGACGCAGTCGAGGCCGGAGGCGACTCCCGGCTTGCTCAGCACCGTCGCCCCCGGCCCGAGGACCCGCTCCGCGCCGGAGGCGAAGAAGCTGCCGGCGCCGGCCAGGGCGTCGGAGAGGGCGTCGACGTCGAACGGGCTGATGGCGAAGCGCTCCTGGGCCGGCACCGAGGCGTGGAGCACCAGCCGGCGCACCGCCTCCGACATCTCGAACAGGTCGGTGCAGTTGCCCTCGTCGGGGCAGTCGTAGTCGCCCGTCCCCTCCCGGGCCGCCACGACCGCCGTCCGCCCGTCCTCCTCCAGCGTCATCTCGGGCGACCAGCGGATGTCGACGCCCGAGTACGACCGTTCGATCACGGTGGTGGGGAAGCCGTTGGCCGGGCTCAGGAAGGCGGTGTTGAGGCGGTCGAAGCCGGCGACGAGGATGAGCATGTCGTAGTCGAGGTTGTCGCTGGCCAGGATGGCGGACCGGTAGATCTCCCGCAGGGTGGCGGTGTAGCCGTAGTCGTCGAAGGAGACGGTGGCGGCGCCGGTGAAGCCGAGCGAGCCGACGTAGTCGAGCGCGCCCAGGGCGGCCAGGAGCTTGATCGACGACGCCGGCCAGAAGTCACGGGCCAGGGCGCCGCCGCCGGCCACGTAGTCGACGTAGCGGAGCGGGCCGCCGGTGGCGGCGCCGCCGCCTCCGACGATCCGGGCCGCGTAGACGCTCCCCATCGGCGGGAGGTCGTAGCCGGCCGCGGTGAGGTCGAGGGACTGGGGGTCGGAGAGGGGGAGGGCGTCGCCAGTCCCGGGATCCGGGCCGGCCGGTGCGGGCGTCGGGTCGGTGGCGGCCACCGACTCCGCCCGGCCCCTCTCGGAAGGGTCACTCGCCGTCCGCAGGACGCCCGTCACGCTGCCCAGCAGGAACACGAGGGCGACGGCGCCCACCAGCGGTCGGACCCGGTCCCCAGCCATTTCCCCACACATTGCCCGATCAGCGCAGGGTGAACCGCCGGGAGACCATGCGGGCCACGATCGTCAGCAGGAGCACGATGACGATGAGGGTGAGGGCCGCGCCCCACGCCCGGTTCTGGGCGCCGACGAACGGCTGCTGGGCGTTGACGAAGATCTGGGTCGACAGGGCCGCGTTCGACCCCTCGAACAGGTTCGGGTTCACGGCCCGGGCGGCACCGATGGTGAACAGGAGGGGCGCCGTCTCGCCCGCGGCCCGGGCGACCGCCAGCAGGCTGCCGCTGGTGATGCCGGGCAGGGCCGCCGGCAGCACCACCGTCATGATCATCCGCGACCTGCTGGCCCCGAGGGCGGCGCTGCCCTCCCGCAGGGCGTTGGGCACCAGGCGCAGCATCGACTCGGTGGACCGGATGACGATCGGGAGCATCAGCGCGCCCAGGGCGAGGGCGCCGGCGAAGGCGGACTGGCCGAAGCGCAGGACCCAGATGGTGTAGATGAACAGGCCCATCACGATCGACGGGACTCCGGCCATGACGTCGGAGAGGAACCGGATCGCCCCCGCCAGCCTCGACCCCTGGCCGTACTCGGTGACGTAGACCGCGGCCAGGATCCCGAGCGGCACCGCCATCAGGGTGGCGGCCAGGGTGATGAGCAGGGTGCCGGCGATGGCCGGGCCCATCCCCGGCCCGGGAAGGCGGGTGACGATGGGGATGTCCTTGGTGAGGAAGGCGAGGTCGACGACGCCGGCGCCCTTCTTGGCCACGTAGAACAGGACGAAGCCGAGGGGGATGGCGGCGACCAGCACCGAGCCGTAGACAAAGGAGGTGGCCAGATGGTTCCGCAGCCGGCGGGACCGCTGGACGTTCGTCGAGGTGAGGTCGATGGGCGAGGGGACCGCCACCGTTACCGCCTGCCCCGCACCGGCGCCGCGCTCGGCGTCTTGCCCGCGATCGCCCGGGCGACCATGTTGACCACGATCGTCATGGCGAACAGCACGACCCCCATGGCCACGAGGGCCGAGCGGTGGAGGCCGCCCGACTCGCCGAACTGGTTGGCGATGACGGCGGCCATGGCGTCGCCCGAGCTGAACAGGTGCAGGGTCAGCCGGGCGCTGGAGCCGATCACCAGGGCGGCGGCGATCGTCTCGCCCATGGCCCGGCCCAGCCCCAGCATCACCGCCCCGATCATTCCGGTGCGGCTGTGGGGGAGGATCGCCCCCCGCACCATCTCCCACCGGGTGGCGCCCAGGGCCCAGGCCGCCTCCTTCTGGCCCGGCGGCACCGTGTCGAAGACCTCCCGGGTGAGGGAGGTGATGATCGGCGTGATCATCAGTGCCAGGATGATGCCGGCGGTGAAGAAGCTGCGGCCGTTGACGGGCTTGCCGAACAGGATGTTCAGCACCGGGACGGGGTCGACCTTGTCCGCGATCCAGTCGTAGATCTTGACGATCCAGGGGGCGAGGACGATGAGCCCCCACAGGCCGAACACCACCGAGGGCACCGCGGCCAGCATGTCGATCACGTAGATCGTGATGTGGCGCAGCCGCCGGGGCGCGAACTCGGACAGGAAGAGGGCGATCCCGAAGCTGACCGGCACCGCCAGGGCGAGGGCGATGGCCGACACGATCATGGTGCCGGAGACGAAGGCCAGGGCCCCGAAGACGTCGATGTTGGGCGCCCACCGGGAGCCCGTGACATAGCCGATGCCCTCCTGGCGGAGCGCCGGCAGCGCCTTCTGGCTGGTGGAGACGGCGATGAGCAGCAGGATCGCCAGCACCGACAACCCGCTGGCCAGGGCGGCCAGCCGGAAGGCCCCGTCGGCGACGCGGCGCCGCTTGCCGTCAAGACCGAAGCCGGCCGGCGGGGGGCCGGCCGGCTCCAGGTCGAGGGTCGGAGTGGCGGTCACGGGCTCAGGTGGGACGCGGTCAGGCGGCGGGGACGACGATCGTGTCGACCTGGGCCACGGCCTTCTGCCGGAGGCTGTCGGGCAGCTTGGCGTAGTCGACGTCGTTGGCGAAGGACTGGGCGTCGGTGAGGACGTAGGTGAGGAAGGCCTTGAGGGCGGTGCCCTTGGCCGCGTCGGTCTGGTTCTTGTAGACGAGGATCCACGTGGGGGCGGTGATCGGGTAGGCGGCGTCGCCGGCGGCGTTGAGCGGGTTGTAGGTGAGGTCGGGGTTGACGGTGGCGCCGGCCAGGGCCGCCGAGGCGCCGTCGAGGGTGGCCTTGACCTTCTTGCCCGCCTGGTTGACGATGGTGGCGAAGGTGAGGCCGGTGGCCTTGGCGTCGGACAGGTCGACGTAGCCGATGGCGCCGGGGGTGTCCTTGACGATCGTCGCCACGCCCGCGTTGCCGTTGCCGGCCTGGGTGTCGGCCGGCCACTCGACGGTGGAGCCGGACTTCAGCGTCCAGGTGCCGGGGGCGGCCGCCACCAGGTACTTGGTGAAGTTCTCGGTGGTGCCGGAGCCGTCGGAGCGGTGGGCGACGACGATGTCGGTCGACGGTAGCGAGGCGCCGGCGTTGAGGGCCGTGATGGCGGGATCGTCCCACTTGGTGATCTGGCGCTGGAAGATCTTGGCGATGCTGTCGGCGTCGAGGACGACGTCTTTCACATCCAGGTTGTAGGAGACGGTGATGGGCGCGGCCACCGTCGGGAAGTAGAGGAACTCACCCTTGTACTTGGGCTTGTCCTCGTCCTTGACGAGGCCGTCGCTGCCGGCGAAGTCGACCACGCCGTCCTGCAGGTTCTGGCGGCCGGTGCCCGACCCGCCCCCGGGGTACTCGATGGTGACGCCGGGCTGCTCGGTGTGGAAGGCCTCGATGGCGACCTCGTAGAAGCCCTTGGGGAACGTCGCCCCCGAGCCCTTCAGGGTCGCGCTGAGCTGAGTGCCGCCGGTGCTGGTCCCGCCGGTGTCGCTGCCGCAGGCGGCCGCGCCCACGGCCAGGACCGCGGCCAGTGCCGTCATCCTCACCATTCCGGACTTGTGACGGGTCATCGGTTCTCCATCCTCGAGGTCGTACGGCGATCGCCGAGGAGGCTACGAAGGGAGGTTGTCCGCACGCTGGCCGGCAGGTGAACGAGCGGTGAACGGTGGGGGAAGTCGGGGACAGCCGGGCCGGGGACGGTCGCTAGGACAGGACGGCGTCGACCGCCGCGTGCGGGTGCAGGCGCCCGGTGACCATGTAGGCCACCCGCTCGGCCACGTTCACCGCGTGGTCGGCGATGCGTTCGAAGTAGCGCCCCACGAGGGCCACCTGGACGGCCAGCTGCACCGCCGCCTCGTCCTTGGCCGGAGAGCTGAAGATGGTGCGGAACAGCTCCTTCTGCAGGTCGTCCATCACGTCGTCCATGTCGGCGACGGCCGAGGCCCGCACCGGGTCGCGCTCGGCGTAGGCGTCGGTGGCCACCTGGAGCTGGGCCGTGGCCTGCTCCCGCATGCGGTCGATGATGCCCCGCAGCCGGGGGTCGAGCTGGCGCGGGTAGAGCCGGCGGGCGGCCTTGGCCACGTTGCCCATGAGGTCGCCGATGCGCTCCAGCTCGTGCACCACCCGCACGATGGTGACGAGCGTGCGCAGGTCGACGGCCATCGGCTGCTGGCGGGCCAGGAGGAGATAGACCCGCTCCTCCATGTCGTAGGCCAGGGCGTCCATGAAGGCGTCGTCGTTGATGACTCGCTCGGCCGACGTGAGGTCGAACTCGAGCAGGGCGCCGGTGCCCGCCTGGATGGATTCCGAGGCCATCGCCGACAGGCGGACGACGTCGGAGCACAGCTCGGCTAGCTCCTCGTGGAAGACCTTGCGGGTCTCGGTCATCCGAAGCGGCCTGTGATGTAGGCCTCGGTGCGTTCGTTGCTGGGGGTGGTGAAGATCGTCTGGGTGTCGTCGAACTCGACCAGGACCCCGGTGCGGGTGTCGGACTCGGTGTTGACCTCGGAGGTGAAGAAGGCCGTCTTGTCGCTCACCCGGGCCGCCTGCTGCATGTTATGGGTGACGATCACGATGGTGAACTCGGTCTTGAGGTCCTGCATGAGGTCCTCGATGCGGGTGGTGGCGATGGGGTCGAGGGCCGAGCACGGCTCGTCCATGAGGATGACCTCGGGCCGGGTGGCGATGGTGCGGGCGATGCACAGCCGCTGCTGCTGACCGCCGGACATGTCGGTGGCCGGGGACTTGAGCCGGGACTTGACCTCGTCCCACAGGGCGGCCTTGCGCAGGGCCTGCTCGACGATGTCGTCCATCTCGCCCCTCTTGACGCTCCCGATCCGGGGCCCGTAGGCGACGTTGTCGTAGATCGACTTGGGGAACGGATTGGGCTTCTGGAACACCATGCCGATACGCCGCCGCACCTCCACCGGGTCGACGGTGGGGCCGTAGAGGTCGAGCCCGTGGTAGCGGATGGTGCCGTCGATGTGGGCCCCGGGGATGAGGTCGTTCATCCGGTTCAGGCAGCGCAGGACGGTGGTCTTGCCACAGCCGGACGGGCCGATGAAGGCGGTGATCTGGTTGGCCGCGATCTGGAGGTTGACGTCGCGGACGGCCCGGAACTTGCCGTAGTAGGCGTCGAGCTGCTGGAGCTCGAAGACCGGCGCGGAGGCGGGCTCGGGTTGGGACGGAGCGGCCCCGCTGGTCCCGTCGGGCTGGCTCGGCTCCCGCCACACCCGGACGGGGACCCGGGTGTCGGGGCTCACGTCGGTCGACATCGAGGCTCACCGACCTTCCTTGGGACCTGAAAGCGGCGGCGCGGGCGCACGCCATCGACGTTAGAAGCCTGCCGTCGAGACTGTAAAAGGCTCGGGTGAAACCCACGGGTACGGGTGGTGAACAGCAGATGAACGGCAGCGGGGCCCGTGGCGCGTCAGCCGGCCTTGCGGTCGGCGCCGGCGGCGGAGAACTCGAGGCGCCGGCCGAAGACCTTTTCGAAGAGCTGGCGCTTGCGCCGGGCGCCCCACAGCTCCATCTGCAGGTCACCGGTGCCGGAGACGTCGACGTGCACGCGGGACTTGTCGATATCGACGTCGATGGCGGTCACGGTGCCGGTGTGGCTCAGATCCAGGCCGTCGGCGATGCGCAGGAGGGCGGCCAGCGTGGTGACCTGGTCCTGGAGCTCCGGGTTGAGGGTGTTGAACGGCTCGTGGGAAGGCTTGGGCTCGCCCCGGCGGTGGTAGCGGGCCAGGCAGGCGAGGGCGTCGACCTGCTCCGGGTCGTAGCCCCGGAGCTTGCCGTGCTGGATGAGGTAGGCGGTGTGCTTGTGGTGCGACTCGTGGGCGACGTGGATGCCGATGTCGTGCAGGAGGGCGGCGTGGTCGAGCAGCTCCCGCTCGTCGGGGCCGAGGCGGTGGAGCGGGGCGGTGGCGTCGAACAGGGCGAGGGCGAGGCGGGTGACATGGCGGCTGTGGGCCTCGTCCCAGTTGCAGCGGCGGGCCAGCCCCAGCACCGACGAGCGGCGGATGGCGTGGGCGTCGCTGGTCCACAGGGCGGGATCGGCCCGGCCGATCACCTCCAGCACGATGCCCTCCCGCAGGGCCCACGCGCTCATGGTCAGCTCGGCGACGCCGAACAGCTCCATGGCCACCACCGCGGCCATGGACCCGGCGGGCATCTGGTCGGCCCGGCGGGCGTCGAGGCCGGGCATCTTGGTGCGCTGGGCGACGGTGGCCGCCATGATGTCGGCGTGGAGGGCCTCGATCTCCTCCCGGCTGACGGTGACCTGGTTGAGCGCCGCCGGCACCACCCCCGTGCGCCGGGCCAGGGCCATCCGGGCCAGGTCGGAGAAGGTGCCGCTGGTGGCCACCGTCATCGTGGGGCGCAAGGCGGCCATCTCCTCCGCCACCGGGGCGATGGTGGCGGTGAGGCGCTCGCGCAGGCGACGGGCGTCGTCGGCCGACGGAGGGTCGTCGCGGACCAACTCGGTGGTCAGGCGGCCCACCCCCAGGGGCAGGGTGGCGGCCCGCAGGAGGCCCTCGGGACCGCCGACCATCACCTCCAGGCTGCCGCCGCCGAGGTCGAGGCACAGGGCGGGCCCTGGGTCGATCACGACGCTGGCCCGCACCGCCTGGAAGATCAGGCGGGCCTCCTCGATGCCGCTGAGCAGGGTCACCCGGACGCCGGTGGCGACGTAGATGGCGTCGATGACCTCGCCACCGTTCTCCGCGTCGCGGATGGCGCTGGTGGCGCAGGCCATGATCTCGGTGGCCCCGAGGCCGTCGGCCTGGCTCTTGAACCGCTGGATGGTGGCGATGGCCTTGGCCGCCCCCGCCTCGGTGATGCGGCCCTCCCGACTGACCATGTCGCCCAGGCGCAGGGTCTCCTTGTCGCGGGCCAGGGGGACGAAATGGCCGTCGGCCGAGGCGTCGACCACCAGGAGGTGGAACGAGTTCGATCCGAGGTCGAGGGCGGCGACGCGCATGTCCCCCCGATGGTACGGCCGGATGGAGCGGTACCGGCGCGGCTAGGTCGGCGGCGGGGGTGGGGGTGGGGGCAGGTAGCGGACGGCGGCGAGGCCACCGTTGGCGGTCTGCTCCACGATCCAGGTCGAGCCTTTCGACATCGCCAGATCCTGGTCGTGGTGGGCGAGGTCGACGAGGAGGTTCCAGATCACGTCGCCGTGGGTGCAGAGGACGGCGGTGGTGCCGGCGAGCTGGGCCGCCAGCGCGCCCACGTCGGCGGTCGACGAGCCTTCGGCCAGCGCCGGGTGGACCTCGATCGAGCGCCGGCGGTCGCAGGCGAGGGGCACGACCGTCTCCAGACACCGGAGGTAATTGCTGGAGAGGACGCGGGTGATGTCGAAGTCGGCCAGCAGGTCGACGAGCCCGGCGGCCTGGTCGCGGCCCTTCCTGGAGAGCGGGCGCCGCTCGTCGGGGCCGTCCCACTTCTCCCGGTCGCCGGCGTGGCCGTGGCGGACGACGAGGAGGTGGCTCACTCGTCGGCCTCGACCGGCAACGACCGCAGGATCTCGCGGTCGCGGTCGTAGCTGAGGAGGTCGGCGGCATCGTCGGGCGTGAGCCACCGCACCTCGTCCACCTCGGCGTTGGGGACGAACGACGTAACCTCGTCGCCGTCCTTCTCGTCGCCCGGCGTCATGGCCCAGTAGCGGACGGTCTTGTCGCGGCCGAATCGGTCCTGGTAGGAGCTACTGGGCAGCTCCTCGCCCAGATCGCAGCGCAGGCCCGTCTCCTCCTCCACCTCCCGGAGGGCGGCGGTGGCCTCGTCCTCCCCCTCGTGGGCCTTGCCCTTGGGCAGGCTCCAGTCGTCGTACTTGGGCCGGTGGACGAGGATCACCACCGGCCAGCCGTCGTCACCCCGCTTCCACACCACGCCCCCGCCCGCCCGCACCGGCCCCGGCGAGCGGCCCAGACCGAGGCGGCGACCAAGCGGGCCCAGGCTCAGGGGAGCCACTTGCGCAGTGCCGGGTCCTTCGCCTCCCGCCACGACGCCCGCCACGCCTGGCGGCAGGCCTCGGCCTCGACCCGTTCGATGGCGATGAGCTCCCCCGCGACCAGGGGGGAGATCCCCTCGTCGGCGGCCGCCTCCCGGAGCCAGGCCTCGGCGACCACCGCGTCCTGGTGGTCGCCCAACACGCCCTGCAGTTCGGCCACCGCCGACGCCAGGCGCTTGGCCTTCTTGCCCACCACCGGCGCCACCGCCTCCACCGCGTAGCGGACCCGCTTGGCCCGGATCCGAACCGCGTGCAGCTGCTCGTCGGGCGGCGGGTCGTCGAGCGTCTTGACCGAGTGGGCCAACTTCTCCCACGGCTTGAGGACGAGAGAGGGCAGCACCGCGGTGGCCTTGCCGTCGGCCTCGGGGAGCAGCATCGGGACCTGGGCGGCGGCGACGAGACGGTCCAGGAGGGCGACGTAGCGGGGGCCGGACATGGCGTCGAGCAGCGCCGCCCGCGCCGCCTCCCGTTGCTGCACCAGCCGGCGGACGATGCCGGCCGCGCCGGTGGCGTCGTCGGGGGCCAGCGTCGCCGTCTGCCGCCGGAGCCGCTCGAGGAGGACGTCGGCGTCGCGGACGGCACCCAGCCGGCCGCCCAGCCACTTGAGCTCGACCACCAGCTCGGCCAGCCACTCGGCGTCGAGGAGCGACTGGAACGTCTGCAGGTCGGAGCGCAGGCGGCGGGTGCCGACCCGGGCCTGATGGACGTCCTCCGGGTCGTCGCCGATGCGGACGCCGGCGTCGTGGCGGAGGATCCGGATGACCGACGTCGCGATGGCGGCCCGCACCACGTCGCCGGCCGAGGCGCCGTCGCCCGGCTTCTCCTCCACCAGCTCGGCCCGCTCCCGGGCCCTCGTCCCCAAGGCCCGGACGACCTTGGGGATGGGCTCCACCGGCCCCGCCCCTGCCCGGTGCAGGGCCGCGACCACCGCCTCCAGCAAGCCGGTACTGGCGTCGGCCTCCAGTTCCACCTCGATCTCGCGGAAGCGGCTGGCCAGCTTGCGGCCCTCGTACACCGACACCTGGTCGTCGACAACCTCGGCCAGACGGAGGCCCTCGGCGTCGAGCAGCTCCACGCCCCGGCGGACGGTGCGCAGGCGGGCGGCGGCGATCAGCCGGGCGCTGCGGACGTAGGCCCGGACCAGTCCCGCCACCTCCGCCGGCACCACCGCCGACGCTGTGCCCTGGAACGTCAGCTCCCGGCGGACGAGGGCGGGGCCGTCGTCACCGTCGGCCAGCTTGACCGTCCAGCCGGTGCCGTCGCCCGAGCGGTACCGCAGGCTCGCTCCCCAACGGGCCAGGCGGAGGTCGGTGGTGTCGAAGTAGACGGCGTCGAGCTTGCGCTCGGGGAGGGGGCGGACCGTGACCCCCTCGACCACGCCGGTGAGGTCGGGGAGCGTGAAACCGGCCCACGCCCCGAGCTTGGCCTCGCGCTCCCGCGTGGCCTTCATCGGGTGGCTCTCACCGGGTGGCTCTCACCGGGCCCCCGTTCACGTGGTCGCCCTCACGGTTGGGGCCCGGCGCCGGGGCCGGCCGTCATCGGCGTCTTGCGGCCCGGGTCCCGGCGGGCGCGGGCGACGGCGAGCTCCTGCAGGCGATCATGGGTGTTGCACCGGCCCCGGGGGACCCGGCTCCACTGGCCGTCGGCGTCGAGCTCCCAGGCCAGGACGTCGTCGGCCAGGTTGACGTCGAGGATCTCCTGGAGACGGGGCGTGAGGGTCGGGTCGACCACCGGCGTCACCGCCTCCACCCGCCGGTCGAGGTTGCGGGGCATGAGGTCGGCCGACCCGATGTAGTAGTGGCGCTCGGACCGGTCACCGAAGGCGAAGATCCGGGAGTGTTCGAGGTAGCGACCCACGATCGACCGCACCCGGATGTTCTCCGACAGGCCGGGCACGCCCGGGCGCAGGCAGCAGATGCCCCGCACGATGAGGTCGATGCTCACGCCGGCTGACGACGCCTCGTAGAGGGCGGTGATGAGATCCCAGTCGACCAGGCTGTTCATCTTCATCACGATCCGCCCCGGGCCGTCGGGAACGGTCTTCTCGTTGCGGATGAGCTCGGTGAGCCGGGCCCGGAGCGACGTGTTGGCCACCAGCAGGCGCTTGTACTGCACGTGGCGGCTGTAGCCGGTGAGGAAGTTGAACAGGCGCCCCAGATCGGCGGTTAGGTCCTCGTCGGCGGTGAGGAGACCGATGTCCTCGTAGAGGCGGGCGGTGCTGGCGTTGTAGTTGCCCGTTCCCACGTGGCAGTACCGGCGCAGGCCGTCGGCCTCGTTGCGCACCACGAGGGCCGTCTTGGTGTGGGTCTTGAGCCCGACCAGCCCGTAGACGACGTGGACGCCCGCCTGCTCCAGGGCCCGGGCCCAGGCGATGTTGGCCATCTCGTCGAAGCGGGCCTTCAGCTCGATGAGCACCACCACCTGCTTGCCCGCCTCCGAGGCGTCGATCAGGGCTTTGACGATGGCGCTGTCGCCTGAGGTGCGGTAGAGCGTCTGCTTGATAGCCAGCACCTTGGGATCGGCCGCGGCCTGGCGGATGAACGCCTCCACCGAGGCGGTGAACGACTCGTAGGGATGGTGGACGAGCACGTCCCTCTCCCGGAGGACGGCGAAGATGTCGCCCGGCGTCTCGCCGATACCGGCCAGGGCCGGGGGCACGACCGGCATCCACGGCTCGTCCTTGAGATCGGGACGGTCGAGGGCGTGGAGCGCCCACAGCCCGCCCAGGTCGAGGAGGCCGTCGATCTCGTAGACGTCGTCCTCCTCGAGGGCCAGCTCGTGCACGAGCAGCCGGCAGACCTCGGCCGGCATGCTCCGGTCGACCTCCAGGCGGACCGCCTCGCCGAAGCGGCGCCGGCGCAGGTTGAGGTCGATGGCGGCCAGCAGGTCATCGGCCTCGCCCTCCTCCAGGTCGAGGTCGGCGTCGCGCGTCACCCGGAAGGTGGACTGCGACTCGACCTCCATGCCCGGGAACAGCTCGGACAGGCGGGCGGCGATGATCTGCTCCAGGGGGACGAACCGCTCGCCGTCGGGAAGGGCCACGAACCGGGGGAGCAGCGGGGGGACCTTCACCCGGGCGAAGCGGCGCTCGCCGGTGCGGGGGTTGCGCACGAGCACGGCCAGGTTCAGGGACAGGCTGCTGATGTGGGGGAAGGGGTGGCCCGGGTCGACCGCGAGCGGGGTCAACACGGGGAAGATGCGATGGTCGAACACGTCGTCGAGGAAGGCGCGGTCGTCGTCGCCGACCTGTTCCCAGCCGCACAGGTGGATCCCCGCCTCGGCCAGCACCGGTACGACCCGGGCGGCGAAGATCTTCGACTGCTGGTGCATCAGCTCCGCCACCCGGATGCGGATGGCCCGCAGCTGCTCCGTCGGCGTGAGGCCGTCGGGCGAGGTGCCCCCCAGGCGGGCTGCCTGCTGCTCCTTGAGGATCGCCACCCGCACCTGGAAGAACTCGTCGAGGTTGCTGCCGAAGATGGCCAGGAACTTGGCCCGCTCGAGGACGGGCGTGTCTTCGACGTCGGCCTGGGCCAGTACCCGGTGGTTGAACTCCAGCCAGCTCAGCTCGCGGTTGAGGTAGGGCGAGTCGGGGGTGGGCCGGGGGAACTCGCGGACGACTCCCGACGTGGGCTCGGCGACAGTCCCGGCGATGTCGGGAGTGGCAGATGCGGCGGGGTCGGGCACTGCCGTCTCGTTCCTCCGTATTGAAGATTGGACGCGACAACCTGCTCGGCGGGCGAGCGTCCCCTGCGACGGTAGCCGTCCGGGATGCGAACCGGAAGAGGACGGCCGGTGAACAATTCCTGACATGCCGGGCGTTCGGCCCCAGGTTTTCGACAACTGTTCAACAGGCTCGTCCATCCCCGCAACCCTCCCGACACGGCGCTGGAGCACGCTCGGCGGGTGGCCGTCACGCTCGTCCCGCACTCCGCTCCGGAGGCGAGTCCGGGCGACGGCTGCGGAAGCGTCCTTGCCGGTCGGCCCTACACCCGGGCCGGCTTCTCGTAGCGGTAGCCGAGGCCGCGGATGGTGGTGATGCGGCTGGGCCGGGAGGGGTCGTCCTCGATCTTCGACCGCAGCCGCTTCACGTGCACGTCGAGGGTCTTGGTGTCGCCCACGTAGTTCGGACCCCAGATGCGGTCGATGAGCGTGTCCCGGGTGAGGACCCGGCCGGCGTTGTCGAGCAGCAGCTCCAGCAGCTCGAACTCCCGTAGGGGCAGGGCGACCTCGGAGCCCCGGACGGTGACCCGGTGACGCTCGGCGTCGAGGGCGACGTCGCCCACCTCGAGAACCTCGACCGAGACCTCCTCCGGCTCCGGCTCGGGCCCCGCCCGGCGCAGGACGGCCCGCACCCGGGCCACCAGCTCCCGCAGCCGGTAGGGCTTGGTGACGTAGTCGTCGGCCCCCACCTCCAGGCCGACGACGGCGTCGACCTCGGAATCCTTGGCCGTGACCATGATGATCGGGATCGACGAGCGCGACCGGATGTGGCGGCAGACGTCGATGCCCGAGACCCGGGGGAGCATGAGGTCGAGGAGGACGACATCGGGCCGCGACGCGTCGAAGGACGCCAGCGCCTCGGCCCCGTCGCGGGCGACGCGCACGGCGAAGCCCTCCCGGGTGAGGCCGAGGGTGAGGGCCTCGACGAAGGACTCCTCGTCCTCCACCACCAGGACCGTGGGTCGGGTGTCGGCCATCACCGGGCCGACCTCGGCAGACGCAGGGTGAACGTGGAACCCTCCCCCTCGCGGGAGGCGACCTCGACGGTGCCCCCGTGGTTGGTGGCGACGTGGCGGACGATCGACAGGCCCAGCCCGGTGCCGCCCGTCTCCCGGCTGCGGGCCCGGTCGACACGGTAGAAGCGCTCGAAGATGCGTTCGAGGTCCTTGGGCGGGATGCCGATGCCCTGGTCGCGCACGGTGATCACCACCCATCCCCGGTCGTTCTCCGCCTCCAGCTCGACCACCGAGCCCGGCTCCGAGTACTTGATGGCGTTGTCGAGCAGGTTGACGAGGGCCGACACCAGCTGGCGCTCGTCGCCGACGACGGCGGTGGCCGGGTCGGGCGGCACGACCAGGACCTTGACGTCGCGCTGGGCGGCGGGGGCGGCCACCCGATCGGCGGCGGTGGTGACGGCGGTGGCGATGTCGACGATTGTCTCCACCAGCACGCCGCCGGCCTCGATCCGGGAAAGGTCGAGGAGGTCGCCGATCAACCTTCCCGCCCGTTCCGCCTCGGCCATGATGTGCCGGGCCAGGCGGCGGACGACCTCGGGATCGTCCTCGTCGACCAGGGTCTCGGCCAGCACGCCGAGCGCCCCGATGGGCGTCCGCAGCTCGTGGCTGACGTTGGCCGCGAAATCGCGGCGCACCGCCTCCAGCCGCCGGCGTTCGGAGATGTCCTCCACGACGGCGATGGTGCCCAGGAGCGCCTCGGGCGTGCCGAGGGGGACGGCGGTGATGTCGAGGGTGCGGGGTGGGGGTCCGTGGAGCTCGAGGGTCTGGGTGGCGGCGGCGCCTTCCCGGGCCGCCCCGACCAGCTGCTCGACGGCGGCCGCGACCAGGGCCGAGACGTGGCGGTTGGCGTCCAGCTCGGCGTGCTGCCGGTTGCGCAGGACGAGCCGGCCCCGGGCGTCGTGGATGACGATGGCCGACGTCAGGGCGTCGAGCGCCCGCCTCAGTCGTACGGCCTCGGCCATGGCGTCGGCCGCCACCTGCTGGGCGTCGCGCAGGGCCCGCTCGGCCTCGTCGCCCCGGTGCCGGCGCAGGGGAGTGCTCACTGCGGCCCCCTACCCGCCGGTGCGCTCGCCTTCGATTCGATCACGGTAGGGCACCTCGGCTCGCGGGGTCGTGGCTCGACGTTAGGGACGGGCCCCGAACTCCCGCTTGCGCGGCGGTGAACGCCCGGCGAACGGGAGGCGAACTCGAAGCCGATCTGCTGTTCTGTGAGCCTACCGGCCCTTCCTGGGGTTTCCGTGGTCCGTCACCCGTCACCCGCCACCGAGCAACCGGTCGAAAGTGAACAGGACGCCGAAGGCGATGAGAAACCAGCCGAAGGCCCGCCGCACGAGCGGTCCCGCCACCTTTCGGCTGAGGACGCTCCCCAGAGCACTGGCGGGCAGGGCTCCCACCCCGTAGAGCCCGGCCACGGCCCAGTCGACGTGGCCCAGGGTCCAGTGGGTGACGAGCGTGGGGATGGCGAGGACGGTGATGACGACCAGGCTGGTCCCCACCGCCGGCCGCATGCGGAGGCCGAAGAAGAGCACGTAGAGGGGCACGAGCAGGAAGCCGCCGCCGTTGGCCAGCAGGCCGGTGAGGAGGCCGACGCCGGCGGTGGCGCCCACCAGGAGGGGACGGTTCAGCCGGCGGCGGGTGCCGGCGGCCCGGGCCTCGTCGTCGATGGGCCGGACGACGCGGAACCCGACGACGATCAGGACGACGCCCGACGCGACGAGCAGGGCGCGGCCCCCGACCCATTGCGACGCGACCGCGCCGAGGATGGTGCCGGGGACGCCGCCGGCCAAGGTCCAGGCCGCGGCCCGGGGCCGGGCCTCCCCCGATCGGAGGTAGGCGGACGCCGCGATCGCCGCCCCCGGGATGGTGGCCGGAAGGGGGGAGGCGACGGCGGCCAGGGGTGGGATCCCGAGGATGGCGAGGAGAGGCGTCGCCACCGACGCCCCGCCGACGCCGAAGAAGCCCATCAGCAGCCCGATGGCGAAGCCGGCCAGGACGACCAGCGGCCAGTGGTACACCGGGACATCCTCGCCGCGGCCGCGGAAATTTGTCTCAAGTTCGGTACGCGAGGCGCCGATATTCCCGACGGGGGCGACGTCCAGATGGGCTGCGCTCTGACGGGGGTGACGTATGCAGAAGCGATTCGATTTCTTGTTCGCCCTGTGCATCCTGCTCGGGGTGTTCCTGATCCTGTTGGCCGGCTTCCACCAGCTCGGCGTCGACATCCAGGTCCCCGTGATCAGCGGTCCCTAGGAGGGCCGAGGCCTCCGGTCGGGGCGGA
>JAXDMK010000003.1:0-42902 GCA_034666105.1 Actinomycetota bacterium | reverse complement strand
GCACGGGCAAGACCACCGTCGCCCTGCGCATGGCCGAGCTGCTCAAGAACATGGGCTACCTGGCCCGGGGCCACCTGGTGAACGTCACCCGTGACGACCTGGTCGGCCAGTACATCGGCCACACCGCTCCCAAGACCAAAGAGGTCCTCAAGCGGGCGATGGGCGGCGTCCTCTTCATCGACGAGGCCTACTACCTGTACCGGGCCGAGAACGAGCGTGACTACGGCCAGGAGACCATCGAGATCCTCCTCCAGATCATGGAGAACAACCGCGACGACCTGGTGGTCATCCTCGCCGGCTACAAGGACAAGATGGACAAGTTCTTCTCGTCCAACCCGGGCATGGGCTCACGCATCGCCCACCACATCCACTTCCCCGACTACTCCCTCGACGAGCTCATGGAGATCGGGCACCTCATGCTCGACGAGCAGAAGTACGAGTTCTCGGGGGAGGCCGAGTCCGCCTTCCGGGAGTACCTCGGCCGGCGGATGACGCAACCTCGCTTCGCCAACGGCCGCAGCGTCCGCAACGCCCTCGAGCGGGCCCGCCTGCGCCAGGCCACCCGCATCGTGGGCGAGAAGAACCACAAGCTGAGCAAGTCCGACCTCATGCGCATCGAGGCCGAGGACATCCTCAAGAGCCGGGTGTTCGAGGACGAGAGCGACGGGGCCGACGAGGACTAGGGCCGACGAGGACTAGGGGCCGGCGGGGGGTCTGCTCAGGCGTCGATGAGGCCGTCGTCGGCCATGTCGGCGAAGACGCCGGGGGCGGCCGCGGTGGGGAACACCACCGAGGCGCTGCCGGCCGAGCCGCCGACGCCGGGCATGGTGACGTTGGTCACGTTGTCGGGGTCGATCGACAGGCCGAGGCGGCCCAGCCGGTAGAGGTCGGTCACGCTCACCCCGTCGAGGGTGGTGTGGCGGAGGAGCACGGCCAGCGAGCGCAGGATGTGGGCCGGCGACGGGCCCTCCTGCCGCAGCTTGGCCAGGGCGGCCAGGATGAGCCGGCCCTGGTTGTTGGTGCGGGTAAAGTCGCCCCCGGAGATCCCCCGGTTGCGGGAGAAGGCGAGGGCCTCGTCACCCCCGAAGTGCTGGACGCCGGCGCTGAAGAAGGCGCCCGAGTTGCTGTCGTTCATGGCCGTCGGGACGTTGACGTCGACCCCGCCCATCTCGTTGACCATGGCCGTCAGCCCGACGAAGCCGGTGGTGATCACGTAGGGGATGTCGACCCCGACCAGCTCGCTCACCGCCGCCGCCATCAGCTGGGGACCGCCGTAGGCGTGGGCGGCGTTGATCTTGTCGGTGCCGTAGCCGGGGATGTCGGTATAGGTGTCGCGGGGGATGTCGAGGATGCTGGCCCGGCCGAGGCCGGGGTTGACGCCGATGAGGTGGATGGCGTCGGCCCGGCTGATGGTCTCCCCGGGACGGGCGTCGTTGCCCAGGACGAGCAGGAAGATCACGCCGCCGGGCGCAGGGTTGAAGTGGCCCTCGTCGACCTTGAGGATCTGGAAGGCGGCGGTCCGGGGGGCCGCCATGCCGTGGAGGACGCCGGGCCCGGCCAGGAGGCTGACCACGATCAGCAGGATGGTGCGGGTGCGCCTGATCCTCCTCATCCTGGTCATCCGGCGGCCGTGGTGGTGGTCGTGGCGCCCTCGGTGGCCCGGGTGGAGCGGATGTCGTAGCCGTCGATGAGCCAGCCGTCGCCCTCGGGGACCATGAAGAGGTCGCCGGTGTGCTCCACCCCCAGGGAGGTGCCCTCGACCGTGCCCCCGAGGGTGAGGTCGAAGTGGACGGAGACGAGGGGGATGTTGCCGTCGGGGTCGGCCAGGGCGACCATGGCCAGGGAGGCGGTTCCGGGCCGCACGCCGGAGACGGGCGGGATGCCCTCGTCGACGAAGGCGGCCCGGTCAGGCGTGGTGGCGATCCGTTCCCGGGTGGGGGTGGTGAAGAAGGGGCTGATGTCGCCCGCCGGTTGTCCGGAACGCAACGGGCGCAGGACGGCCTCGTCCAGCCACCGGTTCAGGGTGGCCTGGATTCC
Organism: Actinomycetota bacterium; assembly: GCA_034666105.1. Lineage (GTDB taxonomy): Bacteria > Actinomycetota > Acidimicrobiia > Acidimicrobiales > AC-14 > JAXDMK01. Next base: position 40,865 of record JAXDMK010000003.1, on the reverse strand, counting down.
GTCCTGGGCGGCGGCGGCGGCACCGGCGACGGGGTCGGCGGCCGCCTCGACGTCGAAGGACGTGACGTTGAAGGCGACGGCGACGGGCACCTCGGTCGTGGTGGTGGCCCGGCCGGCGGCGCCCTTGGAACCGCCCTTCGAGCACGCCCCGGCCACCATCGCCAGGCACGCCAGCGCGGCCACGAGACCCCCCAGTCGCCGCATCCCGGTGAGTGTAGGGAGTCTGACGGTCAGGCGGCGATCGCGACGAGGACGACGGCGGTGCCGTCACGCAGGGGCCGACCACGAGGCCGCCGACCTCGACCCCCGCCGACGACCCCGACGAGGGTAGGAGGGCGGCCAGGGCGAACCCGCCGACCCGGGCTTCATCAGCTGAAGTTCTCGGTGAGGACGTCGACCACGCGACGGGTGGCTTCGACCGGGGACGTGTCGGTGCGTTCCAGGGCGATGCCGGCGACGAGGAGGATCGTGCCGCCGGTGGCCAGCCAGGCCCACGTGGGGACGCCGGCCAGGGGGCCGAGGGATTCGTGGACGGTGAGGGTGACGAGGAGGGCGGTGCCGGTGACCAGCGGTCCCGCGGTCCGGCTCCACCCGCCGGCGGCCACCGCGGCCATGCCGACGGCGCCCGCCACCAGGGCGTGCCAACCCGGCCCGCCGATCATGCGCTCGGCCAGGGCGGTGCCCCCGAGGAGCACGACCGGCGGGGCGTAGGTCAGCCACGACGACAACTTCGGGTGCGAGCGGCGGGCCTGCCACCCCCAGGCGAGGAGTTGCGCCGCCACCGGGACGACGTAGGGCTCGCTCGCCTCGACACCGGCGAGGGCGAGGTGGCCGAAGATGCCGGTGGTGCAGGCGGCGGCACCGGCGTGGGCCAGCCACGACCGGCCGGTGGCCAGGCCGGCGCCGATCCCCAGACCCCCCGTGACCAGGAGGGCGGTGCTGAAGGCGGCCACGTCGTCGGCCGCGGCGGTGGTCGCCAGGCCGAGGGCGAGACCGGCGCCGGCGGCGACGAGGAAGGGCAGGCGCCAGCGGCCGTCGACGACGGCGGCCAGGCCCGACCACACGACCGCGCCCACGCACAGGGCCAGGCCCGTCGGGCCCGGTTCGAGGCCGTTGGCGACGGCCAGGTGGGCGACCACGGCCTGCACGCCGAGGGCCGCGCCCAGCGCGATCTCGGGCCGGTCGAGGCGGACGGCGTCGACCGCGTAGAGGAGGACGGCGGCGATGGTGGCGGGCAGGGCCTGCTCGGGTGCGACCGCGAAGGAGGCGGCCACCGGCACGAGGAGGGCGAGCCGGGCCATGTCACCCAGCTTCCGGTGGCCCACGTCGAGGAGCAGCGAGAGCAACCAGCAGGCGGCGACGGCGGCCACGATCCCGGCCGGGAGTCCGACGTCGGGGACGGCGACGCCCACTCCGGCCAGGGCGGTGCCGATGGCGAGGAGGCCGAGCACGCCGGCCGTCGGGTCGAGGTGGTCGATCCGGGCCCGGTCGACCGCGGCCAGGGCGAGGACGACGGCGCCGGCCAGGCCCACGGCCGTGCCGCCGGTCGGGTGGGTCATCGTCGTCACGACCGCCCACGGGACGAAGGTGGCCGCCACCAGGGTGGCCCCCGGGCGACGGGCGGCGAGGAGGGCGGCGGCGGTGGTGACGAGGGCCACCGCGGTGGCCAGGGCGGACCCGGTGGCGAGGGCGACGGCGCCGGCGACGGAGACGGCCAGGGGAATCGTCGCCGGCGGCCAGCAGCCGCCCCGCAGGAGGGCCAGGCCGAGGGGACGGGGGGTGCCCTGGTAGCGGCGGAGGTCGGCCGTCAGCCAGCCCATGGCCGCCAGGGCGATGGCGGTGGCGGTGGTGGCCGACGGGTCGACGCCGATGGCGGGGACGGTGAGCAGGACCAGGCCGGTCCCGGCGGCGGCCAGGTAGGCGCCGATCTCGGCCAGCTCGGCCACCACACCGAGGGGCCGGTTCCAGAACGGATCGTGGCGCAGGACGAGGGCGGCCAGCTCGACCACGACGAAGGCGGCGGCCATGGCCACCGCGGTGGCCGACGAGGGGAGGTGGGCCGTGACCAGCGACGACGTGGCCGCCACGGCCAGCACCGTCAGGGCCAGGAAGGCCCGGGTGACGTCGCGGCGGCGGTGGGCCTGGCGGGCGAGGACGGCCGCCGCCAGCCCGCCGGCGATGGCGGCGGCCCCGGGCGTGGTGAAGCCGAGCTCGGCCAGTGTCCCCCGTCCGACGGGCAGGAGGAGGGTGACGGCGGCGGCCAGGACCGGCGCCAGGCCGGCCACCGCAGCCCAGACGGCGGCCGCGGTCTCCGGTCTCCGGTCGGTGCTGGGTGCGTCCGAGGAGCGACGGGTCAGCTCGACGGCCACGGCCGCCCCCGCCAGCACCGCCGCTGCGGGGACGGGTGAGACGGCGGCGACGCCCGCGGCCAGGACGCCCATGCTCAGGATTCCGGCCCAGGTGAGGACGGTGGAGTCGGTGAGCAGTCCCAGCCCCCCGAGGGCGGTGACGCCCAGGACGCCCTCGGCCACCAGGAGGGGCCGCCAGGCCATGCCCGAGGAGAGGCCGATCCCGGCCAGGTCCACCGGCATCAGGAACGCGCCCAGGTGGAAGAGCACGTCGCCGGTGGCGGGCAGGGTGCGCCGGAGCCGGCGTCCGCCGACGAGGACAGCGGCGGTGAGTCCGAGGACCACGGCCAGCTTGGCGTTCTCCGACATGCGGTCCCACTTCACGGCCACGAAGACCGCCGCCCCCGCCAGCAGCAGGAAGGCGCCGGTGGCCGCCACCCAGGTGGCTCCGGTCCGGCGTCCGGGACGGGACGGGGAGGGGTGAGAGTCGGGAGGGGCAAAGGTGGTGTTCGTCATGTCCCCACCGTCGGCGGTGGGATCTTTGCGAACTACCGGGCCGGGGCCCCAGGCGGCGGTGGGCGGCCCCCCAGCGGGCTACTCGATCCCGTGCTCCACCGCGTAGCGGATGAGCTCCTGGCGGCGGTTGAGGTGGAGCTTGCCCAGGATGTTGCGGACGTGGTTCTCCACCGTCTTCTCGGCGATGAAGAGGGTGGCCCCGATCTCCTTGTAGCTGTGGCCCCGGGCCACGTACTGAAGCACCTCCCGCTCCCGCTCGGAGAGAGGCTGCATCCCCGACGACTGCTTCACCATGCGCCGGAACTCGCCCAGCACGAGGGCGGCCAGCGACGGGGAGAACACGGGCTCGCCCCGGGCCGCCTTGCGCAGGCCGGCCCGTAGCTCGGTCGGCGGCGTCGACTTCACCAGGTAGCCGACGGCGCCGGCGGCCACCGCGTCGAGGAGGTCGCGCTCCTGCTCGGAGACGGTGAGCATCACGATCCGGGTCTCGTCGCCGCAGGTGCGGGCCACCTTGCAGCCCCCGCCGTTGGGCATGTGGAGGTCGCAAACCACCAGGTCGGGCCGGGTGCGACGGATGACCTCGATGGCCTCGTCGGCGTCGGACGCCTCCCCCACCACCCGGAAGTCGTCGCCCAGGTCGGCGCGCACGCCGTCGCGCCAGATGGGGTGGTCGTCGGCGAGGACGACCGTCGTCTGCACCACGTTCACGGGAGCCACAGCAACACCTCCGTCCCCTGGCCGGGGGCGCTCCGGACCTCGACCCGTCCGCCGACCTCCGCCATCCTCCCTCGGATCGAGCGGGACAGGCCCACGCCGTCGGCCGTGGTGGCGGGATCGAACCCGGCGCCGTCGTCCTTCACCGAGCAGAACACGCCTCCGTCGTCGGACGGCTCGACATAGACGAGGACCTTCGCCGCGCCCCCGTGTTTGCCCGCGTTCACCATGGCCTCGCCCGCGGCGCCGGCCAGGGCGGCGACGTTGGCCGGGGGCAGGTCGGGGAGGTCGTCGGCCACCACCACCTGGACGCGGGAGCCGAAATGGTCCTCGCAGCGGGCGGCGGCGGCGCGCAGCGGAGGTCCGACGTCGGTGTCGCTGGGGGCGCCGACGGTGGCCCGGGCCGCGCCGAAGAGGTACTCGCGCAGCTCGCGCTCCTGCTCCCGGGCCATGCGGGCCAGGGCGGGGTCGGTGGCCCGGCGCTCGACGATGGCCAGGGTCTGGAGGACGCCGTCGTGGAGGGTGCGGGCGACCTCGTCCCGGGCCCGGGCGGCGGAGATCTCCTTCTCCGCCCGGCGCAGGAGGCGGGCCAGGTAGCCGGCGGCGGCCCCGCCCAGGGCGTAGAAGACCACCGTGTTGGTGAGGGAGAGGACCTTCCCCCCGGAGTCGATGGGGGCGCCGTTGAGGACGGCGGCCGCCACCCGGCACAGGCCGATGGCGATGCCCGACAGGGACGCGCCCACCGGCCCCAGGGCCACGCCCGCCCCCAGGATGCCGGCGAGGGGCCACACCGACCCGAGGGACTGCGACGTGGAGAAGGCGTGCTCGGGGCCGTAGACGACACCGTCGCCGATGACGAGGGTGGCGGCGACGGCCAGCTCGACGAGGACCGGCCCGGGGCGGCAGAGGCGGCTGACGTCGGTGCGGAGGAGGACCGTGTCGGCGATGGTGACGGCCAGGGCGAGGCCGACGAGGGCGATGGCGACCAAGGGCCAGTCGAGCTGGTCCCGGGAGACGAGCAGGACGGTCGCCATCCACAACCAGGCCCCCCACCGGAAGGCCGCCAACCCCTGGAGGACGGATCGCTCCATACGTCCCCAAGGGTACGGCGATGCCGGTCACCGCCGGGCGGCCGGCACGCCCCGACGCAGCCTCCGGTTTCATGCGGCGAAATCGTCGTGATCCGGGGTCTGGATCACGATTTCACGGCGCTTTGGCGGCACGAATCGTTTGGTGCGTCGAAATCGTCGTTCCCCGCGACGGGCCGGCCCTCAGTTCAGGCGGGCGCGCAGGGCTCGGGCCTCGACGAGGAGGTCGGCCGCGGAATCCGGCAGCGAGTCGGCCAGGTCCTCGAGCTGGTCGGCGGCGATGTCGAAGCGGCCACCGGCGGCCTGGAGGCGGGCCCCGTCGCGGCGTTCGAGGGCGGGGGTGCCGGGGATGGCCAGGCGGAGGTCGAACACCCACCGCAGGGCCTTGGTGTTGCCCTCCCGGGTGTAGACGCCCTTGAGGTTCTGCAGGATGCGTCCGAGGGTGGCCCGGGGGCCGACCGGGTCGAGGTAGGCGCCGAGGAAGGGGGCGGTGGGCGGGTTGACGGCGTGGAACCGCTGCACGCACCCGAGCCGGTCGAGGACCGCGCCGCCGTGGAAGGGGTCGACGAAGGTGTCGGGCGCATCCGCCGACCGGAGGAGGAAGTGTCCGGGCAGGCCGATGCCGTCGAAGCGGAGCCCGACCCGCCGGCCGACCTCGATGCCGAGGACGGCGAGGGAGATGGGAATCCCCCGGCGGCTGTCGAGGACGTCGTTGAGGTACGAGTTGCGGGCGTCGTAGTACCGCCCCGTCTCGCCGGCGAACCCGAGGTCGACGAACAGGTACCGCCGCCAGCTCTCGAGCGTCGCCGGCGCCGGGCAGCCGGCGGCCAGCTCGTCGAGACGTCCCAGCTCACGGGCGACGTCGAGGTCGGGATAGGCGTGGGCGGCGATGAGCAGGGCCGCCTCGTCGAGCGCCAGCTCGTCCTCCGGACCCTGGACCAGCCGCGTGAACCTCGCCGTCGGGCCCATGACCCGACCGTACCGCCCTCCCGCGGCGTCTTAGGACATAGCATCGGGTCCATGGCCACCGTTTCCCCGTCGTCGACCCCCAACCCGGACGCGACCAAGTACGACCTCAACACCACCCTGCCGGCCACGATCAACTTCAAGAGCGCCGAGGCGGCCGCCGGCAACCCGTTCGCCGCCGCCGTCTTCGAGACGCCCGGCGTGGCGTCGATCTTCGGCGTGAAGAGCTTCGTCACCGTCACCCGGGTACCCGGCACCGACTGGGCCACCATCCACGCGGCCGTGGAAAAGGCCGCCGCCGAGCACCTGTAGCACCCGGGCCGGCGGCCCGGCTCCCTCTAGGGCAGGTACCGCATCGGGTTCTGGGCCTCGCCGTCGACCCGCGTCTCGAAGTGGAGGTGGGGCCCGGTTGAATTTCCCGTGCTCCCTACCTCACCGAGCAGATCGCCCTGGCCGACCGTCTGCCCGTCGGAGACCTCGATGTTGCTCATGTGGCCGTAGAGGGTGCTGAAGCCGCCCCCGTGGTCGATCACCACGCAGTTCCCGTAGCCGCCGTTGTAGTCGGCCATGATCACCGTCCCGCCCTCGGCGGCCCGTATATCGGCCCCGTAACCGGCACCGATGTCGATGCCGGAGTGCATCGCCCCCCAGCGCATCCCGAAGCCGGAGGTGATGGGGCCGTCGGCGGGCCAGATGAGGCCGGAATCGGAGACGCCGGAGACGCTGTCGCCCTCGGCGTCGGCCTCGGCCGCGATCTGCCGGGTCCGGATGAGGGCGGACAGGGTGGCCTCCTCCCGGCTGAGGGCGTCGACCTCGGACGTGAACTCGGCGATGCGGGTGTCGAGCGCCGATTTGAGCCGGTTCTGCTGGCTGAGGGCGTCCTGCAGCTCGGCCAGCCGGTCGGCCGCCGCCTGGCGCCGGTCGTCGGCCAGCTGCCGGGCGTGGGCCAGGTTGGCCTGGTCGAACTGCTGGTCCTGGCGGGTGGCCCGCATCTGGTCGAGGGCGTCGCGGTTGTTGTTGACCACCGACGAGAGCAGGACCTGGCGCCGGCTGGCCTCGCCCATGTTCTGGGCCCGGACGATCTGGAGGAGGGCGTCGCCCCCGGGGTGGACGTAGGCCTGGATGGCGGCCTCGGCCACGTCCTGGCGGAGGTCGCCCATGCGCTGCTCGGTGGCGGCCAGCTTGGCCTCGGCCGAGCCGAGCCCGGTCTCGGCCGACTGCAGGGCCCGCTTGGCCGACTCGGTCTGGTTGCTCTGGACGGTGACGCCGGCGTCGAGGGCCCGCACGGCCGACTCCAGCTCGTCGTCGCTGGCCTTGAGGGTGTCGACCTGGGCGGCCAGCTGGGCCTTCTTCTCCCGGGCCGCATCCCGCTGTTCCTCGGCCGACGGGGCGGCAGACCACGCCGGTGGGGCCAGGGCCACCACCAGCAACAGGACGAGCGCGGCTGCGAGTCTTCTCGTCTTCGTCATGGTTGGTGCCGAGGGCACCGCCGACCCCAAGGTGGCCAAAACCTAACGACCTGGGGCCGGGGTTGCAACCTCATCTGCTGCCCTTCGAGAGGGGGACGCGATGAGACCCGAGGAACCTCACAGGCACCCGCACTTCCCCGAACGGGCGCCCGATCCGCACCTCGGGCCTCGGCCAAAAGGTAGCGCGGTTTCCTGGTGGGATGCAAGCATGAACTACCGAAACATACGAAATTCCGGGTTGCGCGCCGTCGACCCGGCGGTGGGCCGGGGAGGGGGGAGCGGGAGGAGAGACTACTCGGAGCGGGCGCCGGGTGTCAGGAACACTCGACCAGCCGGCGGGCGGTGAGGTCGGCGTAGAGGCGGCGCAGGCGGCCGGCCGCGATCGACCACCGGTAGCGGCGGGCGAGGGCGGCGGCCTGGGCCCCGACGAGGGCGGCCAGGTCGGGATCGTCGAGCAGCTTGGTGACGTAGGCGGCGTAGCCGGCGGGGTCGCGCCCATCGACGAGGAAGCCGGTGATGCCGGGCACGACCAGGGTGTTGAGTCCGCCGACGGCCGCGGCCACGACCGGGGTGCCGCAGGCGGCGGCCTCCAGGGCCACCAGGCCGAACGATTCCGACCGGCTGGGGACGAGGCACACGTCGGCCGCCCGGTAGTAGTTGGTGAGCTCCTCGTGGGGACGGGGATCGACGAACTGCACCCGGGCGGAGAGGCCCAGCTCGTCGACCAGGGCGTGCACCCGGCGCAGCTCGGGCTCGCCGTCGGGACCGCTGGGCCCGCCCACGACCACCAGCCGGGCGTCGGGGTGATCGAGCTGGGCCAGCGTGCGCACCGCCACGTCGGCCCCCTTGAGCGGCTGGATGCGGCCGACGAACAACAGCAGGGGAGCGGCCGCGGAGGGCGGGTCGGCGCCGGTGACGGCCATGTCGACACCGATCGCGGCCCGGGCCGCGGCCTTGTCGCCGGGGGAGAAAAGGCGGTGGTCGACGCCCGGCGGGACGATCTCGATGCGCTCGGGGACGGCATGGTAGAGCCGCTCCAGCTGGGCCGCCTCGTCGCGCGACAGGGCCAGGATGGCGTCGGAGCAGCCGATGATGGCGGCCTCGGCCCGGGCCCGCTCGCCGTGGTGGTCGGACGGGTCTTCCGCCTTCACCCGGGCCAGGGTGTGGAACGTGGACACCAGGGGCAGCTCGAGCTGGTGCTTGAGGGCGTGGCCCGACAATCCCGACAGCCAGTAGTTGGCGTGGATGAGGTCGGGCCGGAAGGCGCCCTCCAGCTGCAGGCGGACGCCGGCGGTGAACTCGTCGACGTGCTCGACCAGATCGTCGACCGCCAGGGGGGCCCGAGGACCGGCGTCGACGTGGTGGACGCGGAAGCCGGGCTCGACCGCGACCACGCCCGGCAGGCCCTCCTGCCACGACCGGGTGTAGATGTCGCAGTCGACCCCCGCCCGGGCCAGGGCCCCGCAGAGCTCCCGGACGTAGACGTTCATCCCTCCACCGTCTCCGGTGCCGGGTTGCGCCAGAGGCGATGTGTGGAGGGACAAAACTGCGATGCGCACGTCGGTTGAAACCCTACCCAGACCCGGAACCTTCCCCAACCACGCCCTCAGGGCCTATCGGTGCGGACAACGAGCAGCCCCGGGCCGTCGTGCTCGCCCTCCACGAACCAGGTGGAGCCGCTCCCGGCCAGCACCGGCGTGGCGCCGGTGGCCTCGCCCAACCGCTCCCGCCAGGCGGCCAGACGGGGTTCGACGGAGAGGGCGGCCGCCTCCAGATCGTTGGGTCCGGTGACGGCGGCGCCGCCCATCTCGTCCCAGGCCCGGTAGACGGCCGGCGTCGACACCCCGAACGGGGGCGTGAGGAGGGTGAAGGCGCGGGCCTCGAAGGGCAGGGGCTCGATCAGCTCGCCGATTCCCGTCACCCGGGCCCGGCCGCCGACCAGGCAGAAGGGGACGTCGGCGCCGAGGGCGGCGGCCGGTTCGAGGTCGGTCACCCCCGCCCACCGGAGCACGGCCGCGGCGTCGGCCGAGCCCCCGCCCAGTCCGCCCCCGGCGGGGATGCGCTTGGTGAGGCGGACCTGGGCCGTGGCCCCCACCGTCCGCAGCGCCCGCCGCACCAGGTTGGAGTCGTCGGTGGGGACGGGGGCGGCGCCCCCCACCACGTCGACGAACAACCCGTCGCCATCGGAGAAGGCGAGCTCGTCGGCCAGGTCGATGGTGACCATCTCGGCGTCGATGAGGTGGAACCCGTCGGGGCGGACACCGGTGACGCGCAGGGACAGCGTCAGCTTGGCCAGAGCCCGCACCACCGTCACGGCCGGGATACTACGGACGACTGGGGGGTGACAGCTCCGAGAGGCGCCGGGCGGCGGCGCGGTCGAGGGACGCGTCGACGGCGGCGGCGACCACCTGGGTCGCCAACCGCCTCATCCGCCGGAGGCGCTCGAGCACCTCGACCGCCTGTTCGGCGTCGAGCCCCCGCCAGTCGGCGGGCAGGAGGTGGGCTTCGAAGAGGTCGACGAACCGCTCGGCCACGCCGTCGGTGACGGCGACCAGGCGCTCCCACTCCTCGAGGATCACCTCCGCCGGCACGCCCAGGGCGGCCAGATCGGCCCCGGTATCGAGGAAGCGGCGGTCGGCGGTGCGGAGGCGTCCGCCGGCGGTGAGCTCCACCAGGCCCAGGGCGACGGCCCGCTGCATCACCTCGGGGGTCACCGCGCCGGCGGGGAAGAGGGCGGCCAGCGCCTCGGGGTCGAGCTCGACCGGCGCGGGGCCCCCGAAGACGGTGCCGCCGTCGGGGTCGGGCACCAGTTGGGCCAGGTCGAGGCCGCGCTGCCAGGAATCGAGCAGGCGGCCGATGCCGGCGAGGGAGAAGCCGTCGTCCTGCAGGCGGGCGATGAGCCGGAGGCGGGCCAGGTGGGCGTCGTCGTAGTAGCCGGTGCGGCCGACCAGACGGGGTCCGGGCAGGAGGTCCTTGGACTGGTAGAGCCGGATGGTGGTGGACGCCACCCCGGCCCGGCGGGCCAGCTCGTCAAGGCGCATGCCCGGGTCGGGTTCCACCCGGCTCAGCCTAACGGTAAACGTGCGAGTGATCGGTAGCGTACTGTTCGGTCGTAGATGATTTCGTTCCTCCTCGTCCTCGGTGTGGCGCTGGTGCTGCCTCTGGCCACCGGCGGACGGTGGCGGGCGTGGTGGGTGGCGGCCGCGAGTGCCGGGCTCGCCCTGCGGCTGGCGCCGGGCGCGGGTGCCGCGGTGCTGGTCCTGCCCTGGCTGGCCGTGGCCGGCTACACCGCCGGGCACCGGCTGCGGGCGTACCTGGCTGCCGGCGCCGCCGCCCCGCCCGCCGGCGCCCCCGCCGGCGCCGGCGCGGGCGCCGGGCTGGCCGACGGGGCCCGGGTGCTGGCGGCCGGCTACGCGGTGGTCGCGGGCGGCGCCTTCGCCGCCTCCCGGTTGGGGATCGGGCTCTTCGGCGTCGGCGAGCCGATCGTGGAGCTCACCGCCATCCACTACACCTACGCCGGTTGCGCCGCCCTCACCCTGGCCGCTTTGGCCCTCGACCGCGCTACGGGTCGCCGGCGGCTGCCGGCCCTGGCCGCAGTGGTCCTCACCGCGGGGGCGCCGCCGGTGGTGGCGGTGGGTTTCGTCGCCGGCGCCGCCCTGCCCCAGGTCGGGGGGGCGGTGCTGATGACCCTCGGCGTGTGGTGCACCGCCAGCCTCCACCTGCGGGAGGCGGTGGCCGGCGGACCGGCGGCCACCGGGCCCCGCCGGGTGCTGCTGGCCGTGTCCGGACTGTCGGTGTGGGCGCCGATGGTGTTGGCGGTGGCCTGGGCCGCGGGCCAGCACTGGGACGTCCCGTTCCTGTCGATCCGCGACATGGCCCGCACCCACGGCGTGGGCAACGCCATCGGGTTCACGGTGGCCGGCCTCTTCGCCCGCCAGCCCCGGCGGACGCCCCTGCCCCTGCGAACCGGTGACACTTCTGGTCCCCCTGGGGGCTACAAACGTCACCAGTTCGGCCGGCGCCGCCCGCGGGCCGCGGGGACGGGCGCCTTCCACGTCGGTCGCCTGTCCGTGACCGCGCTCGACCGGCGGCTGGCGGACGCCTCGGCCGCGCCCGGCGTGAGCTACCCGGAGATCGGGTGCACGCTCGTCCCCGGCGCGACGCCGTCGTTCACCCGCACCCTCGGCCACGGGCCGGCCGCGTTCGACGGGGCGGTGCAGGGCCTGCGGGAGTGGGCGCCGCAGCTGGCGCTGGGGGCCCGGGTCCATCCCCCGGACGCGCCGATCACCATCGGCACCACGGTGCTGATCGTTCTCCGGGCGGGACCGCTGGAGGTGGTGGCGCGGGACCGCATCGTGGTCTGCGTCGACGAGCCGGGCCGCTTCGGGTTCGCCTACGGCACCCTCCCCGGGCATCCGGAACGGGGCGAGGAGAGCTTCCTCGTCCGCCTCCTGCCGGACGGCACCGTCACCGGCACCGTGACCGTGGTGGCGGGACCCGGCTCCTGGCCGGCGAAGTTGGGTGGCCCCGTCCTCGGCGTCCTCCAGCGGTGGGCGGTGCGCCGCTACCTGGCCGCCCTCCACGCCGCCGCCACCGCCGCAGCCGCGGCTGCCGCCGCGACATCCGCCTAGGCTCCGTCACTCCGTGGGCAGCGTGTGGGCGATCGTGGTGGCGGGCGGAGGCGGACTGCGCTTCGGCGGGCCCAAGCAGTTCGAGGACCTCCACGGCCGGCGGGTGCTCGACTGGTCGGTGGCCGCGGCCCGGGATGCGTGCGACGGGGTCGTCGTGGTCGTCCCCGCCGATCGGGTGGCCGGTGAAAGCGAGGTCGGCGGGGCGGTGGCGGGTGGTGCCACCCGGTCGGCGTCGGTGAGGGCGGGGCTGGCGGCGGTGCCGGCCGACGCCGAGATCGTCGTGGTCCACGACGCAGCCCGGCCCCTGGCGGGGGCCGACCTGTTCCGCCGCACGGTGGCCGCGGTGCGGGCCGGGGCCGACGCCGCCATCCCCGGAGTGCCCGTCACCGACACCGTCAAGCAGGTGGACGACGGCCGGGTGGTGGCGACGGTCGACCGCAGCCGGCTGGTGGCGGTGCAGACGCCGCAGGCGTTCCGGGCCTCCGTCCTGCGCCGGGCCCATGACGCCGAGCCCGAGCCCGAGGCCACCGACGACGCCGCCCTGGTGGAGGCCCTGGGCGGACGGGTCGTCGTGGTCGCCGGCGACCCCCGCAACCTCAAGCTGACGTCGCCCGACGACCTGGTCGTGGCCCGGGCCCTGTTGGCGGCGGTCGACCGGTGACCACGCGGGTCGGGCTGGGCTTCGACGTCCACCCCTTCAGCGACGATCCCCGACGGGTGCTCGTGCTGGGCGGGGTGGTGTTCGACGGCGAGCGGGGCCTGGCCGGCCACAGCGACGCCGACGTCGTCAGCCACGCGGTGGCCGAGGCCCTCCTGGGGGCGGCCGGCCTGGGCGACCTGGGCCAGCACTTCCCCGAGACCGACGCCCGGTGGCAGGGCGTCGACAGCACCGTCCTGCTGGCCGAGGTGGTGCGGATGGTCGCCGGCGGCGGCTGGACGGTCGGCAACGTCGACTGCTCGGTCGTGCTGGAGGCACCCCGCCTGGCCGGACGGCGGCCGGCGATGGAGCAGCGCCTCTCGGAGGTGGTGGGGGCGCCGGTGACGGTGAAGCCCCGCCGGGCCGAGGGCCTGGGGGCCCTGGGCCGGGGCGAGGGCGTGGCCTGCTGGGCGGTGGCGGTGCTCGAGCGCCCTTAGGCGGCGGGCAGGACCGGGAAGGTGGCGAACAGGTTGGCCGTGTGGAACGTCGGCGGCCCGAAGCAGAGCGGATCGATCCGCGTCCCCTGGACCTGGATGGTGAACGGGCCCGCCTCCGAGACCACAATCGACGCGCTCCCGTACTTCAGCGGCGCCAGCGGGCACGACTCCCCCTGAGGCATCTGGTTCTGGGCCACGACGGCACCGTCCACGTAGACGAAGGCCCAGCAGCAGAAGTCGCCCTCGCCGGTGGTGGTGTAGGTGAGGGTGACGGTGTCGCCCACCCGGGGGGCCGCGGGCTCGATGTTGGCGATGACGGTGACGCCGTTGTCGACCAGGCGCCACGACGACGGGCTGGTCTGGACGGTGGTCGGCGGCGGGGTCGGAGGAGTCAGGCCTCCCGGGGGCATCGGGAACGGCGGGTTGAACGGCGGCGGCGTCGTCGTCGGGGCCACGGTGGTGTCGGGCGCGAGGGTGGTGTCGGGCGCCGGGGGGACGGTGACGGGCACCGTCGGCGGCGGCGTGAACCGGGGGAGGGTGATGGCCGCCGGCGGGCCCGGCCGGGTGCTCCGGGTGGGGATGGATGCGGTGCCGACCGGGGACGGGGGGCTGACCGCATCCCGTCCGTCGACGCCGGCTGCGACCAGGGACGACCGGTCGGCCGAGCCCGGACCCCGGACGACGGCCTGGGCCGCCAGTCCGCCGGTGATGAGGATCGCGATCAGCGCGACCAGGGTGTTGATGACAATCCCCCGGCGCGACATGGTTCGCTCATCGGCCGGTGGGGAGCCGACCTTAAGGATGTTTGCGAAGTGTCAGCCCAGTACGGAGCCGACGTTGGCCTCGCCCGACTTGTACCGGCGGGCGAGCTCGGCCTGGAGGGCGTCGATGCGGGCGAAGAGGGCCCGCCGGCGCTCCGACACCCGGTGCTCCAACTGGCGGAAGGCGGTGGCCAGGGCCTGCAGATCGTCGTCGGACAGAGTCGACAGCGAGTCGAGGGCGCCGGGGGAGGCGACGGCGTCGAGCTCGGCCAGCAGGTCGTCGTCGTCGGGCGGGAGGATCGACGTGGGCATCCGGCCGGGGCCGGTGCCGGGACCGCGGACTCGGTCGCTCAGGATTCCCGGCAGCTGCTCGACCAGGCTGGGCAGGTCGCCGGGACTGGTGCCGTCGGCCCGGCGGCGGAGGTCGGCCTCCACGATGTCGAGCCGGCCCTGCACCAGCCGGCGCAGGTAGGAGACCTTGTCCTCTACCCGCCGGCACTCGTCCCGCTGGACCCGAATCTCCTCGACCGAGATCGAGCTCACATCGGCCAGCGGATCGGGCCCGAGCACCCGTTCGACCTCGTCAGACCACATCTCCAGCAGAGTACCGCTCTCTTCCCGGCCTCTCTCATGTGGCCCTCAGATGTGGCCCGTCAGGGGAGACGTCCCCGGCGATGCTCCGGGAAGTAGCGGTAGACGACCCGTCCCCGGATCGACGGGGCGGGCACGGGTCCGAACTGACGGCTGTCGGTGCTGGCGTGAGGGTTGTCGCCCCGGACCACGACCCCTTCGGAGGTGACCTGCGCCACCCGCTTGACCATGACCCGCCCCGGGTCGCGGGGGTCGGGCACGGTGACGAGGTCGCCCGGCCGGGACCTGCGCCGGCGCACGACGACGAGCCGGTCGCCGGGGAGCAGAGTGGGGAGCATGCTGTCGCCCTCGACCGCCACCCGGGTGATCCGGCGGGCGAGAAAGGTCACGACGGCGCCGGTCAGGAGCCCCGCGACCAGCCGGTAAACTGAAGTGGGAGTCCTCACCGGACGCCATTTCCCCGGACGCCATTTCCCCGGACGAAGGAGCCTGGCATGCCTGTTCTTGCCCGTCTGACTGCCCTCGTCGATCGGCTCAACCCCCCGTCGATCGTTCACGCCCACTGCGACCTGCCCTGCGGAATCTACGACCCGGCCCAGGCCCGCATCGAGGCGGAGTCGGTGAAGGCCATCCAGGAGAAGTACCAGGGATCGACCGACGAGGTGTTCCGCGAGCGGGCCATCGGGATCAAGGAGCAGCGGGCCGACCTGGTCAAGCACCACCTGTGGGTGCTGTGGACCGACTACTTCAAGCCGCCCCATCTGGAGAAGTTCCCCGAGCTGCACGGTCTGTTCTGGGACGCGACCAAGGCCGCCGGCGCCACCAAGTCGTCGACCGACCCGGCGTCGGGCCAGAAGCTGCTCGACCTGATCGCCGAGATCGACAAGATCTTCTGGGAGACCAAGAAGTAGCTGGCGGGCAGCAATAGCGCCCGGCGGACGGGGCTGGCAGCATGGCCGCCATGCGGGCACGGATCTTCCTGGCGACGACGGCGGTGGCTCTGCTGGTGGCCGGTTGTTCCGGCGGGGGTGGTGACAAGCCGGCCACCACGACCACATCGTCGGCGGCCGTCACCACGGTGCCCGTGGTCACGACCAGCGGGGCGACGACCGTCCCTGGCGCCACCACCACGCCCACCACGCCCACCACCACGCCGGCGGCGGCGGCGGCGGCGGTCGTCCTTCGGCCCGACGGCCTCGGCGTGGTCGGCTTCGGAGCCACCAAGGACGCCACCCTCACCGCCCTCAGCGCCGCCTTCGGCCCGGTGGACGAGACCGGCACCGGCTGCGAGCTGGCCGGCCCCGACGTCACCACCGCCCGGTGGGACGAGCTGCGGGTGCAGTTCGTGGGGACGACCTTCGACTCCTACAACGTGCGCCCGCCCAACGGCGGGGAGCCGGTCCTGGGTCTCAAGACGGAGGCGGGGGTCGGCGTCGGCTCCACCGTGGCCCAGCTCCAGGCCGCCTACGGGTCTCGGCTGACGATCCCCGGCCTGCCGCCCGAGTTCGGCACCGACAACTTCGCCATCGCCTTCCCCGGCACCGACCGCATCATCCTCGGTTCGCTCTCGAGCACCACGCCCGCGGGTTTGGTCAGGGACGTCTTCACCCAGGCCTGCGAGTAGCCCGCAGGGCGGCCGCCACCTCCAGGCGGATGCGAAAGTCGGGGTCGCCGGCCAGGGCCTCGATGGCGCCCCGGCTCTCGTCCGGGCCCAGGCCGGCCAGGCCCCGGAGGGCCTTCCACCGGACCCAGGCGTCGGGATCGCCGAGGGCCGTCACCAACAGGGGGCGGAGCTCGGGCCGGCCGGCGTCGACCACGGCGTCGACCGCGGCCCGGCGCACCGAGCGCACCGGGTCGACCACCAGCCGGGCCCAATCGGTGGCCGCCGCATCGGGGTCGGCTTCCCCCAGGAGGTTCGCCGCCACCTGGCGGCGGCCGGGGTCGTCGTCGGCCGCCGCCGCCCGCACCCGGGCCAGGTGGGCGGGATCCCCGCCCGGGTGGAGGTCGCCCAGGTCGGCCCACGCCCGGTCGAGGCGGCTGAGGCGCGGGCCGGGCCGGGGCGCCGCGGTCGCCGCCGCGGCCACGCCCCCTCCGACCACGCCCGCCCCCGCGGGGCCGCCGATGACCCGGGGGGCGCTGGTGCCGGGCAGGGCGTCGGGGTCGGCGAACTCGTCGGTGACGACGGCGAGGACGGGCCGGAGGACCCGCTCCCAGTCGGCGGCCCGGTGCAGGCCCACGGCCACGAACTCGGGCCCGACGAGGACGTTGGCCACCTCCTCGAACTCGGCGAACAGGCGAGCGGCCCCGGGATCGTCGGCCGCGGCCGCGGCCGAGTCGTACCACCGGCTCGGGCCCTGGTGGATGGGCCCGACCTGGAAGCGGATCGAGCGGGGATTGGGGGTGGCCTCGGGCACCACGGGGCCGTCGAACGTCCCCGCCAGGGAGTCGGCCGCGCCGTCGAGGGTGTCGCCGGCCTCGTCTTCGTGACCCGCCGCCACCACCCGCACCCCGAACCGACCGTCGACCCACCCGTAGTCGAGGGTCACGTCGGCATCGAGGGCCCGCCGCCACGTCCCCTCTCCCGGGCCGACGGCGGCGGCCAGGGCGTCGTCGTCCGCCGGAGCCCACCCGTCGGTCGAGAAGAAGCGCTTGAGGAGGGCCTTGGTGGGGCCCAACGCCTCCAAGGGGAGGGTGAGGAAGGCGTCGACGGTGAGGTGCCCGAAGGCGGCCCCCGCCAGCCCCCGCTCGGCCACCAGCCGGCGGGCAACCTCCAGGTCCGACCCGGACGGTGCCATCCCGCCGACGGTATCCGTCCCGCCCCCGGAGGCGGGATTTCACACGATGGTGACCTCGCCATGTCCCGCGCGAAGCATCCGGCGACCAGAATGCCCCCCATGCTGGTGCCCGTCCGCCTCGACCACGAGCTGATCGACTACGACGAGGTCGACTGGGCCCGGGTGGTGGGCAGCCGGTTCGTCATCCGCCAGCGGATGACCTACGTCTACGACGGGCCCATCCACCACCTCCGTCACCGGCTCATGGTCGTGCCCCCCGCCCGCCACGGCGACCAGGTGCGGCTCGACCACGGGGTGGAGGTCACCGGCGCCGCCGGGCGGGTCGACCACCGGGTGGACAAGTTCGGCAACCTCCGGATCGACGTCCGGGTGGCCCGGGTGGAGGAGCTGGTCGAGTTCGAGACGTGGGCCGTGGCCGAGCGGGTGGCGGCCCAGGGTCCGATCCGGCTGGGGGCGGGCAGCCTCACCGATCCTCGGCTCCTCCTGCCGTCGCCCCTCACCTGGCCCAACGACGCCCTGGAGGACGCCGCCCACCGCCTCCTGGCCAGCGGCGAGAAGGGAGCGGACCTGGCCCGCCACATCAACACCTGGGTGTACCGGCTGATGCGGTACCGGCCCGGGGCCACCAACATCGACACCACCGCCGCCCGCGCCTTCGGCATGGCCCAGGGCGTGTGCCAGGACTACGCCCACGTGATGCTCTGCCTGTGCCGGCTGTGCGGCCTGCCCGCCCGCTACGTGTCCGGGCACCTCCTGGGCGAGGGCGGCAGCCACGCGTGGGTCGAGGTGGTCGTACCCGACCCGGGCCGCTCGGGCGGGGCGGTGGCGTTGCCCCTCGATCCCACCCACGGTCGGGAGGTGGGCATGAGCTACCTCACCATCGCCGTCGGGCGGGAGTACTCCGACGTGGCGCCGACCTACGGCACCTACTCGGGCGACGGGCGGGGAACCCTGTCGACCGTGAAACGGGTCGGGCTGACGGCGGTGGACACGTTGCCCGCCTGACGGGTCGTGATCCCTAGCCCGAGGGCAGCGACACCAACCGGGCCCGGAGAATCGTGCCGAAAGCGGCCAGCTCGACCGTCATCTGCTCGAGGAGGGAGCCGCCGGACCCGACGTCTGCGTCGTCGCAGGCGTGCTCGAGCCGGTCCGCCAGCCCACTCAGACGGCAGGCGCCGAACACTCCGGCGGAACCTTTCATTCGGTGGGCCAGGCGACCGGCGTCGGCGAACCGCCCGTCGGCGAGGGCTACGGCCGCGTCGGCCATTCGGGTCGGCGCGTTGGTCAGGAACAGATCGCACGTCTGCCGCAGGCTGCTGGGATCCGCGTCACCGATCACGCGGAAGAGCTCGGAGAGGATCGCCTCGTCGACGACCCCCACGCCGGCACCGTTCGTGATCGAAGCGGACTCGTACCGTCCCATGTGTTCCCTCGCTCCTTCTGCCGGTTGCATCGGCTGAAGGTGTCGGACGATCGCCCGCCGATCTGTAGGCCGACCGCGGCCTCG
This sequence comes from Actinomycetota bacterium, assembly GCA_034666105.1. Lineage (GTDB taxonomy): Bacteria > Actinomycetota > Acidimicrobiia > Acidimicrobiales > AC-14 > JAXDMK01. Next base: position 22,345 of record JAXDMK010000003.1, on the reverse strand, counting down.
ACGTCAGGTGAGGAGGGCGGCCGCGCACCAGGCCCAGATGGGGCCCATGATGAGCAGGGAGTCGAGGCGGCGGAGGGCGGGCGCGTAGGCGGTGCGGTCGCCCAGCAGCGCCGACCCGGCCAGGGGCCCGAAGGGGGCCAGCACCGCCGCCACCGCGCCCAGGAGCAGAGGCGCCCCCCCGTGGAACGGGGGCACGAGCACGACCGCGGCGGCCATGGTGAGGGGGAGGATGGCGACCACCCCTGCCGCCGGCCCCTCCCACGCCGACGACGCCCCCGTGCCCACCAGGTAGGCGCCGGCGTCGTAGAGGGCGGCGCAGGCCAGCAGGTAGAGGGCGGACGAGATGTTGATCGACCGCAGCAGCACCGGGGCGGCCGCGGCCATGCCGATCGAGAGACCGATGACGAGGGTGAGACCGACGTCGCGTCCGGGGGCCTTGGTGGGAGTGGCCATGCGGGCGATCAAGGTGAGGACGACGGCGCCGGTGAGGACCATGTTCATGTGGTTCAGGCCGGTGGCGGCGGTGAGGGGTAGAGCGGCGGCGATGGCGGCGGCGACGCCCGGGAGGGGACGCTCGCCCCGCTTGCGCCAGACGATGGCGGTCTGCGACGCGGCCACGAAGGCGATCACCGCCAGCCAGGCCGAGAGCCATCCGGGGCCGGCGACGAGGACGCCGGCGGTGACCACCGCCCACGCCACCCCCAGCCGCCCGTGGGGTCGGGTGCTCTGGTGGACGACGGCCAAGGGCGCCACCGGCTTGGCCTCGGGGACCGCAGTGGGCGCGACCTCGGTCTGGGGCGCGGCCGCGGTCGCGGCCGCCGGCTGACCCATTGGCGTCGGGACCGGAACCGCCGCCGGCGCCGGGGACGGGGTCGGGGACGGCGCCGGGGACGGGGACGGGGGTGCCGTCGGCATCGGAACGGGGTCGGGCATCGGCGCCAACGCCAACCGGCCCATGGCACCGCCGACCGACGACGGCGGGGAGCCGACCTCGGGGGGGACGGGCTCGGTCCAGATGTCGAACTGCCGGAGGTCGCCGGCCCCGGTGTCGGTGAGATCGTCGGGGGGCGGGGGCGGGACCAGCCGGAGGCGGCGGGCGGGCCGAGCCGGCGCCGGCGGCGCCGGCGGCGGCGTCGTGGGCGCGGGAGGAGGACCGGCGGCGGGGGGCGCCGGCGTCGGCGCCATCGGAGCCGCGGTCCGGGGCGCGGCCTCGGCCGGGCTCGACCCGCCCGAGACCGGCGGCAGCACGGCGACGACGTCGTGGCCACCGATCGGCGTCCCCATCTCCGCCGGCTGGCCGTTCACCCAGACGCGCGACGTGTCGAGCACCCGTCCGAAGCGTTCGCCGAACTGGCCCCGGGCCTTGTCCAGCAGCTCGGCCACGGTGGCGGCCTCGATCTCGGCGCGGGCGGTGCCCGCTGCTTCCCGGGCCGACGCGAACAGGCGGAGGGTGGGCACCGCCCTACCTCAGCTCGGCCCGGCCGTCGCGGATGACGCGCTCGCCCCGGCTGGTGGCCTCGAAGCCGTACGACGACCGGCCGTCGGCGCCCGAGGCCGTCGGGTAGACGGTCGTGACCAGGTCGGAGTCGGGCAGGACCGTCTTGGAGAAGCGCACCGCCAGGCGGGCCAGGCGGGTGGGATCACCGCCGGCCACCGACTCGATGACGGCCCGGCTGCACATGGCCATGGTGCACAGCCCGTGGAGGATGATCCCGGGCAGGCCCACGCCCCGGGCGAAGTCGTCGTCGACGTGGATGCGGTTGTCGTCGCCCGACGCGGCCGCGTACCGCCACGTCTGGTCGGCGTCGACCCGCGCCTCGAAGACGGCCACCGCCTCCGCCCGCCCGGCCGACGCGAACTGGTGGTCGGGACGATCGGGCCCGCTGGCGGCCACGTCGCTCCATCCCCGCACGAACATGGTGCCGAACTGCTCCAGCACCTCGTCGCCCGAGTCGACGTCGATGCTCACCGCCCGCACCGTCACCCACGTCCCTGCCCGCGACGGGCGCACCGAGTACCGGTCGGCCACCGTCGACAGGACCGTCCCCGGCACCAACGGCCGGGCGAAGCGCATGTCGTGGCCGGCGTGGAGCATGACCGGCTTCTTCTCGGGCGGCACCACCTCGAACACGGCCTCGATGAGCGGGTCCCAGGCGGGGACGACGCCGAACACGGGCGGGGCGTACTTCCCCGAGAGGTAGGCCGGGTTGTCGTCGTTGGTGGCGGCGGCGTAGGCCAGGACCCGGTCGGGATCGACCGTCACCACGCACGGCGGACGCGCGCCAACGGTGTCGAGGGGGAGCGACATTGCCCCCGAAACTACCCGTCGGGTCCGGCAGCGGGCGAGAGACGCTCGTCGAGGTCCCGCAGCAGGCGGTCGGCGAAGGCCCGGGAGAGCAGGTCGGTGCCGTGGCCCGACCCCGGCAGCAGCCACAGGTCCTTGGGTTCCAAGGCCCACTGGTAGAGGGCCCGGGAGTGTTCCTCGCCGAAATAGTGGTCGGCGGGGTCGGCCACGAGGAGCGTGAAGGCGGGGGCGATCCTGGCCACCAGGTCCTTCGAGTCGGGCACCGGCGGGAAGGTCATGGCGATGCGGGTATGGAGCACCCGGGCCAGCACCTTGCGGCCCCCGGGCGAGCAGGCCCAGCGGGCGATCCGCTTGGTGCCGGGCGTGTCCCACACGCCCGACCACGCCGGCGGGCTGATGGCGACGACGCCCGCGATCCCGCCGAACGTGCCCGCGTGGAGCAGCACCGCCGCCGCCCCCAGGCTGATCCCGAGGGTGACCACCGGCAGGGACGGGTCGGCCGCGGCCACCGCCGCGGCGATGTCGAGCGGCTCCTCCAAACCCAGGGTGCACACCCCGCCCGACGACCCGTGGCCCCGCAGGTCGGGGATGACGACGTGCGCCCGGCGGGCCAGGTGATGGGCGAAGGCGTGGATCCGGGGCGTCCGGGAGGAGTGGACGAGACCGTGGGCCAGCACGATGGTGGCGACCGCGTCCGGGGGCCCGGAGAGGCGGGCGCCGGACAGGTGCACGCCGTCCTCGGTCACCAGCGCCAGCCGCTCCTCCGTCCGGTAGCGGGGGCCGAAGGCATGCTTGCGGGCCACGACCACCGCCGCCGACCCCGGCCACCGCCGGCGCCGGCGGGGCGCGGGCGCCGTCACCGGGTCACGCAGGCGCAGCGCCGGCGTCGGCCCGCCGGGCCCGCCACTCGATCTCGGCCCGGCCCAGGGCGGTGGCGGGAGCGGCCCCGTGGAGGTACTCGTTGAGGAGGTCGCCCCACCGGGCCCGGGCCCCGAGCTTGCCGAAGAGCGCGCTCATGCCCCAGACCACCCGGTCGAGGATCACGTAGGACGGCGGCATGTTCAACAGACGGATTACGTCGCCGAACTCGCCGTGGATGTCGAGCATCTTCTGCAGGGTGTGGCCCACGAACTCGGGGGTGAACGTGAACTCGTCCTGCTGGAAGGGGATGTAGGGCCCGCTGCAGAACTCGTACACCCGCGCCGCGGGCAGCCCGTGGTCGGGCGGGAGGAATCCGGCCCGCACCAGGGCCCGCACCGTCGCCTGCGGGTTGCGGTCGAGGACGGTGTCGAGGATGGGCGTGAGCGTCTCCAGCTCCCCCGGCCCCCACCGCTTCACCAGCCCGAAGTCGAGGAACGTGACCTTGCCCTTGTCGGGGTGGAACCGGTAGTTGCCGGGGTGGGGGTCGCCGTTGAAGACCCGGTGGTGCCAGATCGACCCCTCGGCGAAGCGGAAGAGGATCTCGGCCGCCTCCGCCTTCTGGGCGGGCGTGGCCGTGGTGAGGAAGTCGGCCCACGACAGACCGTCGACCCAGTCGCTGGTGAGCACCCGCCGGCTGCTGCGCTCGGGGATCACGTCGGGGACGTGGATGAAGGGGTGACCCCGGTAGCGGTCGGCGAACTCGGTCTGGCAACGGGCCTCCAGCCGGTAGTCGAGCTCGTCCCCCATGCGGGCCCGCAGCTCGTCGACCAGCGGCTTGATCTCCATGTTCTTGAGGGCGAAGGCGGCGAACATGCCGTAGAGCAGCTCGGCGTTGTCGAGGTCGGAGCTGATGGCCTGGTCGACGCCCGGGTACTGCACCTTCACCGCCACCACCCGCCCGTCGGGCATCACCGCCCGGTGGACCTGGCCGATCGACGCCGCCGCCACCGGGATCGGGTTCCAGTCCAGGAAGAGCTTCTCCGGACGCTCGCCCAGCTCCTCCAGGATCACGCCCTCGGCCAGGCTGGGCGCCATCGGGGGTACGTCGGCTTGGAGAGTGGCCAGGGCGGCCTGGGCCTCGGGTGGGAGCCCCTCGGCGATGAAGGAGAGCATCTGGCCCGCCTTCATGATGGCGCCCTTCATCCCCCCCAGCACCTCGGCCACGTCCTGGGCGGTGCGGATGGCGAACTGCTCCTCCAGGCGGGCCTTGCGCTCCTCGGTGGCGTGGCTGCCCCGTACCTTGACCACGCCCCACTGGGCCGCCCGCCGGGCGCTGAGGCGCCAGATGCGGGCCTGGCGCTCGAGGCGGACCCGGCGGCCCTCGTCCTCCAGCAGGTGGCGGACGGCGGTGGCGGCGGCGGCGGTGACCGCGACCGCCCCGGCGACGCCAGCCGCGGCGACGGCCACCGATCGGCGGGCGAAGCGGGTGAAGCTAGGTGCTGCCAAAGCGGGCTTGGCGCTCGGCCGTGGCCTGGTCTTCGAGGCAGAGGCGGGCCGCGGGCAGGGCGTCGAGGCGGGCTTCATCGATGGGCTTGCCGCACGCCTCGCACACCCCGTAGGTGCCCTCGTCGATCCGCTGGAGGGCGTACTCCACGTCGGCCAGCTCCGCCTCCACCCGCTCGATGATGGAGATGTCCTTCTCCCGCTCGAACGTCTCCGTGCCGAGGTCGGCCGGGTGCTGGTCGACGCCGGAGAGCTCGCCCACGCTGTCGGTCTCCGTCATGTCGAGACCCTCGTCGTCGAAGCCGGCCCGGACGGTCGTCAGGCGCTCGCGCTCGGCCTCCAGGTGACGGCGGGCCTGGTCGGAATCCATCCCCGGAGCCTACCGGTGTGCCGTGTTCTTCGATCGCGGGGTGGGCCGCCCGGGGCTCGAACCCGGTACCTTGGGATTAAAAGTCCCCTGCTCTACCAGTTGAGCTAGCGGCCCGCCGACAAGCGTAAATGCTGGAGCAATTGCCCCGGCGATCGCAGGCCAGACGGCTCGGATCTGGTCTGGCCGATCCCACCCGCCGCCACGACCGAGACCGGTCTGGCGACAGCCTGGCGGGGACGCCACCGAGGGGTGCGCCAGGAAGGTCGAGCTGATCATCAGTCCCGCCGGTAGTGGTCCCGGAGACTGTCGTCGATGCGGCCGTGCACCATGCAGCACCGCTTGAAAGCGCAGGCCCGACCCGCACGGGCAGGGGTCGTTGCGTCCGAGCTTCTCGATCAGCTCTTCGCCGCGGACGTCGCGGTCGCCCCGCTTGACGTGTGTCTCGCTACGGGTACCCCCGGCGACGCTTGCTCATCGGCTCAAAAGCTCACCTGGTCATCGTGCTTGCCCATCGCCCTGTCCTCCTCGTGTGCGGCTCGACCGTAGGTGTCGCCCGTGCTCGGCGCATCCGGATTTCGATCGAGGCCGGTACGCTCGCTGGCAACATTGGTCTGTGGGGATGTCGAGACCATCGGGTCGCGTTATCGACGGGTTGTTGGCGGAGCTGTGTGTCCGCCTGGGGTTGTGTCTCCCGCCCGACGATGAGCAACAGATCCGCGACTCGCCGCCGGATGGACTCGACGACTTCACGGATGCCGTCATGACGGCGGAGGGCCTGGACCCGTCATTGAACAAGCAGCTACGCCGACAGGTGCGGGAAGTCGTCGTCAAATGGTTCGCGAGGGGCGCGCCATGACAGCCGAACGTGGCGGCCTCCGGCACTGCTGCGATCTCATGCGCTCGAACGTCGAGCAGTCGTGCGAGCAACACCCAGATCCCTCTGACTGCCCCGACAACCTGATCGCCTACGTGGCCAAGTTCCGGGAGTACGGCCTCATCATCCACGACGGCGGTTCGTCGTTCATCCGTATCGCCCACTGCCCGTGGTGCGGGACCAAGCTGCCGCTCTCCGAGCGCGATCGCTGGTTCGCCGCGATGGAGCAGCTGGGCATCGACCCGTGGGAGGGGGAGGTGCCCTCAGAGTACGAGGACGACACATGGCTCCGGAGCCTCGACCTCCGCCCCGTCATGGACGACGAGCGGACCGGAGGCCGTTCGACTGCTCCGTAGCCATGCCGACGGTGACCACCCCCTACCGGCCCGTGGGGCAGCCGGAACTCGACCTGATCGAGGCCAGCGGGTGGCGCCGGTTCCCGCCCCGCCTCGACTGGCAGCCGATCTTCTATCCGGTGCTCTCGGAGGAGTACGCCGAGCGCATCGCCAAGGAGTGGAACAGGGATGCGGCCAACGGTTCGGTAGGCTACGTCACTCGGTTCGTGGTGGACGCCGACTACCTCGACCAGTTCGAGCCCCACACCGCCGGCGGGCAGAGATGGTCGAGTACTGGATCCTGGCCGAGGCGCTGGACAGCTTCAACGATCACATCGTCGGCCCCATCGAGGTCATCGGCGAGTATCGACCATGACTGACCAACTCCAGACCCTCGGTTTCCATGCCTCCTACACCGTGGAGGTCGACCCCGAGTTCCCGGGCGACGGCGACTGGGGCTGCCCTCTCTACGGTTCGCGAGGGACGGCTCGTCAACTGATCAATTCGAGTCGCGATGGGGTACGCCGGTGGTCGTCCGTGTCCGGATGGTGCGCGCCAATGGGAGGATTCGCTTGCATCGTTGTTAGCTATATGGCTATATAGCTATATGGACGACGACAACGCCAGCGTGTTTCGGGCCCTCGCCGATCCCACCCGCCGCCAGATCCTCCAGGATCTCCGGCCGGGGGAGCTCGCCGCCGGTGAGATCGCCTCCCGCTTCACGATCAGCGGCCCCTCCGTCTCCCGGCATCTGGCGATCCTGCGGTCGGCCGGTCTGGTCACCGAGCGCCGGGAGGCCAACCGGATCCTCTACTCGCTGGTCGAGGACCGGCTGGCCAGCTGCGTCGGCGGGTTCCTGTCGGCCGTGTGCCCCGAGCAGGTCGTCCTGCGGAAACGGCGGGACCGTCGAGATGAGGCCAGCCCGTCGTGAGGTCGCCCGCCATCGCCGCCACCATCCAACGCCGCATCCTGGTGAACTACCGGGTCGACCCCGACGTGCTGGCCGCGCTGCTCCCCCCGCCGTTCCGGCCCGTCGTGGTCGGTGGCCACGGCGTCGCCGGGATCTGCCTCATCCGCCTGGGCGGGGTCCGGCCGGCCGGCGTCCCCCGGGCCCTGGGAGTGACGAGTGAGAACGCCGCCCACCGGGTCGCGGTCGAGTGGGATTCGGCGGAGGGCCCGGTGACCGGCGTCTACATCCCCCGCCGGGACACGTCGTCGCGCCTGGCCGTGGTCCTCGGCGGACGGGCTTTCCCCGGCTGGCAGCATCCGGCCCGCTTCCGGGTGGAGGAGGGCGACGGGGCCTACCGCATCGAGGTGTCGAGCCGCGACGGCGAGGTCGACCTGGCGGTGGCCGCCCGCGGGGCCGACGACGTGATGGCTGGTTCCGTTTTCGGCAGCGTCGAGGCGGCCTCCGCCTTCTTCCGGTGTGCGCCGCTCGGCTACGCGGCGACGCCGACGGATGGTGTCTTCGACGGCGTGGCCCTCAAGGCCGAGGGTTGGAACATCCGGCCCCTCCACCTGGACGAGGCCCGCTCCAGCTTCTTCGACGACCCCACCCGCTTTGCTCCCGGCCAGGCGGTGCCCGACAGCGCCTTCCTGATGGCCGACGTCGATACCACCTGGCGGCCCCAACCGCCACTGCGGGCGGGCGCCGGGACCCCGAACCCGTTGCCTCCGACACCCGGCCTGGCCGCTGATGGCGTCGCGGGGTGGTGATCAGCGCGCCGGCCGCGGCCGACTGTTCCTCTGCGCCCTGCTCTGGGGTCTCGCCGTCGGGGCCAGTACGGGGGGGCTGACCGGTGTCCTGGTCGCGGTCGTGGCCGCTTTCGTCGACGAGGGCGCGCAGAGCGTGCTCGTTCTGGCTCCCTTAGGTGCCCTCTACGGCATCGTCCTCGGGGCGCTCGTCTCCGTGATCCCGAGCGTGGTGGGGGCGCTGTTCATCGCCGGGGTCATTCCCTGGCGCCACCCGCACCCGGCCGGCGAGGCCGCGGTGGCGAGGGACATCGGGCTGCTCCTCGTGACCGTCGTGGCCGTGCTCGACGCGGCGATAGTCGTCGGGTTCCTCCTGAGCGGGCAGGGACTCTCCTCGATCGTCCCGTCCCTGCCCTTCCTCGCGGTCGGCAACGGCTGGGTCGCGCTGGTGCTCCGCCGGTCGAGGACCTCTCTCACCCGCGTGTGGTTCGAGGCGGGTCGGTAGTGGCCGGGTTTCGCATCGTCACCGACATCGCGGCCACGTGGTGGCGACGAAGCCAACGACGATTTGGACGCACCAAATGCTTCGTGCATTGAAATCGTCGTGATCGAGGCCGGATCCGCCTGATTCACGACCATTTCGCTGATCCAAACCGGTTCGCCCCGGCCGGCGCCGCCGTTTAGTCGATCAGGAAGGTCGTGAACTGCCACACGTCGTCGTCGGACGGGCGGCGGCGGCTGAAGCCGGGGAACGGGTCGGGCCACGACTTCAGCGGTGTCCAGTCCACCGGTTGGGAGACCAGCGGCCCCAGGTACGGGCGGGAGTCGGCCAGGATCCGCTCGTAGGGCAGCTCGTCGGGCAGGCGTACGCCGGCCGACGGGTTGTCGATCACCCACTTGGTGGCCGCCATCAGCGGCGCCGCCACCTGCAGGGTGGTCGCGTTCTGGTGGGGCACCAGCGACCGGGCCTCGTGGATGTCGAGCAGCGACCCCGTCCACCACGCGGTGTAGGGGTGGCCCATGAGCAGCACGCCCAGCTCGTCGCGTCCCTCGACGATGTCGTCGCCCATGATGCGCTGCTTCTTCTGCAGGTCGTAGCCCCGCATGTGCAGCTCGTGGAGGCTGGCGATGGCGGCGTCGGCCGGGCAGTAGGCGTAGTGGACGGTCGGCCGGTACACGCAGACCCCGTCCTCGACCACGCTCAGGTGCTCGGAGATGGAGAACGCCTCCCCGTGGCGGATCACCATCCCCGCGATGTCGCCGCACGGCACCCACGACCGCACCCACGTGCGGCAGCCCATCCGCCCCACCGCGATCTGGTTCAAGGGGCCGTGCTGGTGGACCTGGGTGCCGGGCGGGAACATCCGCTCGTGGGTGCCCCAACCCATCTCCGCGGGGGCGATGCCCTCCTCGTAGAAGCCCTCCACCGACCACGTGTTGACGAACTCGTCCTCCCGCTTGGGGTCGGAGCTCACCTGGGTGTCGCGCTCGCTCACGTGGATGACCTTCACGCCCAGCGCCTGTGACAGCCGGGCCCAGTCGGCGGCCGCGGCCAGCTCGCCGACCCGGTCCCGCAACTCGGCCCGCGGCCCGTCGTCGGCCACGAGCCGGGACGCGATGTCGGACAGGGCCAGCTTGGTGAAGTGCGACACCAGGCCCGGGTTGGCCCCGTGGTCGAGCACCGCGGTGGGGCCGTGGTTGTCGCCCCAGCGGGCGATCATGGCCCGGATGGCCATCTGCCGGGCGTAGAGCGTCTTCTCCCGGGGCATGCGGTTCTCGCCGGTGGCGTAGGGGTCCCACTGCTCGACCGAGGCGTTGAGGAAGCGGACGCCGTGCGACCGGCACCAGTCGAGCATGGTGACGGTGTCGACGTTCCACGACAGGTCGACGATCAGGTCGCCGGGGCCGACGTAGGTGCCCAGCAGCTCGTCGTAGTTCGCCGGCGTCACCCGGTCCTGCACCAGGGTGATGCCCGCCTCCCGCACCCAGCGGGCGTGCTCCTCGGGGGCGGCGAAGTCGATGACGGTGTACGTCGCCGGTCGTGAATCCACGTGGGTCAGCAACAGCGGCAGCGTGCAGCGGGACACCGCTCCCAGCCCGATGACCAGGATCTTTCCGTCGAACTCCATCAACGTCCCCCCTCCGCAGGCGCCGCCGAGCGCAACACCTTACGGAGTAGGCGACCGGCGGAAAAGCCGGGCGTTCAGACGGAGGCGGTGGCTTCCTCGCGGTCGCCGGCCAGCCGACGTCCGACGCGGCCGATCTTGGCGATGCGCGCCACCAGCCGCTCCCGGGCCTGCTCGGCCTCGGGCGTGAGCCCTTCGAGGGACTCCAGCCGCCAGTGGCGCATGATGACCGGGACGAGGATCTGGTCGTGGTGGATCTGGAGGTCGTAGATGCCGGCCCGGGCGATGGCCTTGGCCAGGTCGCGGAAGCCTTCGACGCCGGCGCCCGGCATCTCGAAGTCGCGCACCTGGCGCTCCATGGCGATCACCATGCTGGACGGGTCGAGGGTGACCGCGGCCGTGCTCGCGTCGCGGTAGAAGAGGTAGTGGAGGTTCTCGTCGGCCGCCACCCGGGCCATGACCTCGTACCCGGCCGGGTCGTACTCGGCCAGGCGCTTGCCCGTGTTGCGGTGGGAGATGCGGGTGGCCAGCTCCTGGAGGGCGACGTAGACCAGGCCCTCGAAGGCGTTGGCGATGGGCTGATAGAAGCCGTGGCTCACCTGCTGCATCCGGGCCCGCTCCAGCGCCACCGGGTCGATCGCGCCCGACAGGGTGAGGTAGTCGCGGATGACGATCGAGTGGCGGCCCTCCTCGGCCGTCCACCGGCGGTTCCAGGCCCCCCACGGGTGGTCGCCGCCGAACATCGAGTCGATCTTCGACGTGTAGTACGGCAGGTTGTCCTCGGTGAGGAGGTTGAGGAACAGGGCCTGGCGCACGGCCTCGTCCATGGGGTGCGCCTCGATGTCCCACGGGTTGCGGGGGTCGGACTTGGCCGCCCGGTCCCACGGCACCAACTGGTGCGGGAACCACTCCTTCGACGTGGACAGGTGGCGCTCGAGCAGGCGCTCCGCTTCGGGCGCCAGCTCGTGAAGGAGGTCGGTCTCGTTCATCCGGGTCCAGCCTACCTACAAGTAGGTAGGACGCAAACGCAAGTCAGAAGACGACGACCGACCGCAGCACCTCGCCCCTCTGCATCTTGGCGAAGGCGTCCTCCACCTGGTCGATGTCGATGGTCTCGGACACGAAACGGTCGAGGTCGAAGCGCCCCGACAGGTACAGGTCGATGAGCATGGGGAAGTCGCGGGTGGGCAGGCAGTCGCCGTACCACGACGGCTTGAGGGCCCCTCCCCGTCCGAAGAACTCGATGTGGGGGAGCTCGATAGTCATGGTGGGCGACGGGACGCCGACCTGCACGACGATCCCGGCCAGGTCCCGGGCGAGAAACGCCTGGTGGAAGACCTCGGGCCGGCCGACCGCCTCGATGGCGACGTCGACGCCGAAACCGCCGGTGAGGTTCTTGATCGCCTCGACCGCGTCGGTCTCCCGGGAGTTGACGGTGTCGGTGGCGCCGAAGGCCCGGGCCCACTCGAGCTTGCGGTCGTCGACGTCGACCGCGATGACCTTGCGGGCGCCGGCCAGGGAGGAGGCGGCGATGGCGGCGTCGCCCACCCCGCCGCAGCCGAAGACGGCCACCGTGTCGCCCCGGCCCACGCCGCCGGTGGTCACGGCCGCGCCGAAGCCGGCCATGACGCCGCAGCCGACGAGCCCGGCCGCCTCCGGGCGGGCCCGGGGATCGACCTTCACCGCCTGGCCCGCGGCTACCAGCGTCTTCTCCACGAAAGCGCCGATGCCCAGGGCCGGGCTGAGGGGGGTGCCGTCGGCCAGGGTCATCTTCTGGGTCGCGTTGGCGCTGTCGAAGCAGTACCAGGGCCGGCCCCGCAGGCACGACCGGCACCGTCCGCAGGGGGCCCGCCAGGCGAGGACGACGTAGTCACCGACGGCGACGTTGCCCACGTCGGGGCCGATGGCGTCGACCACGCCCGCCGCCTCGTGGCCGAGGAGGAAGGGGAAGTCGTCGTTGATGGCGCCCTCCTTGTAGTGGAGGTCGGTGTGGCAGACGCCGCACGCCTGGACCCTCACCACCACTTCGCCGGGGCCGGGGTCGGGGACGATGACCGTCTCCACGGTCACCGGCGCCCCCTTGGCGGTGGAGACGACACCTCGAACCTCGCTGGCCATCGGACGTCCTCCTACTACCTGGTCAGGCCGGAGGAGTGGCGCCCGGCATGTTCAACGTCGTCATGTCGGCCAGCGGGTAAACGTTGTAGGTCGAGTAGTTGTAGACCGGCGACTGGGCCAGGAGCATCTCCAACTCGTCGTTGGAGGTCACGTTGTAGATCCACGCCCCGCCGTGGCTGCCGACGATGTGGTAGCGGCCGATCACCTTGCCCGAAGCCTCCAGCGGCTTGGCGTAGTCGGGCATCCGCAGGACGGTGCGCATCATCTCGCCCGACAACCGCGAGATCTCCATCCGCCAAATGACCAGGAACTTCACCGTTGGGCCTCCTCGAATCGCTTGGGTACCAACGTAGGCCCCCAGGCGGCGGGCTCCGCCCCCCGCCGGCCGGGGCTTGCCCGTCCGGCTGTCTGGGTACGTACCGCGCATGACCGACCCCCGTCTCGAAGATCACGTGGTCGGGTTGGAGCTGCAACTGGTGGAGCTCGTGGAACGTCGTGAGCGAGCCTTGGTGCAGGGCCTTCCGGACGAAGCCGACGCCATCGCCGACGAGATCGACGAACTGCAGACCGAGTTGATCGTCAGCGCCGAGGCCGTCGCCACCGAGAACCCGGTTCCTCACGCCGAGGTGCTGGCCGAGTCGGCCGAGGACGCGACGTTCACCATTCTCGACGCCGGGATGCACGTCGGACCGGCCGCCCGGCCCGCCCGCGACCGTCTGGCCAGCTAAGCGCCCAAGGGTTCCCGGGCGCCGGCGCCCACGTGCCGGACGGGGCGAACTGGTGACGCTGAGCGCCCTCTGCGGGCTGTAACTGTCACCGGTTGGAGGCGGTCAACCGCCGTCGGAACCGGCGTGGCTCACGTTCCCGTCGACGTCGACCCGCTCGAGCTTCTCCGGCTGCTCCTTCTCCAGGACCTCCACCGCCTCCCGGGCCTCCTCGTCCGACCTGGCGTGCACCGCCACCAGCACTTTCCCGCCCCGGATGGCGTCGCCGAAGGTGAGCTCCCAGTTCTCGCTGAGGTCCATCGAGCCGATGCCGCCGACCATCCCGCCCACCGCGCCGCCACCGATGCCGCCCGCGAACATGGCCGCGAAGATTCCCGTCCCGATGCCGGGGCCGACGCCCGGGATGACGAAGGCGGCTGCTCCGGCCAGGGCGCCGAGCACCGTCCCCACCACCCCGCCCTTCGCCGCCTGCTTGACCACCTCGGCGGGAAGCTCCAGGTCGCGCAGGCGGGTGTCGGGATCGCTGGCCACCTCCTCCGCGTCGCGTCCGACGAGGGAGACCCTGTCGCCCTCGATGCCGGCCCGGCTCAACCCTTCCAGGGCGTCCCGGGCCTGCTCGGGCGTGGCGAAGGTGGCGACGACGTTGTGGTCGCTGGGCCGGCTCATCTCGGCATCCTCACATCGGCTCGGGGTCGGGAAAGGGCGGCTCGGGCTGGGGCATGGGGGGGTCGGCCTCGGGGAACGGCGCCGGCACCGGGTCGATCGGCGGCGGGGACGGGATGGGCGACGGGGTGGGGGAGGGGACGCTGGCTCGCACGGCCCGCGCCTACCCGCGCCCCCGGCCCCCGAAACGGCCGGGGGCGGCCCCCCCGGTTGGAACCGGGAGCGGGCGGGAATGTTGGGCGGCGATGGCCCGACTGCGACGAAGCGACCTCTCCGGCCCCGGCATCGGCCGCGTCCCGGCGGGCAGGAAGGGCGTCGCCTACGTCGACGCCGACGGGCGGAAGGTCGACGACCCCGAAGTCCTCGAGCGCATCCAGGCCCTGGTCATCCCCCCGGCCTGGACCGACGTGTGGATCTGCCCCCACCCCCGGGGCCACATCCAGGCCGTCGGCACCGACGCCCGGGGCCGGCGCCAGTACCGCTACCACGACGTGTGGCGGGTCGCCCGCGACCGGGAGAAGTTCGACCACATGCTCGAGTTCGGGCGGTGCCTGCCCAAGCTCCGGCACAACATCTTCGAGCACCTCCAGGAGGACGGCCTGGGCCGCGACCGGGTCCTCGCCTGCAGCGCCCGCCTGCTCGACCTGGGGTTCTTCCGGATCGGCACCGAGGGCTACGCCGAGGAGAACCAGACCTACGGGCTGGCCACCATCCAGAAGCGGCACGTGAAGCTGGCCGGCGACGGGGTGCTGGAGTTCGACTACGTGGCCAAGGGCGGCAAGCGCCGGCTGACGTCGGTCGTCGACCCCATGGTCTACGACGTGGTGGCCGCCCTCAAGCAGCGTCGGGGCGGGCTGCCCGAACTGTTGGCCTGGCGGCGGGAGGTGGGGCGCAAGCTGGTGTGGGTCGACGTGAAGTCCACCGACATCAACGGCTACATCAAGCAGATCACGGGCGGCGACTTCACGGCCAAGGACTTCCGCACGTGGAGCGCGACCGTGCTGGCCGCCGTCGCCCTGTCGGTCTCCACCGAGGCCCGGTCGGCCCACGCCCGCAAACGGGCCGTCGCCCGGGCCTACCAGGAGGTCGCCCACTACCTGGGCAACACGCCCGCGGTGTGCCGGAAGTCGTACGTCGACCCCCGGCTGATCGACCACTACCAGTCGGGGTCGACCATCGCGGCCGCGCTCGAATCGATCTGCGGGCCCGACCACGACGACCTCTCCACCCACGGGGTCATCGAGAGCGCCGTCCTCGACCTCCTCGATCCCCTCACCGTCAACCGGGGTCGGGAGCGGGAGGCCATCCCCGCCTGAGAGCCCGGCGTCGCCCGATGGAGGCGACGCCGGGCGCCCGACCCGCTACCAGTCCTTGCCCCCCGTGGGCGTGTCCGCCGGCGACGGGCTTCCCTTCCGCCGGGACCGGACGAGGGCCACCACGGACAAGGCGAGGGCGGCCGCGCCCAGCGCGTAGGCCCCGCCCGAGTTGCCGTCGCCGCTCTTGACCGACACCGTGGGCCCGCCCGCGGCGGTGGTCGGCGGTTCGGTCGCCGGTGGAGTTCCGGTTCCGGGGGTGGCCGGTTCCGTCACCGGGGCGCCGCCCGAGCCGGCGGCGGTGGCGGTGATCGCCACGTCGACGTCGTCGTGGGAGCCGTCGGCGAAGCCGAGGGTGACCTTGTAGGTCAGGCTCCCGGGCTGGTCGGCCCCCTCGATCTCGAAGCCCCACTGCTCGAAGGCCTCGGGTGCCACCGCGCCCCCGGACCAGGTGATGACCTCGTCGGTGCGGTTGGCCGTCCAGCCCGGGGGCGACTTCGTGGCCGTGCCGAAGGCGAGGTCGGAGGGGGCGGTGAGGGTGATCTGGGTCAGGTTGACGGTCTTCTCGTTGGCCGCGTTGAGCGTGAGGAACGTCGGCGTGCCGGTGGGGATGGTGGACGGGTTGATCTCCTCGTGGGCCCACGCGGGGGCGGCCATGAGCAGCACCCCGCTGAGGGCGAGGACGGGCAGGAATCGGCGCATGGAGAACTCCTTGGGTCAGAGGTGGGCGCGGCGCGGGCGGTGTCGCCGGGCGCGGCCGAGAGCGTGGTGTCAGGCGGGACGGGCTGCGGGCCCGGCGGGCGGGGCCCGGGACCGGACCCGGCCGACGACGATCGACTGCGGGCCCGCCTGCCGGACCGGCGGCCACGGCGAGGGTGAGCGGCGTCGCCGCAGCGGGCCCCGGATGCAAGCGGCGACGCGTGCCGCCAGCCGGTGGAGCCGGCGCAGGACAAGGGTGAGGACCGCCGCCGTCGCCACCTGGACGAGCACGCCGAGGGGGAAGGACACCCCGTGATGGAGGTCGGCCAGGGGGACGCCAGCGACGATGCGCTCGACGACCTCCAGGGCGACGAACACGCCGATCTGGCCCCGGGCCAGCACCGCGAACCGAGGGGTCGCAAGGCGGGCGCCCCGGGCGCCCCTGCCCGCGATCAACGCCACCGCGGTGGCTCCCGCGGCCAGGGCGACCCACACCGCCGCCGGCCAGTAGGCGTGGCCGGTGGCGGCCAGGTGCTCGGCCCGCTGATGACCGTCGGGGAAGGCGAGCAGGGCCGCCATCGAGTGGGCGACAACCACTCCCGTCACCGCCGCGGCGGCGGTGGTCACCCGGATCGAGAGGCGACGCACGGGTCGAGCGTATCTCTGGCCCGCCTCCGGATGAGCCGGTCCCGGGACCTAGTCTGGCCCGGTGAGCCGTGTCGCCCCCGGTCGGCCGGCTGCGCCCGCCGGCGCCGTCCGGAGAACCGTGTTCGTCGGCCTCGTCCTCGCCCTTCTCGTCGTCGTCGCACCCGCGGCCTCGGCCCACGCCATCCTCCTCCGCACCGAGCCCTCGCCCCAGACAACGGTCGACCGGCCGCCCCCAGCGGTCAAACTGCACTTCTCGGAGGCGGTCGAAGCCGCGTTCGGCGCGGTCCGGGTGTACGACGTCGACGGGCACCGGGTCGACACCGGCAAGCTGGCCCGGGTCGACGGTGGCCGGGAGGTCGACGCGGCCGTCCCCCACCTGGCCGACGGCACCTACACCGTGACCTGGCGGGTGGTGTCGGCCGACGGCCACGCCGTCCACGGCGGGTTCGGTTTCTACGTCGGGGCGCCGTCGACGATCTCGGCGGTGGCGGTGGCGGGCGACGAGGGCGCGGGCACGGCCGTCGGATGGGGCTTCGGCGCCACCCGGTTCGTGTGGTTCTCCGGGCTCCTGGGCCTGATCGGGCTGGTCGTCGCCCGGCGGTGGGTCTGGACCCCCGCGGTGGCGGCGGTGGGCCTGGCCGACTCGAACGCCGCGGCTCGGTTCCGCCGCCGGTTCGGGCCCGCCCTGGTCGGGGCCTGGGCCGCGCTGGCCGTCGCCGGCAGCCTGGCCCTGGTGTTCCAGGCGGCCAATGTGTCCGGCCTGTCGCTGGCGGCGTCGGCCCACCTCACGGCGTTGCGCCAGGTCCTGACCACGTCCTTCGGCCACCTGTGGATCGCCCAGATGGTGCTGACGGTCGCGCTCGGCGTCCCGGTGCTGGCCCTCACCCGGCGGGGCCGACCTCTGCTCGGGCTCGAACCGCCGGCATGGGCCGGCCTGCTGCTGGCCGGCACGGGCGGGCTGTGCCTGGTGGCCGCCCTCAACGGCCACGCCCGCACCCTCGGACGTCCGGCGGTGGCGGTGGCGTCGGTGGCCGTCCACCTGCTGGCGGTGGGGGTCTGGGTCGGCGGCCTCGCCGCTCTGGTAGCGCTGGGCGGAGCGGGGTGGCGGTCACTGCCTACCGACCAACGCCCGACCCTCGCCCGCGAGGTCATCTCCCGGTTCAGCCGGCTGGCGGTGGTGGCCATGCTCGTCGTGGTCGCCACCGGAGTCCTCAACGCGGTGCTCGACCTGGCCTCGGTGTCCGACCTCTGGCGGATCCGGTACGGCCAGCTCATCGTGGTCAAGGTGGCGCTGCTGACCGTCGCCCTGGTCCTGGCCGCCCGCCATCGGTGGACGATTCCCCACCGGCTGGCGTCCGCCGGTGACGGGCCCGTCGCCGCGGTCAGGTCGTTCGACCGCAGCGCAGCCGCCGAGCTGGTCGCCCTGGTGGCCGCCGTCGCCGTCGCCGCCGGCCTGGTGGCCCTCGTCCCGGGCCGGTCGCTGGCCCTGGTGGCCAACGGTCCGGTGAACGTGGAGCGGCGCTCCGGCGCCTCTACCGTGCAGCTCTTCATCGATCCCACGGCCGTCGGGGCCAACCAGGTCCACCTCACCTACGTCGACGCCCAGGGACTGGGGGCGGCCGGGGTGACGAACACCGACGTGACCCTGGGACCGGCCGGCGGGGGGCTCGAGCCGGTGGCCATGCGCCTCATCTCGCCCGGGCACTTCGTGGGCGATGTCAACCTGCCCGCCCCCGGCGCCTACCGGCTCGTGACCCACTCCGGCACCGGCATCGACGCCACCTTCGACTTCCGCATCCGCGGCACCCAATCGGCACCTCCGACGACCGCGGCCGCTTCCACCACCACCACCACCACCACCAAGGACACCGCCTCGCCATGACCGCCTTGCATCCCGCCCGTCGCCTGCGCCCGATCCCGACCGTCCTGGCCCTGCTGGCCGTGGTGGCGCTGACCGCCCTGACCGCGTGCTCGTCGAAATCGCCGTCGACCACCTCGGCCCGGCCCACCACCGACGCCCGCCTGTCGATCGTGAGCCCCGCGCCCAATGCCGTCACCCCGCCCGATCTCACCATCCAGCTCCAGCTGGACGGGGCCGAGGTGGTTCCCGAGACCACCGGCCCCCTGCGTCCCGACCGGGGCCACATCCACGTCTCGGTCGACGGCCAGCTCGTGTCGATGGCCTACGGCACGAGCCAGGACCTGCACGGCCTCCAGCCCGGCAACCACACCATGCAGGCCGAGTTCGTGGCCACCGACCACGCCCCCTTCCAGAACCGGGTCGTCGCCGCCGTCATCTTCAAGGTCCAGCCCTGACCACCTCTGCCGGCGCCTCCCGGCTGCGCCCGCGGCCGGGCCGCGTCGGCGTCGGGTTGCTGGTCGTCGGCGCCTACCTGGCCGCGGCCCTCGTCACGCCCTGGCTCTCGGGCCTGCCCTTCCGACCCCTGTTCGACGGTTTCGCCCCGCCCGCCCCCTACCAGTGGGTCCACCCGCCCCGGGAGCTGCGAGCCGGCAACGTGGTGCCGAAGGCCACCCTCGCCAGCGTGACGCTCGGTCCCGACGGCAACCTGGCGAGGAGTGTCTCCAGCCAGGACGGCCAGCTCACGCTCAATCTCCCGGCGGGGGCGATTCCGCCGGCCGAGGGCCAGACCACGGCGACGTTCACCATCACCCCCCTCGACGCGGCCACCCTGCCGCCCCTGCCCGGCCTCTTCGCCGACGGCAACGCCTACCGGGTGCAACTCGCCTACGACCCGTCGGGACGGACGCTCGACGTCCTGGCCCAGCCGGCCAACGCCCTCCTCGTGGTCCCCCAGCCGGCGGACTCGATCTGGTTCTCGGCCGACGGGAAGTCGTGGCGCCGGCTGGAGACGACGGCGGTGAGCGGCACCACCTCGGCCGTCGTCCTCGATGACATGGGGTACTACGAGGCGGGGGCGGCGGCTGCCGTCGGCGGCGCCGGCGGTCCGTCCGACCTGGCCCGCACCGTGGCCGTGGCCGGCGTGACCGCCGTGCTGGCGCTCGGCCTGTGGCTGGTGCCGGCCGCCGTCCGCCGCCGGCGCCGCCGCCGGCCGGGGCGCACGGCCGGGAAGGCCGGGAAGGCCGGGAAGGCCGGGAAGGCCGGGAAGGCCCCAGGATGAGGACGGGGAGGACGGGCCGGGGCCGTGTCGCCCGCCACCTGGGGGTGGGACTGGCGCTGGTCGTCGGCCTGCCGCTGCTGACGGCGCCGCCCGCCTCGGCCCACACCATCTCCAGCGTGCAACCGACGAACTACCGCAGCGAGATCGTCGAGGTGCAGCCGGCGGTGCCCGGTGTCCGGGTCCGACTTCTCGACCTCGGCCGTCGGGTCGAACTGGCGGTGAGCGGGCCCGAGGAGGTCGTGGTGGTGGGGTACCAGGGCGAGCCCTACCTGCGGGTCGGCCCCACCGGTGTCTTCGAGAACCGACGCTCGCCCACCCTCTACCGCAACCGGACCCAACCCGGCGGAAAGGCGGCGACCGTGCCGGCCACGGCCGACGCCACGGCTGCTCCCGAGTGGCACCGCACGTCCACCGGCCACACCGCCCGTTGGCGCGACCAGCGCACCCGTTGGGAGGGGACCGATCCCCCGTCGGTGGCCGAGTCCCCGGGGAGGGCGCAGGTGATCGTGCCCGCCTGGCACCTGCCCCTCCGCCGAGGGAGCACCGACATCGTCGTCGTGGGTCGGATCCTGTGGGTGCCGGGGCCGTCACCGTGGCCCTGGGTCGCCCTGGCGGTGGCCGGCGTGGGACTGTGCGTCGGGGCGAGCCGGGGCCGGCGGTGGGAGCAGTCGCTCAGCGGGGCCCTGGCCGCACTGGTGGCGGTGAGCATCGTGCGGACGGTGGGGTTGGATGCCGCTTCGGGCCGGTCGGCGGCCGCCGTCGCCGTCACCGTGGTCGCCACCAGCCTGCTTCCGCTGGCCGCCTGGGCCGCCGGCGCGTGGGCCGTGGGCGCGGTGCAGACGGGCCACGAGAACGGCGTGCTGGCCGCAGGCGTGATCGGGTCCTTCCTCGCCCTGTCGGCGGTCGGCGACCTGCGCACCTTCACCCGCTCCCAGGTGCAGACCGCTTTCTCGGTGTCGTTCTCGCGGGCCGCCCTCGCCGTCACCCTGGGCTTGGGCCTCGGGGTGGCGGCGGCGGCCGTCCTGCGCGTCCGGGCCCTGGTGACCGACGCCGGTCGCCGTCCGCTCGCGCCGAAGGGCAAGGTCGCCGCCGGCCGTCCCCCGGCCCGGTCGGCCGCGACCAGGGCCCGTTCCCGGCGGTCGGCGGACGACCGCCGGCGCCGATGAGCGACCGCGGGGAGGGGAGGCGGGTGCTCTACGCTCGGACCCTGATGCGGCCTCGTCCGGTCCCGGTCCGCGGCCCCCGGTGATCATCCTCGCCCACGGGGGCACGGCGGGGGCGGTGGCGGAATCGGTGTTCCTGGCCGTGCCAGTGGTGGTGTTCATGCTCCTGTCACGATGGTCGAAGCGCAAGGCGGCGGCCCTGGCCGCCCAGGAGGCCGACGGCGACTCCCCCCCGTCGGGCGACGACGAGGAGGCTGCGACGTGAGACGAGTTGGCGCGGTGGCGGTCGTGGCCGCGGGCAGTGCCGCCCTGTTGGCCCGGCCCTGGCTGGTGCGGTTGCCGGGGGACCCGGTGCCCCTGCTGGTCGCCCTGTTCGTGGTCCTCGGCATCGTCGGGGCGACGTGGCGCCTGCCGGCGCCTCCTACGGAGGGCGGGGGGCGGCCGCCGGTGTCCGCCTGGGTGGCGCTGGGCCTGGGATTAGGGGCGTTCGGAGTGGGACGGCTGCTGGCCGCGGGCACGGTCCCCGTCGCTCCCTTCGTGTTGCGGTCGGTCGCCCTCAACAGCCTGGCCGCGGTGTCGGAGGAAGCATTCTTCCGCCGCTTCGCCTACGGGCTGGCGGCCGTCCGGGGCCCAGCGCTGGCGGTGGCGACCTCGGCCGCCATCTTCGCTGCGGTGCACGTGACGGTGTGGGGCTGGGGGGTCCTGCCCCTCGACCTGGCCGCCGGCCTCGTCCTCGGCTGGCAGCGGTGGGCCAGCGGCGGATGGTCGGTGCCCGCCGCCACCCACGTGGCCGCCAACGTCCTGGCCGTGTTTTGATGGCCCGCCGTCGGGCCACCACTCTCGCCGGCGCCCTCGCCCTCGCCGCCGCCCTGGCCGCCTCCGCCTGCGGCGTGGTCGGCGACGGACGGGACACGGTCACCATCGGCGCCCTCTACCCCATCTCCGGCCGGCAGGGCCCGGGGGGCATCGACGAGGAGCGGGGCGCCCGCCTGGCGGTGGAGCTGGCCAACCAGGACCAGACCCTCGAGGGCCGCCGGGTGAAGCTCGAGCTGGTCGACGTCGACACCGGGTCGGCCGCGCCCGCGGCCATGCGCAAGCTCAAGGACGACGGCGTCGACATCGTCCTCGGCACCTACGGCAGCACCATCTCCGCCCCCGCGGCCGCGGCCGCGGCGACGGAAGGGATGCTCCTGTGGGAGACGGGCGCGGTGGGCGAGATCACCACCGACGACGGGGCCGTGCCCGGCCAGTCGTTCTTCCGCATCGCCCCCCAGGGCGGGCACCTGGGCCAGGCGGCGGTGGAGTTCATTCGTAACCAGCTCTCGCCGCTCCTGCCCGGCGGTCCCGAAGCAGCCGTCGGCGGCCTCCGCTACGCGGTGGCCTACGTCGACGACGCCTACGGGCGGGCGGTGGGCCTGGGCGCGGTCCACGAGGTGGAGCGGGGCGGAGGCGTGATGGTGGGTGCCTTCCCCTACGCCGCCCACGACGTGGAGGAGGGCGGGGCGGCCGACCTGGTGGCCCGCATCGCCGCCGGCCGGCCCGACGTGCTCTTCGTGTCCGCCTACCTCGACGACGGGGTGGCCCTGCGCAAGGCCACCATCGCCGCCCACCTCCCGCTCAAGGCCAGCATCGGCACCAGCTCCAGCTACTGCATGCCCGCCTTCGCTGTCGCCCTGGGCTCGGGGGCCGTCGGCCTGTTCGCGTCGGACAAGCCCGACGGGGCCCAGGTGAAGCCGGAGGCCCTCAGCGCCGAAGGCCGCCTCACCCTGCAGTGGGCGCGGACGCGGTTCCGCGACCGCTTCCACGAGGA
>JAXDMK010000002.1:0-12273 GCA_034666105.1 Actinomycetota bacterium | reverse complement strand
GGCGTCGACCTCCACAACTACGACCTCGCCTTCGTCACCGGCCCCCAGTCCTACGCCCTGAACTTCCAGACCCGCGAGGCCGACTGGTTAGCCCAAAAACCAACCTTCGACCGCTTCGTAGCCGGCTTCCAACCCCCCAAGCAGTAACGGACGCCCACCGCGCCAGCCAACCCGGGCGCGTCAGCGCACGAGCCCGGTAGTTCACGCCAGGCCGTTGCGCCGGCCACGAACTCGCCGAAGGCGACCCCCAGTGGCTGGCGCCGCACGCGGCCGCAGGCCGCCCCGGGGGGAGGTTCGGAGGGGGGCCCGCCCCCCTCTGAAAGTAGGTCGGGGCGGGGGTGCACGGCGGACGCACCCCGGACCCCGACGGGCTTGAGTTTTCCCGGAATCCGCCCGTTTCGTCAAGCCCCGGCCGCCCTGAGATAACAGATTTCAGTCAACCTCGGGGCCACACGTGCCGATAGGGCGAATATGACCACGCAGACGACCTTCACCAGCAGGGCGGTGATTCGCACCATCGAGGCCGGGAACTCGGCGGTCTGTACATGGTGCGGTGAGCCGGTGAAGTTCAAGGCCAAGCTGCGCCTTCTGCAGGTGATCGCCAACGTCTATGTCGACGGCGCCTGGAACCGGGTCGAGCACTTTCACCACACCTGTTACGACGACGCCGGTCGGCCCTATGGCAGCGCCGACTGACGTCGCCCCGGTTCCGGGCCCCGCCGCCTCCCGCGCCTCCTGACCGTCAGCTGCGGGCGGCCAACGCCTCCTGGACGTAGCTCCAGAGCACGTGGGTGGCCGACGCCTGCGTCTCCTGCACCCGGTGCACGCTCTGCGACAGCACGATCACGCAGTGCTGGACGTTGGGGTCGACTCCCATCTGTCCGCCGTCGATGCCGGCGAAGCCGATGGTGAGCAGGCCCCGCTTGCGGGCCTCGGCGAACGCGACCAGCAGGTTCTCGGAGTTGCCGCTGGTGGAGTAGCCCAGGGCCATGTCGCCGGCCCGGGCGTGGGCGATGATCTGGCGGGAGAAGATCTTGTCGTAGCCGACGTCGTTGCCGAGGGCGGTGATCACGGCCCGGTCCTCCACCAACGAGCGTGCCGGTAGGGCCTTGCCCGACGGCGGCCGGGTGTAGAGCTGGGCCACCCCGTCGGCGTCGGTGGCGCTGCCGCCGTTGCCGAAGGCGAACAGCCGGCCGCCGGCCGCGAAGCGCTCGGCCATGAGGCCGGCGATGGTGCGAAGCTGCTCCTCCACCCGGGCCAGGGTCACGACCTTGAGGTCGGTGCTCACCGCCCACTTCTCCTCCGCCGAGGTGGCCAGGTCGACCAGCAGGGAGGTGGCGTCGGTCTCGTCCCCCTCGATGAAGGGATAGAGGAAGTCGGTGGTCTCCTTCATCCGCGGCCGAATCTCATCGGATCGCGAACCCGGCGTGGACCAGCACCAGGTCACCGGGGCGGGGAGGGTCGATCAGGGACACGTCGATGCGCTCCTCGACGCCCAGGGCCTTCACCACCGCCTCGTCGCCCTCGACGGAGACGACCTCGGTGAGGCGGCCCTCGTCGGAGCAGGTGATGCAGACCTCTTCGTCGCAGACCACGTTCCTCGGGTCTTCCTTGAGCAGTCCGGGGTGCTCGAACACCACGTGGGTGAGCTCCCACAGCAGGTGGTAGATGCGCACGAAGCACTCCGACGCCTCCAGCGGGTCGTCGGTGTCGAGCCAGATGATGTGGTCGGACGAGCCCGAGCGGGGGCGCTCGCCGCCGGCGCCGATCCACACCGTCTCCACGCCCCACGCCTCGCCCCGGCGCATGGCGTCGACGATCTGGGGGTCGTCGCTGTCGGCCAGGGCCACCACGATGTCGCCCGGGCGGACGTTGGCCCGCAGGGTGGCCACCACGTCGGCCCCGATGGGCACGGTGACGGCGGCCAGGGCCCGTTTGCCCACGATCACGGGGTGGACGAACTCCACCGCCACGTGCGAAGCGTGGAACGGCCAACTGGGCGAGGTGCACCACATGGTGGCTCCCGAGTTGAAGCGGCGGGCCAGCGCGAGCGAAGCCCGGCCCATGTCCTCGGCAACTGCGGCGATCTCGGTCATCCGATGGCCCATCCTACGCCCCGCTCCGGCTTATGCCCTGGTCCCCCCGGCCCGGCCCACGACCAGGTGGTGGGGGTGGGGATAGCCCTTGTGCAGCGGCCGGTGGGAGACGACGAGACCGTCGTCGGTCATCCAGGCGGCCAGCTGGTCGGGGGTCATGAAGATGAAGCCGCCCTCCCCCTCGGTGATGCGCAGGAGCCGGACGGCCAGCGTCTCCTGGACCCGGTTCCACGCCGATTTCCACCGGGGCGACGGCGACATCTCCTTCACCACCAGCACCCCTCCCGGGCCGAGGGCGGCCGCGCAGTCGCGGAGGAGCCGGCGCTGCTGGTCCTCGGTGAGCAGGTAGAGGACGTCGACGATGACGATGGCGTCCCACGGCCCATCCGGGAGGCGACCGGGGGGCGGGGTGGTGAACTCGGTTCCCCATCCCGCGGTCTCGGCCGCGGCGCGGGCGGCCTCGATCTTGGGACCGTCGATGTCGATCCCGTGGAGCTCGCGCTCGGGGGACTCGAGGGCCAGGTAGTTGGCCAGCAGGCCGTGGCCGCAGCCCACCTCCAGAACCCGACCCTCGCGGGGGACGGCGGCCGCCACCGCCTGCATCGGGCACGTCGCCCACCGCACCCGCACGTGGGCCCGGACGGCCAGCGGCGCCCGCCGGTAGAGGCGGAGAACCGTCCGGGCGGGGCTCACCGAGACCGACCTGGCGTTGGCCATCCTTCGCGTCAGGCCTGGTGGGCGAGGTCGGCGTAGGTGGCGAGCGTGAACCCGTGGCGACCGACGAGGTCGCGGGCCTCGGGCGCAGCCAGGGCCGCCAGTTCGTCCTCCCAGCGGTAACCCCACCGGTAGCGGGCCCGGTCGGCGTCGTCGCCCTCCCCGGGGTGGGCGGTGAGCTCGACCGAGAGCCGGGTGCCCGCCGCCAGCCGGGCCAGGACCTTGGGCAGGCGGTCGCGGTCGAGGCAGCCGGCGCACTCGATGCCGACCGCGTCCTCGGGGAACTTGAGCCCGGCCGCGCCCGCCCGGTGGGCCAGGCGCCGGCCGAGGACGGTGACGCCGATGCCGGCGGGCGACACCGAGCGGAACCGGGGCACCCGGACGGCCGGGATCTGGTAGCGGCGGGCCAGCTCCAGCACCACCCCGCACACCAGGGGCCACAGGTGGATGTGCTGGTGGGCGTCGAGGTGGGTGATGGGGATCCCGAGCTCCTGCACCAGTTCCAGCTGGGCGGTGAACTCCCGGCGCAGGTCCTCGGTGTCGACCCGCCCCGCCGCGGCCCGGGCGATGAAGCCCTTGTAGCCGGGGCTCAGGTGGCCCCGCTTCCCGAGGAGGGTGGGGATCTCGGCCGCCGACAACAGGGGCGGGTCCTCCCCCACCGCGGCCAGGTGGACGCCGACGCCGAGGGCGGGCTCGTCGGCGAGCCACGGTGCCACCTTGGGGTAGGCCGGTCCGATGGCCAGGGCCGACGTGCTGGTGACGATGCCCGTGCGATGGGCGGCGAGGATGCCCCGGGAGATGCCCTCGGTGAGCCCGAAGTCGTCCGCATTCACGATCAGCAACTTCATGGCCGCAGCCCGGTCACGAGAGGTAGTACCCGCGGGAGAAGGCGGCGGTGAGGGCGATGAGCCCGGCCGCGCTGGCGGCGGTGGCCGCTCGGCGCACGGCGGGGCGATCGGCCACCAGCTCCCCCGCCACCGCGAAGCAGGGGAAGGCGGCCAGCAGGTAGCGGCTCATGCCGAAGAAGTTCTTGGTGGACAGGGCCGACAGGCCGATGAGGAGCAGGACGTAGATGCCGTACCCCTTCCCGAAGCGGCGGAAGATCCGGGGCACGAGGGCGAGGCCGGCGAAGGTGAGGATCGGATGGGCGACGAAGGTCAGCCACGCGAGGGGGCTGCTGAAGTTGGTCACGTCCTTGAAGAACTGGATCTTGAGCCACGTGTGCAGGCCGGCCGACTGGTCCCACGCGGCCTGGCCGGTGAGGAAGGCCAGCGGGTCGCCGAAGCGGGACCACAGGTAGATCGAGAACGCGGCCAGCCCGCCGGCGGACAGGAGCACGCCCGCGTCCCGCCACCGCCAGGTCGGTGTGGGGACGGTGTCGGTGTCGGGGGTGTCGGCGGTGGCGGTGGCGGTGGCGGTGTCGGCGGCGACGGCCGCCTCCCGGCCACGCTCCCACGCCCGGACGGCCAGGCCGATCACCAGCACCGCGCCCATGGGCCGGGAGGCGGTGGCCACCGCCCCCACCAGTCCCGCCAGCCACGGATGGTCGTGCTCGAGGAGGAGGAAGGCGCCGATGACGGCCAGGATGAACACCGCGTCGGCGTAGACAGCCCCGAACATGAAGAAGGCGTAGGGGTAGAGGACGAAGAGCAGCAGGGACGCCTTGGCCGCCCCCGGGCTCAACCGCTCCCGGACCCATGTGAAGAACAGGCCGGCGGAGGCCACTCCGGCGGCGGTGGTGACGAGAATCCCGGCCACGTAGGTGCTGCCCACCACCCCCGCCGTCGCCCGCATCAGCAACGGGTACACCGGGAAGAAGACCACCGTCGACTGCCGGCCCTTGACGTACGAGTACCCGTCGTGGGCGATGCGGTAGTACCAGCCGGAGTCCCACTGGGCCCATCCCTCGACCCACCGGTGACCGGTGAAGGGCGGGGCCACGTGGGGCTGGCCGGACCACGGGAGCAGGGCCACCGCCAGCCCCGATACCACGAACAGGACCACCGCCACCCCGGCGGCGATGCCGGCGGCGAGGAGTGCGGCCCGCCACGCCGACGACTCGATCGGCTCGGCCGGAAGGGCTCTGGTGGACTGCATGCGCTCCTGGTGATCCCCGGCGGCCAGTCCCCGGAAGGTAGCACGAGCCCTCCCGGCGCAGATCTTCGGCGCAGGTCGAGCGCCGAGGACCCGGAGCCGCGTCCTCCCATAGGCGACACGTCGCTCACGATGACTTGACTAGGAACATATGTTCGTGTAGGATAGAGCAACTCCCCCCTTGGTCATGCCCTCGTCGTTCGAGGGAGCGGTGCGATGGACGTGGTGCGAGGTCTGACGATGTCGCTCGACGCGCTGTGCGCAGCCGATCCGTCGACGCTGGCCGACGGCGAGAGCATCATCGCCTTGCACCGCGAGGTGGCTCGGCTGCAGGCGGTGGTGACCCGGGCCACGGCCGCCTACGACGCCGGCGGGTCGTGGGCCGCCGACGGAGCCCGGTCGGCGGCCGCGTGGGTGGCGGCGAAGTGCGGCCTGCCGGTGGGCATGGCTCGGCGGCGGGTGCGTCTGGGTCGTGACCTGCGGTCGATGCCGGCGACGGAGGCGGCGTGGCTGGCGGGCGACATCGGCGAGGCCCAGGTGAGCCCGCTGGCCGAGGCCCGTACCGACGCGACCGCGGAGTGCTTCGCCCGGGACGAGGCGATGCTCGTCGACCAGGCCAAGGGCCTGCCCCACCGCCATTTCCTGCGGGCGCTGCACTACTGGTCCCAGCACGCCGATCCCGACGGAACCGAGGATAAGGCGGCCGCCCAGCACCGGGCTCGTCGCCTACACCTGTCGTGCGGCTTCGAGGGGAAATGGTTCCTCGACGGCATCCTCGACCCCATATCGGGCCACATCGTGAGCCGGGCACTGAAAGCCATCGAGGAGGAGCTCTTCGCCGCCGACTGGGCCGAAGCCAAGGCCCGGGTGGGAGATGGATTGTGCGGGGCCGATCTTTCCCGCAACCCCGCCCAACGAAGGGCGGACGCCCTGGTGGAGATGGCCCGCAAGGCGATGGCCGTTCCGGCTGGCACCCGATTACCGGAGCCGCTGTTCACCGTGCTGGTGGGCTACGAGACCTTCGCCGGGCGGATGTGCGAGCTGGCCGACGGAAGGGTGGTCACGCCCGGGTCGTTGGTGCCGTGGCTGGATGAGGCGTGGGTGGAGCGGGTCGTCTTCGACGGTCCCGACCGGGTCACGAACGTCTCCACCCGGCGTCGGATCTTCACCGGCGCCACCCGCCGGTCGGTCGAGGTGCGAGACCGGGAGTGCTTCCACCCCCTGTGCGACGCCACCGTGGAGGACTGCCAGGTCGACCACGTCGAGCCCTGGGCCGTCGGCGGCCTCACCATCGACGAGAACGGCCGCCTGGCCTGCGCCTTCCACAACCGCCTGCGCCACAAGCCCCGACCTCCGCCCCCGCCATGAGCGAGGGGGTGCCACCCGCGAAGGGCGCATCCATCGCTACCAACGGGCCGCCTGCGTCGGCTGCCCCAGGTCGGACGGCCGATTGGGCGACCGTAGGTCGGGCGCGCCCGGGTGAGAGCTACGGCCATCCGTCACCCGAGGCGGTGGCGGATCTCCTGCTCGTACTCGGGGAAGTAGCGGCCGATGACGGTGAGCTCGAACGTGCCCAGGATGCTGCTCGCCGGCTCCCGCTCCAGGAGGAAGGCGAACGACTCCTGCACCAGGGTCGACTCGTCGATGCCCACCAGGCCGAGATCGTCGAGCATGTCGGCCGGCACCGTCACCCGGTGCTCCGTCGCCGACGAGCCCTGGCCCACCACCACCTGGTAGACGCCGCCGCCGGCCGAGGTCACGCCCACGTCGGGGCGGGTCACGAGTGGGCCGCCAGCGGGTGATGGCCGACGCAGAACTCGTTGCCCTCCGGGTCGCGGAACGTGGCCCACGTGGCGCCCCACTCGTCGTAGCGGCCAACCAGTTCCGCTCCCAGTCCGAGCACCCGCTCCACCTCGTCCTCGAGGTCGTCGGCGCCGAGGTCGAGGTGGACCCGGTTCTTGGCCGACTTTCCCTCGGGGACCTTGATGAACATCATGCGAGGGCCGTCGGCGCCGCCGTCATCCGGTCCGTCGCGGCCCAGTTCGGCCATGAACGGGTTGACCGTCCCCATGCGGTAGCCGGTGAGAGCGGCCCAGAAACCGGCCAGGGCCGCCGGGTCGGCGCAGTCGAAGGTGACGCTGTACAGACGCAGGGGCATCGGCGTCAGGGCGCCCGGACGGTCGAACTGTTGCCGACGGCGGTGGCGTCGCCGGTGACCACGGTGACGGGTGTCCCGCCGGAGACCACGTTGCCGCCCACGCTGGCCGTCGCCGACCCCGAGTTGGTGATGACCAGGCCCGGCGGCGGCTCCTGGCCGGCCGATGCGTCGGGCACCAGCCCGCGAGCCTCCGCCTGCGCAGCGACCGTGGTCGTGGTCGCCGGAGCCACCGTCGTCGACGGCCGAGCGACGGTCGTGGCCGCCCGGGCCCGCCCGATGGTGGCGGTGTCGTCGAGGGCCGGGCCGGATCCGGCGTGGCGCACCACCGCCAGGGCCACCACCGCGGCCGCCGCGACCACCGTCAGGCCCAGGAACAGGCGGACGCGCACCCGGCTTACCGGCTGCCGACGGCGGCCGGCACGGGCACGTGGACCCGGGCCGTGCGGTACTGGAACACCCGCCGCCCCATCTCCTGCAGGGTCAGCTCGATCACGATGGGCCCGGTGGGCTCCGCCTCCAGCAGCAGGTCGACCTCGGCCACGCACGACATCCCCGGGCGGAGCAGGTTGGACACCCACCACCCCCGCTCCGGCGGCCGGCTGCCCTGGAGCGTGCACAGCACCGCCCCGCTCGCCCCCGACACGATGTGGCCCTCGACCCGGCGCACCACGCCCAGCGACCGCCCCTGGTTCTGGATGCCGATCACTCCGGTGAGAGTGCCGTCGAGGCGGTCGACCTCGCCCAATACCTCCGACAGCCACACCATGCGGCTGTCGCCCCGCCACCACTTGAACGTCCTGAGCCCGACCGCGGCTCCGCCGGCGGCCGCGGCCAGGGCCACCGGCACCTTCGTGGCGGGGGTCACGGCCGCACCAGCACCAGTGGGGTCTGCTCGTCGTCGTTGCCCTGCGGGTTCCGGCGCATGACCTGGCCCACCATGTCGGCGTCGATGCCGGACGAGGCGCCCATGATCTCGAAGTTGCCGTAGTCGTTGGCGTCGACCACCGCCGCCCCGCAGCCGAGGACCGCGGCCGCGGCCCGGGCCACGCCATTGGGATCTTCGGGGCCGAGGACGATGTCCTGGGTGTAGGGCGGCATGGTGCCGGTGACGTCGTCCATCCACGCCACCTGGCGCCCGGCCAGGCGGTAGAAGTCGCCCCGGCGGCCGGCCAGGCGCAACGGGGCGGCGACGGTCATCGAGAACAGGATCCGCCAGAAACCGGCCAGGTTGATGGCCGTCTGCATGCCGTAGACGGTGCCGATGCTGGAGTCGGCGTTCATGAACCAGTTGAGGACGCGGGCCCCCCGGCTGATGCGCAGATCGTCGAGGCGGACGATGCGTCCCTGGCAGATGGCGAGGGGTGTCTCGCAGATCACGAGGACGTCGTCGGGCCGGGGATCGACGGCCGCCGCGTCGAGCGCGGCCTGCGCGACCTCGATGATGTCGTCGCCGGGGACGAGCAGCGCGGTCTTGAGCAGGATGGCTTCCACGGGGTAGAGCGTAACGCCGCGATGCCGGAAATGGCCGGAATCAACCCGGCTTTCGCACCGCCCGGGCCAGCCAGAAGAACCCCAGGGGCCTCGACAGGGGGGTGCGCTCGAGGGCCCAGTCGAGGCGATGG
Organism: Actinomycetota bacterium; assembly: GCA_034666105.1. GTDB lineage: Bacteria > Actinomycetota > Acidimicrobiia > Acidimicrobiales > AC-14 > JAXDMK01. The sequence continues at coordinate 3,589 of JAXDMK010000002.1, read as the reverse complement.
CCCCGCTCGACCATGAAGTCGAGGAACCGGTCGGCGAGCCCGTTGGCCCCCACCCGGCGGGCCACGCCGCTCAGGGTGCGGGCGGGGATGTTGCGGATCCCGACCACGTGGTCGACGTCGAAGACGGCGGCCAGTTCCTGGCGGAACTCCCGGTGGCTGAACCGGTAATAGTAGAAGTCGCCCCCCAGCAGGTGCTCCCCCTCCCGGGCGCCGACGTTGCCCTTGAGCGCCCACAGCCGGTAGACGAGGTTGAAGTTGAAGGTGGAGATGGCCAGCACCCCGCCCGGGGACAGCACCCGGGCCAGCTCCTGCAGCACCCGCCGCCGCTCGTCTCCCCCCCGGACGTGCTCGTAGATCTCGACCGAGGTGACGGCGGCGATCACCCCGTCCCGCACCGGCAGGTGGCGGACGTCGGCCTGGACGGCCAGGACGGGGCCGGCGCCCCGGCCCTCGCAGCGGGCGACCAGGGTGCGCAGGCTGACCGCGCTGTAGTCGACCGCGATCACGGGCTGTCCCAGCTCCACCAGGGCCGACGTGATGCGCCCGGTGCCGGCCCCGTGGTCGAGGATGGGCCCGTGGGGGTGGCCGATGCGGGCCAGGACGGTGGGGACCTCGACCGCGTTGGTGTAACCCTCGAACATGCTGTCGTACCAGACGCTCTCGTCGTCGCGGCTGGACTGCTCCCGCAGCTCCTGCTCGCTCAGCTGCTCCGGCGTGAGGAAGGACACGATCCCGTCCCGGACCGGGTAGGAGGCGCCGCACGCCAGGCACTCCAGGACAGTCACGCCTTCCCGGGCGTCGGTCCGCAGCTCGGACCGGTCGCGGGGACAGCACAGCAGCGCCAGCAACGACTCGTCCGGGAGGGCGTCCATCCCGAGGACCATATCGGCGGCACGGGCGGCCACAATCGTCGACACTCGTGCCGGCGGCTTGTATCGTCGACCGGGTTGCGAAGGGAGTGGCCGTGACCCGACAGGACTCACCATCACACTGATCGGACGGCCGGGAGCCGACATCGTCGACCCCGCGTCGCTCAATCCGAAGATCGCCCGCTTCCTCGACGAGGTGCGGCCGCCCACCCCGTGCCTGGTCCTCGACCTCGACGTGGTGGCCGCCCAGTACCGCCATCTCACCGAGGCCCTGCCCCTGGCCCGCGTCTACTACGCGGTGAAGGCCAACCCCGCGCCCGAGGTCGTGGGCGTGCTGGCCGGCCTGGGGGCCAGCTTCGACGTGGCCAGCCCGTCGGAGATCGATCTGTGCCTGGCCGCGGGCGTGTCCGGGGCCTCGCTGTCCTACGGAAGCACCATCAAGAAGGCCCGCGACATCGCCTACGCCTACGAGCGGGGCGTGCGCATGTACGCCTTCGACAGCATTGGCGAGCTGGAGAAGATCGCCGAGGCCGCCCCCGGTTCCGACGTGGTCTGCCGCATCCTCACGTCGAACGAGGGCGCCGAATGGCCGCTCTCCCGCAAGTTCGGCTGCGAGATCGAGATGGCCGCCGGCCTGCTGGGCCTGTCCGGACGGCTGGGGCTGGTGCCGGCGGGCGTCACCTTCCACGTGGGCTCGCAGCAGCGCCACCCCCGCCAGTGGGACGAAGCCATCGCCCTCACCGGCCGGCTGTTCTCGGAGCTGGCGTCGTCGGGCGTGGAGCTGCGGATGGTGAACATCGGCGGCGGTTTCCCGGCCCACTACCGGGGCCAGGTCCCGCCCATCGAGGCCTACGCCGAGGCGATCACCAAGGCCATGGAGTACCACTTCGGCGGCAACCTGCCGGAGATGGTCGTCGAGCCCGGCCGGTACCTCACGGGCGACGCGGGCGTCATCCGGTCCGAGGTCGTGCTCGTGTCGTGGAAATGCGAAGGCGACGACAAGCGCTGGGTCTACCTCGACGTCGGCATCTTCGGGGGCCTGGCCGAGGCCATGGGCGAGGCCATCAAGTACCACATGCTCACGTCGCGGGACGGGGGAGCGGTGGGTCCGGTGGTGATCGCCGGTCCCACCTGCGACAGCGTCGACATCCTCTACGAGAAGGAGGACTACCGGCTGCCCCTCGACCTCTCCATCGGCGACACGGTCGACATCCTGGCCGCCGGGGCCTACACCACCTGCTACTCGACGGTCGGCTTCAACGGCTTCGGGCCCCTGGCCTGCTACTGCATCTAGGCCGCCGCCGACGAGTGGGGGCGCTCCGGGCGGAACCGGAAGTACCCCCAGAAGGCGACCGTGAACAGGGCGAAGGCCGACATCACGGCGATGATCACCGCCCGGCTGACGCCGTCGGTGACCAGGGTGTGCTGGCTCCCGGCGAACATGATGTGGATGACGGGAAAGAGGACGATGGCGAACATCCCCGCCCACGCCCACTTGTTCCAAGCCGCCACATAGCCACCGTTGACGAACCGGATCGGAAGCGACAGGACGAGGCACGTCTCCAGGCCGACCATGAAGGTGGACGCCAGGGCCGTCTCCAGGATCACGACGCCCAGGCCGGCGTTGGCCTTCGAGGCGAGCTCGGAGACCGGAGCCCACGCCACCCAGGCCAGGAGCGACACGGCCAGGATGGAGAGGACGGCCGCCGCCTTGAGCCGTCCCTCGTCGCGGCGCTGGAGGTGGCCGGCGACGTTGAAGCCGGCGACGGCCCCGAACGCGTATCCGGGATGGAAGTGGATCAGCCGGGACAGTCCCACGACGATCAGGGCCAGCACCAGGCTGCCGGGAAGGGCCCGCATGGGTGCCCGCTGCCGCTGGCGGCGGGCGCGGAGAAGGGCGGGTATCCCCTCGCTCAGGACCACCAGGCACAGCGCGGTCAGCAGCCCGGCGAAGATCACGACGGTGGTCATGTTGAGCCCGGCGGTGGGATCGAGCGCGGTGTAGACGGCGGCCGCCACCCCCATGAAGGCCAGGAACGCCGGCACCGCGGCCCATCCGACCTTGTCCGTGGTCCTCGCCGTGAGCCCGAACCAGCCCAGGATCTCGGCGTAGTGGTCGTCCATCACCTCCTCGACCACGGCGAAGGGGAAGAAGATGATCGGGAGGGAGACGAGGGCCGCGCCTGCGCTCTTGGCCAGGTCGTCCAGGGAGAAGGAGATGTCTTCCGGCTTGGGCAGGGACGTCACCAGGTCGGGGCGGTGGATCGCCCGGTCGGTCACCCGGAAGGAGGCCGAGGCCAGGACCGGGCCCCCGCAGTCGGCGGTGACGGTGTGGGCGCCGGGTCGGGCGTCGCCGGGGACGTCGGCGGCCGAGTCACGGAAGGCGCCGCGGTGGACGTCGGGTTGGTCGAGGCGCTCGCCGGAGAACTCGAGGGTGACCCGGGAGCAGGTGTAGTTCTCGCCTGACGCGACCAGTCCCACGCCGGGCGGGCCCGACGGGTCTCCGTCACGGGTGGTGACCCGCAGCGTCGGGGCCGCCGGCGGGAGCGTCGTGGTGGAGGCGACGGTTGTGGTGGGGGCGGCGGTGGTGGTTGGGGCGACGGTTGTGGTTGGGGCGACGGCCGCGGGGGCGACGGTCGTGGTGGGGAGTTGGACGGCGAGCACGAGCGGGGACGGGGCGGCCGTGGTCGTGGTCTGAGGTACGGCGGTCGTGGGGGGCG
>JAXDMK010000001.1:0-14545 GCA_034666105.1 Actinomycetota bacterium | reverse complement strand
ACGTGGCCGTCGAGCTCTACACCCTCACCAAGTCGTTCTCCATGGCCGGCTGGCGGGTGGGCTTCCTGGTGGGCAACGCCCAGATCGTGCAGGCCCTGGCCAAGCTCAAGTCGTACCTCGACTACGGCGCCTTCCAGCCCATCCAGATCGCGGCCACGGTGGCCATGAACGAGGCGTCCGACTATCCCAAGGAGGTCAACGAGATCTACTGGAGCCGGCGCGACGCCCTGTGCGACGGGCTCAACCGCATCGGCTGGGAGATCGAGAAGCCCAAGGCCACCATGTTCGCCTGGGCGCCGATCCCCGAGGCCTACCGCGACATGGGCTCGTTGGAGTTCGCGTCGTTCCTGGTCAACGAGGCCAAGGTGGCCACCTCGCCGGGCATCGGCTTCGGGGCCACGGGCGACCGGTTCGTGCGCTTCGCCCTCATCGAGAACGAGCAGCGCATCGGCCAGGCGGTGCGTAACCTGCGGCGGGCCCTCACCAAGCTGTAGACGCGCGCCATCCGGGGGGCGGACCGGCGCCGAAGACGGGGTGGGCCTGGCAGGGGCCAGGTTTCGCGAAGAATCGGGGTGCGCGATGCGGAAGATGCCCGGTTGGACGATCGTCACGGTGGCCACCGCGGTGCTCCTGGCCGGCTGCGGGGGCGACAGCGGCAAGCGGGCGACCACCGCCGACCCGACGGCCCTGCGCTCGGTGAAGGTGGTGGCCCAGACGGAGCCAACCCGTCAGCCGCTCGACGCCGCGCCCGCGCCCGACGGGAGCGTCATCTACTTCACGACCACGGGTGACGCCGGCGGCGCCGTCCTCCGCACCGCCGCCGACGGGGCGAGCGCGGCGATCACGGTCGCCGAGGGTGCTCCCCTCGTCCGGCCCACCGGGATCGCGGTGGCGGACGACGGGGCTCGGGCCTTCGTCGCCGACGGCGCCGTGCTGACCGTGCCCCTGCCGTCCACCGGCCCCCAGCCGGCTCCGGTCGTCGTCCCCGGCACCGAGGGCCGGTCGGCCCGAGGGGTCGACGTGGTGGGTGACGACGTGTACTTCACCGGGATGGATCCGGCGAACGGCGCGGTCGGGTTGTTCCGGGTGCCGGCGACCGGCGGGGTGGTGGTCACCGTCGCCGCCGGCGGACCGTTCGTCTCGCCCGACTCGGTCGTGGTCGCCGCCGGCGGGGTCGCCTATGTGAGCGACCAGGGCGCCGGCGCCGGCGAAGGGCGGGTGTTCCGGGTGGCTGACGGTGTCGTCACCCCGATCCTCACCGGTCTGCACCTGGGCACGCCGGCGGGCGTGACCCTCGTCCACGACGAGAAGACGCTCCTCGTCAGCTCGGTCGACCCGGTGACCCACGCCAACCAGGTGCTGTTCGACGAGCTGGCCAGCGGGAGCACCGCCACCCGGGTCATCGGCGACAGCCGGGACAGCTCCGGCGGATTGCACCGGGCCCGCGACGCGGCCGTGCTGGCGTGGGCCGACGTCAGCCGCTCGGGGCGGGTGTACCGGGTCGATCCGTGACGTCGCCGTCCCCGTAGGCTGGGCCCGGTGGAGGAGATCGACGACGGCGACACCCGGTGGCGCTTCGACACCGACTTCCTCCGGTCGAACTGGACGTGCATCTGGGGCCGCGGCTGCGTGGGCATCGGGCCCGAGCCGGCCGAGCACCTGGGCCAGGGCTGCTGCTCGCTGGGGGCCGATCTCGACGGCGAGGACGAGTCCCGCACCATCAGCGCCCTGGCCGCCACCCTCGACCCGTCCCGCTTCGAGCACCACGCCGACGCCGAGGAGGGCGGTGTCTTCGGCGACGAGGCCCGCACCACCACCCGGGTGGTCGACGGGGCGTGCATCTTCCTCAACCGGCCCGGCTTCCCGGGCGGCGCCGGCTGCGCCCTCCACCTGGAGGCCGAGCGCTGCGGCGAGTCACCCCTGGTGTGGAAGCCGTCGGTGTGCTGGCAGCTGCCGATCAAGGTGGACTGGGAGCCGGGCGAGGGCGGCACCGAGGTGGCCACCGTGCGCCGGTGGGAGCGCCGGGACTGGGGCCGCGACGGGGAGACGATGGCCTGGTGCTGCACCGAGGGGGAGCGGGCCTACGTCGGCGACCGGCCGGTGATCGACTCCCTGGGCGAGGAGCTGGCCGACATCGTCGGGGAGACGGTGTACGTGGAGCTGCGGCGCCGGCTCGACCGATGGCCACGACCGGCGGAGGACTCGTAGGCTGCGTTGATGGCCGACGACGGGATCATCAGGGCGTTCGCCGAGGTCGACCGTATGCCCGACCCGGCGATGCTCATCGGGGCGATGGACGACACCGCCCAGTGGGAAGCGGTCCGGGACCTGAGGGCCCACACCGCCACCCGGCTGCGGGTGGGACCGGGGGGCAGCTTCCTCGACGTCGGCTGCGGACCGGGGGACGTGGTCGTCGGCTTCGCCAAGATCACCGGTCCCGGCGGGCGGGCGGTCGGAATCGACGTCAGCGCGACCATGCTCGACGAGGCCCGCCGGCGGGCGGCGGCGGCGGGGGTGACGGCCGAGTTCGAGGTGGGCGACGCCATGGCCCTCGGTTTCCCCGACGACACATTCGACGCGACCCGCTCGGAGCGGACCTTCCAATGGCTGGCCGACGGCGAGATGGCCCTGGCCGAGATGGTGCGGGTGACCCGTCCCGGAGGGACGGTGGCGGTCATCGACTCCGACTGGGCTTCGTTCTCCATCGACCACCCCGACCCGGCCGTCACCCGCAAGATCCTCGATCACTTCGAGAGCGGCCGGCCCGGGCACACCGTCGGTCGCCGGCTCGGCCGACTGTTCCGGGCCGCCGGCCTCGACGACGTCACGGTCGTGGCCCGGGCGGCACTGGTCACGGAATGGGATCCCGACACCCGTCCCGGGCCGGCCGGGCTTCCGCCCATGGCCCTGTTCGTCGGGTCGATGGTGGAGGCGGGGGCGCTGACCGCCGACGAGGGGTCGTCGTGGGTGGCCGACGTCACCCGGCTGGGCCGGGCCGGCGACTTCTGCGCCTCCCTCACCATCTACGCCGCCTGCGGGACCAAGCCGACGACGTAAGCGCTACCGCGGCGGCGGCTCGTCACGACGATTCGCGCAGGAAACGGCGAGCACCGGGCTCAACCTAGGTGACGTTCACCAGGTCGACGACGAAGACGAGGGTCTCGTTGGGCTTGATGGCGCCGCCTGCGCCCCGGGCGCCGTAGCCCAGCTCGGGGGGGATGGTCAGCCGGCGGCGGCCGCCGACCTTCATGCCGGCCACGCCCTGGTCCCAGCCGCCGATGACCATGCCCGCCCCCAGGCGGAACTGGAACGTCTGCCGGCGGTCCCACGAGGCGTCGAACTGGCGGCCGGTCGACCAGGCCACGCCCACGTAGTGGACCTCGACGTTGGCGCCGGACTTGGCCTCTTTGCCCTCGCCGACCTCGATATCGTCGATCACCAGCTCGGCCGGCGGCTCGCCACCGTCGACGGTGACGTCGGGCTTCGCTCTGGGGGTCTTCGCTCCGGGTGCCATGAGAGCACCGTACAGTCCCGGTCACAGGCCCCGTGACGGCATCGTCGTGGCGCCGAAACCCGCCGTTTACACCCCGTCCGTACCGTGCCACCCATGGAGACCTTCGTCGTACGGGTGTGGTTACCGGACCGTCCCGGAGCACTGGGCGCGGTGGCCAGCCGCATCGGTGCCGTCCGGGGCGACGTCGTCGGCATCGACATCCTCGAACGGGGTGCGGGCCGGGCCATCGACGAGTTGGTCGTACAGCTCCCCGACGCCAGCCTGGTGTCGTTGCTCGTCACCGAGATCGACCAGGTCGACGGGGTCGACGTGGAGGACGTCCGGGCCGCGCCCGAGCGCATGTTCGACGCCCGTCTCGACGCCCTGGAGACGGCGGCCCTCCTGGTGGCGGCCTCCAGCCCGGCGGGGCTGTTGAGCGTGATGGTCAGCCACGCCGGCGCCGACTTCGGATCCGAATGGGTGGCGGCCGTCGACCTCGACGACCGCCTGCTGCTGGCGTCGCAGGGCGTACCGCCGCCCCCCGCCTGGCTGGCCGCCTTCGTGGCCGGCAGCCGCACGTCGGCGGCGGTGGCGGCGGGCGAGTGCGGTCCCGACGACGTGGCGTGGGCGGCCCTGGCCGACGCGTCCATCGCCCTCGTGCTCGGCCGTCGGGGACGGCCGTTCCGGGCCCGGGAGCGCCGCCAGCTGGGCGCGCTGGCCCGCATCGTCGACGCCCGGCTGACCGAGCTCGCCCTCCACGACCGGGCCGAGGTCGGCGCCACCGCCGTCGCCAACTGACGGAAGGGCGCCCGGTGCCGTACCTTCGGCCGGGTGCGCAACGGCAACGGTCAACCCCGGGCGGTCACGGTCGAGCGGGTGATCGCGGCGCCCGCTCAGCGGCTGTTCGACGTGGTGGCCGACCCCGCCCTGCATTCCGTCATCGACGGGTCGGGGACGGTGAAGGGCCCCCGCGACGGGTCGCCCGTCCGCCTCTCGCCCGGGGCCAGCTTCGGGATGGCCATGCGCCTGGGCACGGCCTACCGCATCACCAACACGGTGGTGGAGTTCGAGGAGGGCCGCCTCCTGGCCTGGGACCACATGGGACGGGCCCGCTGGCGTTACCGCTTCGAGCCCCTCGACGACGGCCGGTCGACCCGGGTGATCGAGTCGTGGGACTACTCGACGGCCCCCCGGTGGCTGGCGTTGGCCCTCGGGCTCCTCGGGTTCCGAGGCCGCAACCGGCGGGGGATGGAGCGCACCCTCGAGCGGCTGGAGGCCCAGGTGACCGACCGGCCGTCCGTGAGCCCGACCGAGGCCTGAGCGAGGCCGGAGGCCCTAGGCCAGCACCCGCTTGCGGAAACCGGCGATCCCCTGCCACAGCAGCAGCCCGCAGATCCCGATGAGCACCGGATAGATGATGTACAGGTGCATGTGGCTGGAGGTGGTCAGCGCCGCCCGGAAGCCTTCCGTCACGTAGAGGAGCGGGTTGACCAGCACCAGCGTCTGCAACCACGGAAAGCCGAACGCCCGCACGTGTTCCAGCGCGCCCCACGTGTAGTAGGTGCCCCCCAGGAAGGTCATGGGCAGGACGATGAACCCGAACATGGCCGCGATGTTGCGGGGCTCGACCCGGGTGCCGAGCACCAGGCCCAGGCTGGCGCACATCACGCAGGCCAGGGGCAGGAGGGTGACGAGGATCGGCCAATGGACGGCGAGGTGGGCGTGCACCCCCCGGGCGTGGATCACCGATGCGATCGGGAACACGATGGCGGCCGCGATCAGGCCCTGGACGGCGCCGGCCATGACCTTGCCCGCCGCCACCAGCCACACGGGCATGGGGGCGAGGACCCGGTCCTCGATCTCCTTGGTGTAGCCGAACTCGGTGGACAGGGGCAGGGCCACGGCCATGATCCCCTGGAACATGATCGAGATCCCGACGACGCCGGCGATCAGGATGCTGGCGAACGCGCTCTCGCCGGCGCTACCGCCGGCGCTGCCGATGCCCTGTCCGATCTGGGGGAACACGTAGAGGAACACGAAGACGAGCAGGAACGGCTGGATGACGGTGCGGCCGACGAACTCGCCCAGGTTCTTGCGCAGGACGGTGAGGTCGCGCTGCAGGAGGGCGACGAACGCCTCCCGGCTGGCCTCGACGACCGACCGGCCCCGGCGGGCGCCGGCGTAGCGGGGGGCGGCGTGGGCCGCGTCGACGGTCATGGGGCCGGGGCTGGCGGTCGGCCCCCCGGCGGCGGTGACCTCGGTGGCGTCGGTCGACATCAGTCCCGCAGCTCCTTTCCGGTGAGGCTGATGAACACGGTCTCGAGGGTGGGCTCGGCCACCGCCAGGTCGTGGACGACGAAGCCGCTGTGTTCGGCGGACGTGACGATCGGTGGCAGGATGCTGGCGGCCCCCTTGACGTGGACCACGATGCTCCCGTCGATGTTGATGGCCGACGTGACGCCGTCGATGCCCTGCAGGACCGTGGCCAGCACGGCCAGGTCGCCGGAGGCGTGGACGGTGACGATGCTGTCGGCGCCCACCGACGCCTTCAGCCCGGCCGGGGTGTCGAGGGCCAGGATCTTTCCGTGGTCCATGATCGCCAGCCGGTCGCAGAGCTGATCGGCCTCCTCCATGTAGTGGGTGGTGAGCAGGATCGTCTGGCCGGCCCGGTGCAGCTCGCCCAGGATCTCCCAGCGCGATCCGGCTCTGGGGGTCGAGCCCGGCGGTGGGCTCGTCGAGGAACAGGATGTCGGGGCGGTGCAGGATCGACCGGGCCACCATGAGCCGCTGGGCCATGCCCCCGGAGAGGGCGAAGACCGACGCCTTGGCCCAGTTGACCAGGTGGAACTGCTCCAGCAGCTGGTCGGCCGCGGCCCGGGCGTCCTTGGCCGGCATGCCGAACAACCGGCCGTGGAAGTACAGGTTCTCCCACACCGACAGGGCCCGGTCGAGTGTGTTCTGCTGGGTGACGACCCCGATGACCTGCTTGGCCAAAGCCGGGTGGGCCACCACGTCGACCCCTCCCACGATGGCCTGGCCCGACGTCGGGATGACCCTGGTGGTGAGCATGCCCGCGGTGGTGGTCTTGCCCGCGCCGTTCGGACCGAGGAGGCCGAAGATCTCGCCCTTGCGGACGGACAGGTTGAGCCCGTCGACGGCCTTGAAGTCGGTGCCCGGGTAGACCTTGGTCAGGTCGACGGTGCGGATGACCTCGTTCTCGTCAGGAGCGGTCGGCCCGGCTGCGGGGTGCTCGTCGACCTTCGACATTCGTGTCCTTCCGGGGGTGGAGTGCCTCCGTCCGCCGGTGGCACCGGCGGGCCGACGCCTTGTTTCGGGCCGATCGGGCCCGGACCTTCATCTTCTCCAGGGCCCGCCCGGCCCAGGCGAACTGGGTGGAGAGGATGGCCAGCCCGGTGATGATCACCAGCAGACCGGGTCCGGGCGTGACCAGCATCACCACGCCGGCGGCGGTGACTGTCCCACCGGCGAGCCCGACACCCACCAGCACCGTGCCACGCCGGATGAAGCGGAGGATGCTGACCAGCCTCAACACCCGACCATGCTGGCACGAACCGGGTATTTATGGAGTGGGAAATGGTCCCGGATCGGGGGTGACGCCGGCCGCGGCCAGGGTGGCCAGCAGTTCGGTGACGATGCCGGGTCCGGCCGCGACCACCGACGCGGTCGACGGAGGTCCGCCGTCGTAGTCGCAGACGACCGCCCCCGCCACCGACGCGATGAGGACGCCGGCGGCCATGTCCCACGGCTGCAGTCCGGTCTCGAAGTACCCGTCGAGGCGGCCGCAGGCCACCAGGCACAGGTCGAGCGCGGCCGCCCCCAGCCGCCGGATGTCGCGCACCGCGGGCAGGAGCCGGGGCAGAGCCAGGGCCTGCTCCGCTCTCCGGGCCGACCGGTAGGCGAAGCCGGTGCCGATCAGCGACGTGGCCAGGGCGGTGGCGTCGGACACCGAGATCGGCACCCGGTTGCACCAGGCCCGGGCCTCGCCCCGCACCGCCGAATACACCTCGCGGTGGCTGGGGTCGGCGACCACGCCCACCTCGACCACCCCGTCGACCTCCACCGCGATCGACACCGCCCACGCCGGCAGCCCGTAGAGGTAGTTGGTGGTGCCGTCGAGGGGGTCGATCACCCACCGCACGCCGCTCGTCCCCGGCCGGGACGCCCCCTCCTCGGCCAGGATGGCGTCGTCGGGCCGGGCCCCGAGGATGCCGGCCACGATGAGCGCCTCCGACGCCCGGTCGGCGTCGCTCACCATGTCGTTCACCGACGACTTGGTGTCGATGCCCGAGCTGGGGTGGCGCTGGGCCTCGAGCAGGAGGGCCGACGCCTGACCGGCCAGCCCCAGCGCCAGGTCGAGCAGGTCCGGCAGTCCTCCGCCGTCGGCCGTCAAACGCCGGCGGTGGGGGAGCAGTTCACGATCTGCCATGGTACGGGCATGGTTAGCGGTGTGAGCGGAATCGTCGACCTGCGCTCCGACACCGTGACCCGCCCGACGGCGGCCATGCGCCGGGCGATGGCCGACGCCGAGGTCGGCGACGACGTGTACGGCGAGGACCCCACCGTCAACGCCCTCCAGGACGCTTACGCCGAACGGGTGGGCAAGGCCGCGGCCCTCTTCGTCCCGTCGGGGGTGATGGCCAACCAGCTGGCCCTGCGCGTCCTGGCCCCGCCCGGCACGGTGGTCGTGGCCGGCCGCCGCCAGCACGTGGTGATCTACGAGAACGGCGCCGGCGGGCGCAACGCCGGCATCCAGTTCCACGCCGTCGACGACGCCGACGGCACCGTCCACCCCGACGAGGTGGCGTGGGTCATCGCGGCCGCCCACCACCACCATCCCCGGCCCGGGCTGCTGTGTCTGGAGAACACCCACATGCCGGCCAACGGCGCCCCCTGGCCGGTGGCGCGGCTGCGGGAGACGGCGGCGGTGGCCACCGCCTGCTCCCTGCCGGTGCACCTCGACGGGGCCCGCCTGTTCAACGCCGAGGTGGCCACCGGCACGGCCGCGGCCGACTACGCCGCCCCCGTGACCACGGTGATGTCGTGCCTGTCGAAGGGCCTGGGGGCGCCGGTGGGATCGGTGCTGGCGGGGCCGGCCGACGTCATCGAGGAGGCCCGGGGGGAGCGGGCCCGCATGGGCGGCGGGATGCGCCAGGCGGGGGTGATCGCGGCCGCCGGCCTGGTGGCCCTCACCACCATGGTCGACCGTCTGGCCGACGACCACCGCCGGGCCCGAACCCTGGCCGAGGCGGTGGCCGAGCGCTGGCCCGACGGCTGCGACCCCGGCACGATCCGCACCAACGTCGTCACCTGGACCCATCCCCACACCGACCGGCTGCTCGACCACCTGGCCGGCCAGGGCGTGCTGGCCGGCACCATCGCCCCCCACGTCGTCCGCCTCGTCACCCACTTCGACGTCGACGACGACGGCCTGGCCCGGGCCGTGGCCGCCATCCGCAGCTCTCCCGCCGGCTGAGGCCACCCCGATGCCCGCCCCCGTCCCCGTCTACCCCGACATCCCCGAGCGGGCCCTCGCCATCTACGCCCACCCCGACGATCCCGAGATCTCCTGCGGGGCGACGCTGGCCCGGTGGGCAACGGGCGGGTGCGCGGTGCACGTGCTGGTGTGCGCCCGGGGGGAGAAGGGTTCGCTCGACCCGGCCACCGACCCCGACGAGCTGGCCCGCCGGCGACTGGCGGAGATGGAGGCGTCGGGCACGGTGCTGGGCCTGGCCGGACGCCGCCAGCTCGGCTTCCGCGACGGCGAGCTGCCCGACTCGCCCGAGCTGCGACGGCTGCTGGTCCTCGCCATCCGGGACGTGAAACCGCAGGTCGTGCTGTGCAACGACCCCACCGCGGTGTTCTTCGGCGACACCTATTACAACCACGCCGACCACCGCATCACCGGGTGGGCCGTCCTCGACGCGGTCTCGCCCGCCGCCGGCAACCCCCACTACTTCCCCGGGCCCGCCCCCGCCCACCAGGTGGAGAGCGTCTTCATGTCGGCCACTCTCGAGCCCAACGTGTGGGTCGACGTGGGGTCGTCGATCGAGGCCAAGATCGAGGCCGTCCTCTGCCACCGGAGCCAGCTGGGCGAGGGCGGGGAGTTCTTCCGCGACGTCCTCCGGCAGCGGGCGGAGGACGGGGGCCGGCTGGCGGGCGTCCGCTACGCGGAGGGCTTCCGCCGGCTGTCGTTGGCGGGGTAGCGGCCAGCCCGGCCGGGGGTCGGCGGCGCCGTGTAAGTCCCGGGCTACAGGTCTCAGGCGGATACGCCGATAGTTCTAGGGATGGAGCCGATCCAGCCCCCCCGCCGAGCGCCAATGGTGCCGCTCAGCGTGGGCGGGCGCCCGGACCGGCTCGCCATTCGCCCATGGCTCGCAGCACCAGCACCGCCACCACGGCGACACCGGCCGCGCCTAGCAACGCCCCGGTTAACCCGCCGACCGCGGACGATGTGGAGCAGCTGCCGGAACACTGGATCTGGACCAGGGCACGGCCGATGAGGCCGCCGCAGAGGCCGGCGACCACGATGGCGGCGAACGCCACCGCCCGGGCCCGCACGCTCGGCAGCGCCGTGGGCCCAACCCCCAGAAACTCTTCCGGAATCTTTGGCTCGTCCTCCACTGCCGGCGATCGTAGGCTGGCCGGCGGTGGACTCCGCTCCGCACGACCCTCAAGCTGCCGATCCCGGCGGGGAGGCTCGTGAGATGCGCACGCTCGTGGTGCTGCCCACCTACGAGGAGGCGGAGAACATCGCCGAGGTCCTGCGCCGGCTGAGGGCGGCCGTCCCCGCGGCCGACGTGCTGGTGGTCGACGACTCGAGCCCCGACGGCACGGCCGAGATCGCCAAGGCGGCCGGCACCGAGCTGGGCGGCGTCGACATCATGATCCGGGCCGGCAAGTCCGGGCTGGGGTCGGCCTACCGGGCCGGGTTCGCCGAAGGCATGCGCCGGGGCTACGAGATCCTGGTGGAGATGGACTCCGACCTGTCCCACGACCCCGCCGCCCTGCCCACGCTCCTGCGGGCGGTCGAGGCCGGCGCCGACCTGGCCATCGGGTCCCGCTACATCCCCGGGGGCTCGATCCCGCACTGGTCCTTCCGCCGCCGGGCCCTGTCCCGCTGGGGCAACCGCTACGCGGGCATGGCCCTGGGCCTGCCGGTGGCCGACGCCACCTCCGGCTACCGGGCCTACCGGGCCGAGGCGGTGGCCGGCCTCGACCTGCCCACGGTGCGGGCCGACGGCTACGGCTTCCAGATCGAGATGGCCTACCGGGTCGCCCGTCGGGGCGGTCGGGTGATCGAGCTGCCCATCGAGTTCGTCGACCGGGAGCGGGGCACGTCGAAGATGTCGTCCCGCATCATCGTGGAGGCGCTGCTCCTCGTCACCTGGTGGGGCGTGCGCGACTACCCCAGCCGGGTCCACGCCCGCCGGGCCGCCCGCCGGGCCTCGGTCCGCCCCCGCTCGGGAATCACGCCTCACACCCCCTGAGGGCTCGCTTGGTTTCGGATCCCCTGTCGATCCTCCACGTCGACATGGACGCGTTCTACGCCTCGGTGGAGATCCTCGACGACCCGTCCCTGGCCGGGAAGCCGGTCATCGTGGGCGGCACCGGCAGCCGGGGGGTGGTGGCGGCCTGCTCCTACGAGGCCCGGGCGTGGGGGGTGCGGTCGGCCATGCCGTCGGTGCAGGCCCAGCGGCTGTGCCCCCACGCCATCTTCCGGCCGGGCCGCTTCGACCGCTACATCGAGCTCAGCCAGCAGTTGCACCGGATCTTCCTCGACTTCACCCCCCTGGTGGAGGGGATCTCCCTCGACGAGGCCTTCCTCGACGTGGCCGGCGCCCGCCGCCTGCTGGGGCCGGCGCCGGTGATCGCAGCCGGCATCCGGGCCCGGATCGGCGCCGAGATGGGCCTGCCCGCCTCGGTGGGGGTGGCCACCAGCAAGATGATGGCCAAGATGGCGTCGGAGGCGGCCAAGCCCAGCGCCTCGCCGGCCGGAGCGGTGCCGGGACGGGGCGTGTTCGTGGTGGAACCGGGCGAGGAACTGGGCTTCCTCCACCCCCACCCGGTGCGGGCCCTCTGGGGCGTCGGGCCGGCCACCCACCGCCGGCTGGAGCGCTTCGGGGTGGTGACGGTGGGCGACCTGGCCGCCCTGCCGGTGGACACGCTCGTCGGCGCCCTCGGCTCCTCCCTGGGCCGCCACCTGCACGAGCTGGCGTGGGCCCGCGACGCCCGGCCGGTGGTGCCCGAGCAGGCGGTGAAGTCGATCGGCCACGAGGAGACGTTCGCCGCCGACCTCTTCGATCCCGACGCCCTCCACGTCGAGGTCGTGCGCCAGTCCGACGCCGTCGCCACCCGGATGCGCAAGGCGGGCGTGGCCGGGCGCACCGTCACCGTCAAGATCCGGTTCCCCGACTTCCGGACGATCACCCGATCCCGTACCGCGCCGGCGCCGATCGAGTCCGGCCCCGACCTGGCCCGGCTGGCGGCCGAGCTGCTGGCGTCCGTCGACTGCTCGGAAGGGGTGCGGCTGCTGGGGGTGAGCGCGTCGAACCTGCTGGAGCGGCAGGGCGAGCAGCTCAGCTTCGACGACGACCGCCCCGATGACGACCGGCGGGCGGGTGACGGGTCGGGGTCGGCCCCGGTGGCGCAGGCGGTGGACGACGTCCGGCGGCGGTTCGGTGACGCCGCGGTAGGGCCGGCGTCGCTCATCCGGGGCGGGGCGCTGAGGCTGAAGCGCCAGGGTGATCAGCAGTGGGGGCCGTCGGCCGGGCCCCGAACGTGACGCCACGCGTTGTTGAAGCGGGAACGCTGTGCGAAGATGAAGGAGCCATAGCTGGGTGTTTTGAAGGGGCTGTCGAGTGCCGCTGAACGAGGACGAGCAGAGAATCCTCTCTGAAATCGAGCAGCAGTTCTACGAGAGCGATCCCGCCTTCGCGCGTGGCGTCGGCCAGACGACGCTCTACCGGCACGCCGGGCGCAACCTCAAGTGGGCCGGCCTCGGGTTCTTCCTCGGCTTCGCCGTCCTGGTGTGGGCCTTCGCCACGTCGCTGGTCCTGGGCTTCGTCGGCTTCCTGGTGATGCTCTTCTGCGCCTTCGTCTTCGAGCGCAACCTGCGCAAGATGGGCAAGGCGGGCTGGGCCCAGGTCACCGGAAACTTCCGGGCCGGCAACCTCAAGGAGTCCGTGGGCGACGTCGGCAAGAAGCTGCGCAAGCGCTTCAAGCGCGACGAGCAGTAGCCCGCCGCCCGCCCGTCCGTCTGCCCCGGGGGCGTGGTTAGGAATCCCTAAGGCACCCCGTTGCATCTTCCAAGGTTCGGGGTTAGGGTCATCGGGTGGCCGGTCGTCATCCCGCTCCTGCACCCGCTTCCGCCGGCACCGTCGTGCCCGCGGCGATGGTGCCCGAGTTGGGCATGCGGCGGGTGCGATGGGTGCGCATCTCGGTGACCGACCACGGGGTCAAGGCCGATGTGGCCGGCATCGCCCACCGCTTCCCGATCGTGCGCCGGGTGCCGCTGACCTGGGCCAACACCCTGATCAAGGCCGGCTGCCCCTACGTGATCCGCCACCAGGCCCCCGGTCCCGCCCCCGCCCCCGCCGGGGACTCCTGACCGCCATGTACGCCTGCCTGTGCCGGGCCGTCACCGAGAAGTCGGTACGCGAGGTGGTGGCGGCGGGGGCGTCCACCGTCGCCCAGGTGCGGGCCACGTGCGGCGCCGGTACCGGCTGCGGCGGCTGCCTGCCGTCGCTGAAGCGACTGCTGCGCGAATGCCGGGGCCCGGGTCTGGCCTGCACCGCCGCCACCATCCTCGACCCCGGCGCCGGGCCCCTGGAGTCGACGTGCTCGGGCAACTGCGCCCAGGCCACCGGCCCGTTCGGCGAGCCGATGTGCGTGGCCGGCCTGGGTGACGTCGCCGTCGGCGGGCGCACCCCCGAGGTCGCCGCTCCGGTGACCGGGGTGACGGGCACCACCCTCAGTTTCGCCTGATCCCCAATCCCGGAGGTAGCAGTGCAGGGCAATCCCGCCGTCCTCGAAGTGCTCAACGACGTCCTCACCGCCGAGTTGACGGCGATCAACCAGTACTTCGTCGACGCCAAGATGTGCGCCAACTGGGGCTACGACCACCTGGCCGAGCACATCCGGGCCGATTCCATCGACGAGATGAAGGACGCGGAGATGCTCGTCGACCGCATCCTCTACCTCGACGGCATCCCCAACCTCCAGCGCCTGGGCCAGGTGATGGTGGGGGAGACGGTGGTGGAGAAGCTCACCCTCGCCCTCGAGTTGGAGACGGCCGCCATCGCCCGCCTGCAGGCGGGGGTCGAGCTGTGCGAGCAGGTGAGCGACAACGGCAGCCGCCAGCTGCTGGAGAGGATCCTGGCGGGCGAGGAGGAGCACGCAGACTGGCTGGAGACCCAGCTCGAGCTGGTGCGCCAGCTGGGCGAGCCCTTCTACCTCTCCCAGCAGGTGCGCGCCTCGTAGGAGACGGGCCTAGTCGTCCTCGACCCTGTTGACGTGCCCCTCGTGGGTCCGGATCTCCCGCCCGTCCTCACCCAGGGCCACGGTCAGCTCGTCGCCGATGACGTCCTTGTCGACGATCGTCCCCCACTGCCCGTCGAACTCCCCCTGGGTGATGATCACCTTGTCACCCTTCTTGAACCGAGTCATGAGGCCATCGTGCCACGCTCCGACCCGGAGCGGGCCCGCCAACGGTCGTCCTCGTGCAAGCAGGCCCGGATCCACCACTCGGTCGAGCGGGGCATCGACCCGATGCGGTAGACGCCTCGGGCGGCGCGCACGACGCGGCCCTTCCGCACCTCCCAGCGCAGGGCGTCGGACACGAACTTGCTCGGCCGGCCGGACATCTGGCAGCGGCGCCGCACCGCCAGCTCCACGAGCTCCGCCAGCGTGAGCGGCCGCCGCGCATCCATCAGCGCCGCGGTGAGGACGTACCGCACCCGACGGGACGTCCCCAGGGGCGCCGCCTCCGAAGGTCTCATCGGCCAAGGCTTTCACCCGGGTGTGACAACGACG